>NZ_CP025086.1:2283478-2621848 GCF_004135935.1 Methylovirgula ligni | reverse complement strand
GCGGCATAGCGGGGCGTGACGAAACACGCCATCGCCTGGGTGACGGCGAGATCGTCGAGATATTTGACGTTGTCGAAAAAGGCGAGCGAATGCGGCCCGGCTTCGTCCAGAGTCGCGACATTCTCGACGAAAAGATCGCCGAGGTCGGCGGCGCGGGTCGGGGCGGCGCCGGTCCAGTCGACCACCTCGGCAAGGCTGGGGCGAATCGCGGGGCGGAAGAAGGTCGGATCGTTCATGCGGCTCGCATGTCAGGATAGCAGCCCCGCGTGGCGGGAGCGGACGGCGGGCACACTAGCGCGCTTTCCAGCCGGATGGAATCCATCCGGCCGATCAGAAATCGCGCCAATTCGTGATGTCTGAAGCGTATTCCGATTGGAAAAGCCATGCGGCTTTTCCACAACACGCCCCAGCGGCCTTTCCGGCCGCGTTCCCGCAACGTCACGCGGCGATCAGAAAGTCGTGCCGCCGGTGAAGTTGAAGATCTGCGTCTGATCCCACTGGTTCTTCTTGACCGCCTTGGCAAAGTCGAAGCGAATCGGACCCATCGGCGAGGCCCAGATGAGCGAGACGCCGACCGAACCTCTGATGGAAGACGTATCGCCGCCGACCGTGATCTTATCGCCCTGATAAGAGCAGCCCGGTCCGCATCCACCAACAACCGCCGGGTTGGAGGCAAATTGCGGGAAATAGGTCGGCCCTTGGTAACCCCAGAGCGCGCCCCAATCGGTGAACACGGCGCCGCGCAGGCCGACCTCCTTGGGCAGGCCCCAGATCGGGAAGTCCGCCTCCGCCGAGGCGCCCCAATATTTGGTGCCGCCGAGCGGATTGCCTTGCGGGTCGACAGACACGTCGCGCGGGCCGAGACCGTCAGGCTGGAAGCCGCGTATCAGCTCCGGCCCCATGTTGAAATTGTCGACGATCCTTTCATCGCCCGAGCCGTAATGATTCAGGATACCGCCCTGGAAATGCAGCAGCCCGACGATATCCCATTGATCATAGATCGAGTGATAATAGCGCAGATCCGCGGTCGAACGGACGTATCGCTCGTTGCCGCCGGCGCCGGCGAAATCCTCACGCCATTCGGCATGGATGCCGTCGGTCGGCATGCGATTGTTGTCGAGCGAATTATACGACAGAGTGAAGCCCGGCATCGAGGTAAGCGTCGTGCCCTGCGCCTGCTTCAGCGCCAGCGAGGCCTCGCCGTTGGTCAAGCAGTTGTAGGTGTTCGTCGCCTGGACGCCGGAGCTTCCGTTCCAGGTCGGGGTGATCCCGTAGATCGGGTTCGTACAATCGTTGTACGGATACCAGGAATTGTTCGGGATGGAGATATAGGACGAATAGATCGAGTAACGCGGCGCGAAGGTGATCTCGTCCGTCACCGGAATACCGCCGCGTAATGTGCCACCGACCATGAAGTCGTTATAGAAGGCATATTGCGACACCGTGCTGTTCTTGGCGAACAGATCGAAGCCCGCGGCGATACGATGGCCGAGGAAATAGGGTTCGGTGAAGGAGAAGGTCGCGCCTTCCGCATATTGGCCGAGCTGGACCGACAGGCGCACGAACTGGCCGCGGCCCATGAAATTGGTTTCCTGCACCGAAACTTCGCCGATGACACCTTCGGCCGTCGAATAGCCGCCGGAGACCGAGAACGAGCCGGTCGGCTGGTCCTCGACCGTGACGACGACGACCACGCGGTCGGGCGCCGAGCCCGGCTCGTTGGTGATCGTCACCTTCTTGAAGTAGCCGAGATTGTTCAGCCGGCGTTCGGCACGATCGACGATCGCCTTGTTATAGGCGTCGCCCTCGCCGATATCGAACTCGCGGCGGATGACATAGTCACGGGTGCGCGTGTTGCCGCGAATGTCGATTCGCTCGACGTAGACGCGCGGGCCTTCGTCGATGACGAAAGCGATGCGGACGGTGCGCGTCACTGGATCGCGATCGCCGCGCGGATGCACCTGGGAAAAGGCATAACCACGCCGCATGACCTGCGTCGTCAGGGCGTCCGTCGTCTTCTGCACCTGATCGCCGTTGTAAATCTCGCCGGCCGAGATGCGCAGATACGTGCGCAGCGCATCGCCGTTGATCGCCGCGATGTGCGATTCGATATCGACCGCCGCGACGTGATATTGCGGGCCTTCCTCGACGGTGATCGTGACGACGTAACCCTTCAACGACGGGTCGTAACGCGCATCGGAGCCGACGATGTGGAAATCGGCATAGCCGTTCTTGAGATAGAAGCGCCGGATCGCGTCGAGATCGGACGCAATCTTGTCCGGATCGTAGACGTCGGAGGACTTGAAGAACGACAGCCAGTCCATCTCGGTCGTCTGCATCAAGTCGCGCAGTTTGCCCGACGAATAGACGTGATTCCCGACGAAAACGATGTCCTTCACGCCGGTTTTCGGACCTTCGTCGATCTTGAAGACGACATCGACGCGGCCATTCGGCAGATTGACGATTCGATAGGTGACGCTCGCGGCCGCCTCGCCCGCGCGGCGATAGAGGTCCTTGATGCGCTCGACGTCGGCATCCACGATCGTCTTGTTGAAGGGACCGTGGTCCTTCGACTGGATCGAGCCCTCAAGCTGATCGCTCTTGACCTTGCTGTTGCCTTCGAAGGCAACGCGATTGATCAGGTTGTTTTCGACGACCCGGACGACGACGCCACCGCGGGAGTGCGATATCTCAATGTCCGAGAAAAGGCCGGTGGCATAGAGCGCCTTGACGCCCGTGTTGACCGAGGCGGGATCGGTTCCCGAGAAGTAGGAAGCGATCGTCTCGCTGTCGACGCGATGGTTGCCTTCGACGATCACGTTGGCAGCCAAAGCAGGAACCGACGCCAGGAATGGCATCACGATAAGCACGGCGAGAAACCACCGGAACAATTGACCCCGAATAAATTGCATCTACGCCCGGTCCCCGCTTATCGATCCAACTTTGCCACCCGGCCGGACCCTTTCGGCGCCCAACCTTGCCGCACCCCACCAAGTCAGTTCTTTCGGACGACCTCCCGGCGTTCGCCAGAGGTTGCCAGTTCAAGTCTCGGCGCGATACGCCGCTCAGCTTGTTTTAGCGGCTTTTTCGCCGCCTACCTGCCAACCCCAGGTTCTGCTTCTACAAGGTTTGCCATACCCTGCAAATTGCCGTTTGCCCCCTCCGCGTCGTTTTCGGAACTGCGTGGCGAGTAAGACACGCTTAATCCCTGAGCTTCGCGTTAAGGCCGATGGTTAACCGCGCTTTTCGGGCGCGGCGCGGCCTACGGACCCTTCAGCCCGGCAAGAATCCTGATGAAAGCCCCCTGCTCGCGCGCCACCGTGCGCGGCGCGCCCTCACGGCCTAGAATCACTTCGTCAGCCGCAAAATATCGTTGTACGTCGCCAAGATCATTAGTCCCAGCACGAAGGTCAGGCCGATCCTGAAGCCAACCTGCTGGATTCTATCGTTCAATGCTTTTCCTCGCACCGCCTCGATCGCGTAATAAAACAGGTGTCCGCCATCGAGGAGCGGAATCGGTAGCAGGTTAAGGATTCCAATTGAAATTGACAAAACCGCGGCAAGATTGAGGAGAGCTGCGAATCCGACCTTGGCCATTTCCCCGGAAACCTCGGCGATCCGAATCGGCCCCGACAATTGATCAGTCGATTCGCGGCCAAGAAACAGCCCGCGCACATAGGTCGCCGTCTGATCGATAACGTACCAGGTCTCGCCCGTGGCGAGCTGGAAGGATTTGACGAGACCGTAGCGCTGAATGTGCCAGTTGGCTTCCACCGCCTTGGCCTCGACGCCGAGGACGCCGACATCCGCCAAACCCGTCGCCGTCGTCTGGCTGCGCCGGCGCGGCGTCGCCACCAAAGTGACGTCCTTGCCCAGCCGGGCGACGACGAAAGTCAGCGGGACATCGCTCGAAACCTGAACGATGCGCTGAACGTCCTCGAAGCTGTCGACCTTGCGCCCATCGATCGAGAGAATCACGTCGTTGGGCTTGAAGCCGGCCGCCTCGGCGGCGCCGTTATGGGAAATCTTGTCGACCTGCGGAATAAGGACGCCACGACCGTGGATCGCGAAAATTCCGGTAAAGATCACAATCGCCAGGACGAAATTGGCCAGCGGCCCGGCAACCACGATAGCGGCGCGCTTCCACACGCTTTGGCCGAAGAATGTCACCTTTCTCTCGGCCTCGGGCATGCTCGCGGCAGCCTCCTCGTCGGTCATCGAGGCGCCATTGGCATCGCCGTGAAATTTCACATAGCCGCCAAGCGGAAGAAGCCCGAGCCGCCAGCGCGTGCCCCAGCGATCCACAAAGCCCGTGATCTCCGGCCCGAAACCGAGCGAGAAGGCATCAACCTTAACGCCGCAGAGCCGGCCGATGAGGAAGTGACCCAACTCATGAAAGAAGACGACGATACCGAGAACGAAGAGAAAAGGCAGGATGTTGCCAGCAACGGCGGCGAGATGAGCCGAAATCGACATTTCATTCCTCTGCGCGCCGGAGGCTGGCCAGACCGTCGACCCGCCGGCGCAACCTGGGCGGGTATCTGATGGCTAACCGAGTTGGTTAGCAAGTCGTTAACTTGCCGAAACCTTCGCCCCTCGCCAAGAGGGTCCTGGCACTTTCTCTTGCAATATGGTCAACGGCCAGGGCTTCCTCAATGGAGGCGGGCTCGGCCGCGGTGCCGTCGCGCAGCGCCGCCTCGCAGCAGGCTTCGACCAAACGGGCGATATCATGGAAGGAAATACGCCGGTTAAGGAAGGCCTCGACCGCTACCTCATTGGCCGCGTTGAGCACGGTCGGCAGCCCCTGGCCCGTGCGCAAGGCATCAAGCGCTACGCGCAGCGCCGGAAAGCGGTCGAAATCCGGCCGCTCGAAGGTCAATTGCCCCACGGCGGCAAGGTCCAGCCGGCGCGCCCGCGTCGTCAGCCGCTCGGGATAGGACAGGCAGTGGGCGATCGGTACGCGCATGTCGGGCGCGGCGAGACCAGCAGTCACCGAGCCGTCGCGGAAGGCGACAAGGCCGTGGACGACCGACTGGGCATGGACCAGAACGTCCAAACGCTCGGCCTCGATACCAAAAATATGATGCGCCTCAATAACTTCCAGACCTTTGTTCATAAGGCCGGCAGAGTCGATCGTTACTTTCGAGCCCATTGCCCAATTGGGGTGTTTCAGGGCCTGTTCCGGCGTCGCCTTGGCGATGGCCTCGGCCGTCCAGGAACGGAAGGGGCCGCCGGACGCCGTCAGGGTCATCATCTCGATCGTATCGGAATCGGCGTCGCCGAGCGCCTGGAAGATCGCATTGTGCTCGCTGTCGACCGGCAGGAGCCGTGTTCCCATTGCCTTGGCCTGATGGATGAAGACGGCACCGGCACAGACGAGACATTCCTTGTTGGCGAGCGCGACGGTGCGCCCGGCCGACAGCGCCGCATAGGTTGGCTCGACTCCGGCCGTTCCGGCGATGGCGCCGACGACAATATCGGCGGGTTGCAATGCCGCCTCGATGACTGCCTCGCGCCCCGCGGCGGCTTTGATGCCCGTGCCCTGGAGGGCCTCTTTCAGCGCATCATAGCCGGAAGGATCGGCGAGCGCGGCAAAGCGCGCGCCAAGCTCACGCGCAACCTTGGCGAGCGCTATCGGATCGCGGCCGCCGGCGACCGCGACGACGTCGAACGCCCCGTTGGAATTCAGGATGACGTCGGCGGTCGACGTGCCGATCGAGCCCGTCGCGCCGAGAATGACGACACTGCGCCGCGCGCCCGGCTTGCGCCGCGGCACGGTTTTATCTTGTACATCAAATCCCAGGGTCATGCGTTTTACATCCAGTGAAACAGGCCCTCGGCCGGCGTGGGAAACGCCCGCAGCATACCGAGGAACGCCGCAAAGACGACCGCGGCGACAAAGCCGTCGACGCGATCCATAAGGCCGCCGTGGCCGGGAATGAAAGTCCCCGAATCCTTAGCCCCGAAACGCCGTTTCATCCAGGATTCGAAGAGATCGCCGGTCTGCGATACCGCCGCGAGGACAAGGCCGAGGAAGAACAAGGCGGGATCGGGCCGCAGCGCCTCAAGCTGGCTGATTTGCGCCGCGACGGCGAGAAAGCCAAGGCCGATCAGGGCGCCGGCGATGATGCCGACGCCGGTGCCCGACCAAGTCTTCGAGGGCGAGATGTGCGGCAGGAATTTGGGTCCGCCGATCAGCCGCCCGGCGAAATAAGCGCAGGCATCGGTGCCCCAGACGATGGCGAAGAGCCAGCCGATAGCCCAACGGCCGAAGGGAAAGGAACTGCGCAGCGTCAGCACGGCGAGAATCAGCGCGCCGGCATAGGCAACGCCCAGTCCCGACCAGAGGCGCCGCCCGGGACCAGCCTGCAACCCGCTGACGATCGCCGCAGCGATGATAATCAGGACGGCGAACCCGGCCGCCTGCGAGCGAACCGCTATGGCGGCCGCGATCAGGGAGAGCGTGCCGATGGCGAGCCGCGCGTCCAGATTGGCGCCGCCGACGATCCGCTCCCACTCGAAATGCACGACGAGCGCGGCAATAAGCCAGACGACGAAAAAGCTGATGCTGCCAACCCACCACGACACGGTCGCAACCGCAATAAGTACCGCAGCGGAGCCGAGGCGCGGGCCGAGATCGGCAAGCCGTATCCGCAGCGCGCGCGCCGCCGCCTCATTCGGATTGGTCATCGACCGGATTTAGCACTGGCCGGCGGCAAGGTCACGCCGCCGAAACGGCGCTCGCGGGCGGAAAATTCCTCGATCGCCGCAGCCAGGGCGGCGCGGTCGAAGTCCGGCCAGTGAATCGGCAGGAAGACGAATTCGCTATAGGCCGCCTGCCACATAAGGAAGTTCGAAAGCCGCTGCTCGCCCGAGGTGCGGATGATGAGATCAGGGTCCGGAATGCCGGCGGTGTCGAGATGGCTGGCGATCACGTCGGCGTCAATGCTGGCGGGATCGAGCGTGCCCTCGGCAACCTTCTGGGCAATGAGGCGCATTGCCGCCGCGATCTCCTGACGGCTGCCATAATTGAAGGCGACAACGAGATTGAGACCGCTGTTGGCGGCGGTGGCGCTCTCCGCCTCCTCGAGCAAGGCCAGAATATCGGGTTTGAGATTGCTGCGCGTCCCGATCATCTTGATCCTGACCCCGGCGCGCGCAAGCTCGGCAAGGTCGTTGCGGATGAAGAATTTCAGCAGCCCCATGAGGTCACTGATCTCTTCAACCGGGCGGCTCCAGTTCTCCGACGAGAAACTGTAGACGGTGAGATAATCGAGCCCGAGATCGATCGCGGCACGCACCGTCGCCCGCAGCGCCTCGACCCCGCGCCGATGGCCTTCGATACGCGGCAGACCGCGGCTCGACGCCCAGCGGCCATTGCCATCCATGATCACGCCGACATGCCGGGGAACGCGACCCTGAAGCGGCGGAACATCGCGCGTTTTCGCCGGCGCTGGCGTCGCGGGCTGGGAGCTCGCGGCCTTTACTGGCTTGACTTGCATTGCCGCCTCGGCGCCGGTCATCTCAACATCTTCCCTGAAAGCCATCTCTCGCAATTGGCATCGAAGTGAGGCCGGAACGCGACATCTTTACCTGGAAGGCCGCCCACGCCGTCCGCGCGCGCGGTCAGATCTGCATAATTTCCTTTTCCTTGGTCGCCAGCGCGGTGTCGATCTCGCCGATATGCTGGTCGGTAACCTTCTGCACCTCTCCAACGTGGCGCTTCTCGTCGTCTTCGCTGATCAGCTTGTCTTTCAGCAGACGCTTCAGATCGTCGATGCCGTCGCGGCGTACATGCCGCACGGCAACCCGCGCCTCCTCAGCATAACGGTGCGCGACCTTCACCATCTCTTTACGGCGCTGCTCGTTGAGCTCCGGAATCCGGATGCGCAGGATCTGGCCTTCGGTAACCGGCGAAAGCCCAAGGTTCGAATCGCGGATCGCGCGCTCGACAGCCCCGACCATGCCTTTGTCCCAGACCTGAACCGACAGCATCCGCGGCTCGGGAACGCTGACCGTGGCGAGCTGGTTGATCGACATCGATTGGCCATAGGCATCGACATGGACCGGCTCGATCAGGCTCGCCGAGGCGCGGCCGGTTCGTAACCCGCCAAGTTCATGCTTCAGCGAAGCGATAGTCCCCTGCATCCGGCGCTTCAAATCAGAAAGATCAAACCCGTCACTCATCCTTCAACCTTGCCAAAGGGATTTCCGCCTGCCGTACGGCGGTCGGGCCAATTTGCACGCGCTGCGCCTTGGGACAGCGTCGCTCCGCGGACGTATTTCCGCGAAAACTTGGCGATTGCGGGCGGATATGACCACAGAATCTCTCGCTTTGCTATGCCATTTCCCCCGCCCCGCCAAGCCGTGCGCCCAGCGTGCCGCATCAGGGCGTAACGAGGGTCGCTCGGCCCTTGCCTTGCAGCACGGCACAAATGGCGCCCGGCTCCTTGATCGAGAATACGAGAATCGGAATTTTGGTCTCGCGCGCGAGCGCGAAGGCGGCGGTATCCATGATCGCGAGATTCCTGGCGATCGCTTCATCATGCGTCAGCGTTTCGTAGCGCCGCGCCGCGGGGTCACGCTTCGGATCGGCGGAATAGACGCCATCGACCTGCGTCGCCTTAAGGATAACGTCGGCAGAGAGTTCGGCGGCGCGCAACGCCGCGCCCGTGTCGGTCGTGAAAAACGGATTGCCCGTGCCGCCGGCGAGCACGACCACGCGGCCCTTGCCGAGATGGTGCAGCGCCGCCTGGCGCGAATAGGGCTCGCAGAGCGAGGGCATGGCGACGGCGGAGAGTGCGCGCGCGGCCTGCCCCTGTTTCTCGATGGCATACTCCATGGCGAGCGCGTTCATGACCGTCGCCAGCATGCCGATCGAATCCGCGCGGGCGCGCTCGATGCCCGTCTCAGCTCCCGCAATTCCGCGGAAGAAATTACCCCCGCCGACGACGACGGCCGTCTCGACCCCCAGCCGCGCCGCACTCGCGAGATCGGCGGCAATGGCCTCGACCGTGCTGGCATCGAGCCCGTGGCTGGCCTTGCCCATCAAGGCCTCGCCGGAGAGTTTGACGACGATTCGCCGCCACCTCGGTTTTTTGTCGCTCATAAGGTATCCATCGCCTCCAGCGGCGTCTTTCTAGCCGATCACCCGCCGGTTCCGAAGCTGAAAACCGCGAATTTCACCGAAGTTTCACGATGCGCGCCCGCGCCGTGCCCTCGCGGTCCCACCTGTCGACAAGTTCTATTGCGCTCCGGCAGCCGCCGGGCCACAAGGTGTGGACCGCCGCGCAACGCGCGCCAAAGAGCCGGATAAGGGGCGAGATGGACGAAAAGGTCAAAGTCCTGATGATCGAAGACCATCCGATCGTCCGTGACGGCGCGCGCCTGATTTTCCACCGCCGGCCCGATCTCGAGGTCGTCGAGGCCAGCACCGTCGCCGACGGCTTCACTGCCAATCGCGACTTCCATCCGGACGTCATCATCCTCGACATCGGCCTTGGCGAAGGCTCGGGCTTCGACATGATCCCCGGTCTGAACGCCGATAATGCCGCCGCGCAGATCATCGTCTTCAGCATGCACGAGACGGCACCCTTCGTAACGCGGGCGCTCGATATGGGCGCGCGCGGCTATATCACCAAGAGTGACGAGCCAACGACGATCCTCGCCGCGATCGATTCGGTGCGCGCCGGTTCGGTCTATCTCGGCCGCTCGGTGGCGCAGGCCCTGGCGCTCGCCAATCTGGAACCGAGCAAAGATCCGTTGCGCGAGCTGAGCGGCCGCGAGCGGCAAGTCGTCGCCCTGCTCGGCCAGGGCAAGAGCCTGACGGAGATCGCCGCAGCGCTCGACATCGGCTACAAGACTGTCGCCAATACGGTCGCGCTCATCAAGCAGAAGCTGAAGATCGGCACCAGCGTGGCGCTGGTCAAATTCGCTGTCGAGATGAGCACGCGCGGGCGCCGCTGAAGACTTGGTCTGCGGAGCTAATTAGAATCAGCGTTTTGTGTTAGAAATTCGGTTTCGCCTTCGGGCAAAGCCAGATTGCACACGAGACCAATGGCTGTTTTCTTCACCAGCGACACGCATTTCGGCGATGCCCGACGCATCCGGATCGACAAGCGTCCCTTTGCCAATATTGCCGAGCATGATGCCGGACTGATCGCCCGCTGGAACGCGGTCGTCGCCCCGGACGACGATGTTTATCACCTCGGCGATTTCGCCCGCATCGACGACGAAGCCGCCGTCACCAAATGGCTGAGGGCGCTGAACGGCCGCAAACATCTCATCGTCGGCAACAACGATTCGCCGACGGTGATCGAGAATGAAACATGGGCGAGCGTGTCGACTTACGCCGAAATCGCACTCGACGGACACCTGCTGATCCTGTGCCATTATCCTTTCCGCAGTTGGCACAACAGCACCAAGGGCGCGATCGACATTCACGGCCATTCGCACGGCAAGATGAAAGAGTTGCCGCGCCAATATGACGTCGGAGTCGATGTCTTCGATTATCGGCCAGTCACGCTCGCGGAAATTCTTGCCAGTCGCCGGCGCGGGAAAAAGGCGAAGATCGCCAAAGTCGCCGCAAAACCAGCGAAGGCGCGGGCCAAGCCGGCGAAGAAGCGCGCCAAGACAACAAAAAAGACAATAAAAAAGCCGGCCAAATCGGCAAAGAAGCCAATCAAGCCGGCTAAAAAACGCAAGTGAGAGGCCGCTGAAGCGGCCTCGTCTTAGCCTTGCCCCGAAGCAGCCGCGACCTCGGCGGCGAAGTCGGTTTCCTGCTTCTCGATGCCTTCGCCGAGCGCATAGCGCACGAAGGCCTTCAGCGTCACTGGCGCGCCGGCGGCCCCTTCGGCCTCTTTCAACACCTGACCGATGGTCTTGTTACCGTGCTCCGCATGGATCGAGGGCTGTTCGAGCAGCGTGACCTCTTTGTAATAGGTCTTGAGGCCCGACTCGACGATCTTCTCGAGGACATGCGGCGGCTTGCCGGCGTTCTTCTCGGCCAGCACTTTCTTCTCGCGCGCGACGACCTCGGGATCGAGACCCGAGGGATCGACCGCGAGCGGACTGGCCGCTGCGGCATGCAGGGCGATGAGCCGCGCGAGCGGCGTCAGCACGTCGGTCTTGCCGGTCGATTCGAGCGCGACGAGCACGCCGATCTTGCCGAGGCCCTCGCCAACCGAATTGTGGACGTAATGACCGACCACACCGTTCTCGACGTGAACCGACGCGGCGCGGCGCAGGTTGAGATTCTCGCCGATCGTCGCGATGCCGTTGGCGATCGCATCCGCGACTGTGCCGCCGCCCGGATAATGAGTGCCCTTCAACGCCTCGATGTCGCTGAGGCCCTTCTCCAGAGCGACGAGCGCGATCGTATGCGCGAGCGCCTGGAACTCCTCGTTGCGGGCAACGAAATCCGTCTCCGAATTGACCTCGATCGCAACGCCGTCGCGCGGACCGACCGCGAGCGCGATCAGGCCCTCAGCCGCGACACGGCCGGATTTCTTCGCCGCCTTGGAGAGGCCCTTCTTGCGCAGCCAATCGACCGCCGCTTCGATATTGGCGTCGCTCTCGGCGAGCGCCGTCTTGCAATCCATCATACCGGCGCCGGTCTTTTCGCGCAGTTCTTTTACCAGTGCCGCCGTGACAATCGCCATTGCGTTCATCCTTCAATCATTCGACATGAGCAAAGCAGATGCGGAACGGCGCATCTGCATACGCGCAGCGGATGCGATGCGGGCACCGCAGCCGCCCGGAGCCAAAGGGCCGCCGTTTATTCCGCAGCGATCAGGCTCTTCGCCTGCTCCGTCCAGCCATCGCGCTCGATGCGGCCGCCAAGCTTCAAATCCTGATCGAGCTTTTTGGCTTCCTCAGACGTCAGCGCCGCGACCTGCCAATAATGGAAGACGCCGGCATCGTTGAGCTTCTTCACGACCTGCGGGCCAACGCCATGCAGCTTGGCGAGATCGTCAGGCGCGCCGCGCGGAGCCGTCAGCAGTTCGAAATGCTCAACCGGCGTGCCGGCTTCCGGCGCGGCGGCGATCTCCGGCAGATCCTCCGCGAGCGGTGTCTCGTCGGCGCCGAAATCGATTGCGGCTTCGCCGCGGCTGCGGGAAATGCCATCGAGCGCCGCGCGGGCGAACAGATCGCAATAGAAGCTGATGGCGCGCCCCGCGTCGTCATTGGCGGGAATCGGATAGGTGATTCCGTCCGGGTTGCAATTGGTATCGAGAATGGCCGCGACAGGAATGTGAAGCCGCGCCGCTTCCTTGATCGCCAACTGTTCCTTGTTGGTGTCGATGACGAAGATGAGGTCCGGCGTGCCGCCCATCTCCTTGATGCCGCCGAGCGCCTTCTCCAGCTTGTCGCGCTCGCGCGACAGCATCAGGCGCTCTTTCTTGGTCAGGCCGGGGCCGCCCGTCTCGAGGGTCTCGTTCACCTTGCGCAGGCGCTGGATGGAAGCCGAGATGGTCTTCCAGTTCGTCAGCATGCCGCCGAGCCAGCGGGAATTGATGTAATATTGCGCCGAGCGCTTCGCGGCGTCCGCGATCGCATCCTGCGCCTGGCGCTTGGTGCCGACGAAGAGTACGCGCCCGCCACGCGCCACCGTATCGGAGACGACCTTCAGCGCCTGATGCAGCAGCGGCACCGTCTGGGCGAGGTCGATGATATGGATATTATTGCGGGTGCCGAAAATATACGGCGCCATTTTCGGGTTCCAGCGGTGCGATTGATGGCCGAAATGGGCGCCGGCCTCGAGGAGGCCACGCATAGAAAAATCAGGCAGTGACATGGGTCAGTCTTCTCCGGTTAAGCCGCCGCGGAAAGTCAGGCTGGCCGGCGTTGCCGCCGGAAGCCACCGGTGCGGGCCTTGAAGCAGGACCGCGAATTCCGCGTGTGGAATGTGGTGCTTATAGAGGCGTGGATATGGGAAGGCAAGGCGGGAAAAGCAACAGCCGCGGGGGGACGACCCGCGGCTGCTCGCCGCCTAGGCTGGCGGCATACGCCCGGAGACTTTCGGCTGACCGCCGGGCGCAGGGGGCTCTAAACCATCGCGCGAAGGCACGGCGGAATGTCATTGAGACCCTTATGGAAACAGCCGAGCTGACGCTCGCTTATCTCCTGACAAGGTCGAAGCGATCGGCATTCATCACCTTGGTCCAGGCGGCGACGAAGTCATGCGCGAACTTCTTCTGCGCGTCGGCGCTGGCATAGACCTCCGCAATGGCTCTGAGCTGCGAGTGCGAACCGAAGACGAGGTCGGCGCGCGTGCCAGTCCATTTCAGTTCGCCGGTCGCACGGTCACGGCCCTCGAACACGTCTTGAGCCGGCGAGGTCGCCTTCCACGCGGTACGCATATCGAGCAAGTTGACGAAGAAATCGTTCGTCAGCTTTTCCGGGCGGTCCGTGAAGACGCCATGCAGAGAGTCATCAGCATTGGCACCAAGCACACGCAGGCCGCCGACAAGCACGGTCATTTCCGGCGCTGTCAGGGTCAGCAATTGCGCCCGATCCACCAGCGCTTCCTCCGGCGTCATAAATTGCCGGCCAGCAAGATAATTGCGAAAACCGTCGGCGCGCGGTTCGAGTGGCGCAAACGAATGGACTTCGGTCTGCTCCTGCGAAGCGTCGGTGCGTCCCGGCGTGAACGGTACTTCTACATCGGTCCCGGCGTCCTTCGCGGCCTTTTCGACCGCGGCACAACCGCCGAGAACGATGAGATCGGCGAGCGAAACCTTTTTGCCGCCTGACTGCGCCGCATTGAAGTCCTTCTGAATCCCTTCAAGGGTTTTGAGCACCTTCGCGAGTTGGGCAGGCCGATTGACCTCCCAATCCTTCTGCGGTTCCAGACGGATGCGCGCACCGTTCGCCCCGCCGCGCTTGTCGCCGCCGCGGAAGGTGGAGGCAGAGGCCCAGGCCGTGCCGACCAGTTCGGACACGGTCAGACCCGTCGCAAGCACCTCGGCCTTGAGTGCGGCGATGTCCGCCTCGTCAATCAACGGATGATCGACGGCAGGCACCGGATCCTGCCAGATCAGTTCTTCCTTGGGCACTTCCGGACCGAGATAGCGCGCGCGCGGACCCATATCGCGATGGGTCAGTTTGAACCAAGCGCGGGCGAAAGCCTCGGCGAAGGCCTGCGGATTCTCCAGGAAGCGACGCGAGATCTTCTCGTAGATTGGGTCGAAGCGCAGCGACAGGTCGGTCGTCAGCATGGTCGGCTTGCGCTTTTTCGATGGATCGTGCGGGTCGGGGATGCTGGCCTCGGCGTCCTTGGCCTCCCACTGGATGGCGCCGGCAGGGCTGCGCGTCTGTACCCACTCGAACCTGAACAGGTTATCGAAGAAGTGGTTGCTCCACTGCGCCGGCGTCTGGGTCCAGATGACTTCCAGACCGCTGCCGATGGCGTCGTTACCGCTGCCGGAGCCATAGTCGCTGATCCAGCCGAGACCCTGCGCTTCCAGCCCGGCGGCTTCCGGAGCCAGCCCCTTGTGGGATTCGGGCGCGGCACCGTGGGTCTTGCCAAATGTGTGACCGCCGCCGATCAGCGCGACGGTTTCCTCGTCGTTCATCGCCATGCGGGCGAAAGTCTCGCGGATAAATTTGGCGGCGGACAGCGGGTCGCCGTTTGCGTTCGGACCTTCGGGATTGACGTAGATCAGGCCCATCTCGGTCGCGCCGAGCGGATTTTCGAACTTCTCGAGCGGGCGATGCTCGAGCCATGCGGTCTCCGAGCCCCAGTTTACGTCCTGGTCGGGTTCCCAGGTGTCTTCCCGTCCACCGGCAAAGCCAAAGGTGCGAAAACCCATCGTCTCCAGCGCCACATTGCCTGTAAGGATCAGCAGATCCGCCCAAGAAATCTTCTGCCCGTACTTCTGCTTGATCGGCCACAGCAGCCGGCGATACCTGTCGATGAGCACGTTGTCCGGCCAGGAGTTGAGCGGCGCGAAGCGCTGCTGGCCGCGGCCGGCGCCGCCGCGGCCATCGCTCAGACGGTAAGTACCAGCGGAGTGCCACGCCATACGAATAAAAGCCGGACCATAATTGCCAAAGTCTGCCGGCCACCAATCTTGCGAGTCGGTCATCAGCTTGCGCAGATCGTTTTTCAACGCTTCGTAGTCGAGCTTCTTGAATTCCTCACGGTAGTCGAACGTTTCGTCCAAGGGATCGGACGATGGCGAGTTCTGGTGGAGGATATTGAGGTTGAGCTGATCCGGCCACCAATCGCGATTGGACCTCTGCCGAGGCGTCGCATGCGCGTACGGGCACTCGCCCGCGCTGTTTTGAACTTTGTCGTCCATCTATCCCTCCGGCCTCGTTCGATAACTATGGCGTAGCGCCAAACTAGGCGCTCGGACGATATTGATCAAATCGATAGTTCCATTTAATTTGATAGGCAGCGCCAATGGCGGTCAAAATAACTTCAAACTTCGTGGCGACACATGAATCTTCGCGATCTCCGTTACATCGTTGCCGTTGCCGACTTTGGCCATTTCGGCCGCGCGGCCGAGGCGTGCAATGTCAGTCAACCGACGCTTTCGGGACAAATCCGCAAACTCGAGGAAGAACTTGGCCTCGCCGTCTTCGAGCGTGTCGGCCATACGGTGCGGCCGACCTTGTCGGGCGGACACATTCTCGCCCATGCGCGCCGCGCGCTTGCCGCCGCCGAGGATATTGTCGCGGTCGCCGCGGCGGGGCGCGATCCGCTGGCGGGTCCGCTGCATCTCGGCGTCATCCCGACACTCGGGCCTTATCTCATGCCCTATGCCCTGCCCGCCGTGCAGCGCGGACTGCGGTCCATGAGACTCGTTTTGGTCGAGGATTTGACGGTGCGGCTCATCGAGTTGGTCACAGTCGGCAAGCTCGATGCGGCGATCATCGCCTCGGACCCGGAGACGCTGGCGCTCACCGCCGAGACGCTCTTCGACGAGGATTTCTGGCTCGTCCTCGGCACCGATAATCCGCTCGCCAAAAAGAACAAAATCACGATTGCCGACATCGACCCGCAATCGCTGCTGCTCTTGACCGATGGCCATTGCCTGCGCGACCAGGCGCTTGAACTCTGCGGGGCGCCGAAGAATGCCGAAGAGGCGATCGCCGATATGCGCGCGACAAGCCTGAAGACGTTGCTGCATATGGCGGCAGCCGGCTATGGCATGACGCTGATCCCGGCGCTGGCGCTGAAGCAGGAGCAGCCCCTGCCCGGCCCGCTCGTGGCGCGCCGTCTCAGCGGCACCAAGGCGCGCCGCCGGGTCCGGCTCATCTTCCGGCCGAGCCATCCGCGCCGCGCCGCCCTTGCCGCGCTCAGCAAGCTCATCCGCGCCAGCGTCAAGGATGTGCTGGAAGACGCGCGTGCACCGGAATTGACGCAGGCTTAAGATGTCTCGCGAGAGCACGCTTGGATTTCGCGCGAGGCGCGGATAAAACCGCTGCGCCCGCGCCAATGGGGACGCTGCGATGCTCGATCTTGTTCTCGCTATCGCTCACCACATTTTCGTATTCGTGCTCTTCGGCATCGTCTTCGCCGAATTCTTCGCGCTGCGGCCCGGTCTTGGACGCGACGCCGTCGCGCGGCTGGCGCGGCTCGATCTCGTCTACGGCATTGATGCGGGTCTGGTTCTCATCGCCGGATTCAGCCGCGTCGTCTTCGCCGCCAAGGGCTGGCATTATTACGAGCACAACGCTTTCTTCTGGGCGAAGCTTGCGACTTTCGCGGTGATCGGCATGCTGTCGGTGCCGCCGACGCTGGCCTATCTGCGCTGGCAGAACGCGAGCGCGGCGCCGGACGATCGCGATGTGAAGACGGTACGCTTCTATCTCCATCTGGAGCTGGCGCTCTTTCCGCTGCTGCTCGCCTTCGCCGCCGCGATGGCGCGCGGCTACGGCGAATTCGCCTAATCCGATGGCGGCGACGTGATTTTGTAGCCCACCCCAAAGGGTCTATCGGTTCCGCAGCAAAATGCGGAGATCATCATGAAAAAGCGCACTCTCGGAAACAGCGGCCTCGAAGTCTCGGCCCTCGGCCTCGGCTGCATGGGGATGACCTGGGCCTATGGCGCGCCCGGCGACCACGCGGAGATGGTCGCGCTGATCCGCCACGCGGTCGATCTCGGTGTCACCTTCTTCGATACGGCCGAAGTCTACGGCCCGCTGACCAACGAGGAGCTCGTCGGCGAAGCTTTGGCGCCGCTGCGCGAGAAAGTGGTGATCGCGACGAAATTCGGTTTTGCGCTCGACTCACACGGCGGCCGAGGTCCCATCGGCCTCAACAGCCAGCCGGCGCATATCAAGGCGGTCGCCGACGCATCGCTGAAGCGGCTGCGCACCGATCATATCGATCTCTTCTACCAGCATCGCGTCGATCCGGCCGTGCCGATCGAAGAGGTCGCGGGCGCCGTCGCCGATCTCGTGAAGGCCGGCAAGGTCAAGCACTTCGGTCTTTCCGAGGCGAGCGCCGCGACGATCCGCCGGGCGCATGCCGTGCATCCGGTCGCGGCGGTGCAAAGCGAATATTCGCTCTGGACGCGCGGGCCGGAAGCCGAAGTTCTACCGACGCTTCAAGAGCTCGGCATCGGCTTCGTACCCTATAGCCCGCTCGGCCGTGGCTTTCTCACCGGCACCTTCTCCGCCGATACGGAGCTCGCCGACAACGATTGGCGCAAGACCAATCCGCGCTTTCAGGCCGAGGCGATGCGCAAGAACGCGCCGCTCGTCGACAGCTTGAAATCCATCGCGGACGCAAAGGGCGCGACGCCGGCGCAGATCGCCCTCGCCTGGCTGCTGGCGCAAAAGCCCTGGATCGTGCCGATCCCCGGCACGACGAAGCGCGCGCGGCTTGAGGAGAATATCAAGTCGGCCGACATTGTGCTGACGTCGGCCGACTTGAAGGCGATTGAAGCGGCCGCGTCCCACGCCATCGCCGGCGATCGCTACGACGCGCGCGGCATGGCGCTGGTGAATTTGTAAGGCGTCGCGGGCGCCCGGCTCAGCGCCCGCCTGCGCCCGGAATCCAATTCGTCCCGGCTAACGGCACACCGGCCATGGCGGCGGCCTCGACGGTGAGGGCGACGAGGTCTTCGGGCTCGAGATTGTGCACATGGCTTTTGCCGGCGGCCCGGGCGATCGTCTGGGTTTCGAGCGTCAGCACCGAGAGGAAGTTGGCGAGGCGGCGCCCGGCGCCGATCGGATCGAGCCGTTTGGCGAGATCGGGGTCCTGCGTGGTGATGCCGGCGGGATCGCGGCCCTCGTGCCAGTCGTCATAGGCGCCGGCGACCGTGCCCAGCATCTCGTAATCGGATTCCCAATGCGGATCGTTGTCGCCGAGCGCGACCAGCGCGGCGGTGCCGATCGAGACCGCGTCGGCCCCGAGCGCGAGCGCCTTGGCGACGTCGGCGCCGTTGCGGATGCCGCCGGAGACGATGAGCTGCACCTTGCGGTGCATGCCGAGGTCCTGCAGCGCCTGCACCGCCGGGCGGATCGCCGCCAGCGTCGGGATGCCGACATGCTCGATGAATACTTCCTGCGTCGCCGCCGTGCCGCCCTGCATGCCGTCGAGGACGATGACATCCGCCCCCGCCTTCACCGCCAGCGCGATATCGTAATAGGGCCGCGAGGCGCCGACCTTCACATAGATCGGCTTCTCCCAATCGGTGATCTCGCGCAGTTCCTCGATCTTGATCTCGAGATCGTCGGGACCCGTCCAGTCGGGGTGCCGGCAGGACGAGCGCTGGTCGATCCCCTCCGGCAGCGTGCGCATCTGCGCAACCCGCGGCGAGATCTTCTGGCCGAGCAGCATGCCGCCGCCGCCGGGCTTGGCGCCCTGTCCGACCACCACCTCGATCGCATCCGCCTTGCGCAGATCGTCCGGGTTCATGCCATAGCGCGAGGGCAGATATTGATAGACGAGGATATTGGAATGGCCGCGCTCTTCCTGCGTCATGCCGCCGTCGCCGGTCGTCGTCGAGGTGCCGACGAGCGAGGCGCCGCGCCCCAGCGCTTCCTTGGCCTGCGCCGACAGCGAGCCGAAGCTCATGCCGGCGATGGTGATCGGGATCTTCAGTTCGATCGGCTTCTTGGCGAAGCGGGTGCCGAGCGTCACCGAGGTGCCGCACTTCTCCCGGTAGCCCTCAAGCGGATAGCGCGACATAGAAGCGCCGAGAAACAGCAGGTCATCGAAATGCGGCAGGTGCCGCTTCGAGCCGCCGCCGCGGATATCGTAGATGCCGGTCGCCGCGGCGCGGCGGATCTCCGACAGGGTATGGGGATCGAAGGTCGCCGAAAAACGCGGCGTGGTGCGCGGGATCTTGACTTGCTCGTTCATCAATAAGCCCCCGCATTGTCGACATGGAAGTGATAGAGCGTGCGGGCCGAGCCGTAGCGCCGGAACGTGCCGACATCGACCTCGCCGGCGAGGCCCTGCTGCGCGAGCTTGGCGTAAAGCGCCGCGCGGTGCGCCTCCTCCATCGGCTTCTCGATACAATCGGCGCCAAGGCTGGCGACGCTGCCGCGCACATAGAGCTGGGCCTCGTAGAGCGAATCGCCGAAGGCTTCGCCGACATCGCCGAACACCGCCAGCGTCCCGGCCTGCGCCATGAAGGCCGACATCGGCCCGATCGAGCCCTTGACGATGATATCGACGCCCTTCATCGAAATGCCGCAGCGCCCCGAGGCATTGCCGTCGACGATGATGGTGCCGCCATGCGCCGTCGCCCCGAGCGAATCGCTGGCATTGCCGCGCACATGGATGAGGCCCGACATCATGTTCTCGCCGAGGCCGATGCCGGCGCTGCCGTCGATCAGGATCGTGGCGTGCTGGTTCATGCCGCCGCAATAATAGCCGACGTCGCCGGCGATCTCGATGGTCACATCGGCATCGACCCCCGCCGCCACCGCATGCACGCCGCGCGGATTGAGCACCCGCAGCGCCGTCGCATTGCTGCCCGGCGGCAGAGCGCGTGGCAAGTCGTGCAGAAACTGGTTCAGCTCGCGCACCGAACTCGTGTCGAGATCGATGGTCCGGGCGAAGGCCGTGTCGGCCGTGTCCTTGGTCTGTGTCTGGGATCGGATGTTCATGCCGCGCGGTTCCAGAAATAGACGGTGGCGGGATTGGGCTCGAAAATGTTCGCGCTCTCGATGCCGGGCAAAGCGCTCAAGGCCCGGTACTCGGTGCCGAAGGCCACATACTGGTCCGTCTCGGCCATCACCGCGTGCTTGCAGGCGATCGGATCGCGCAGCACGCCGAAGCCGGTGTCGGTGCCGACGACGAAAGTGTAGAAACCGTCGAGGTCCTTCAGCGAGGATTCGAGCGCCTCGCCGAGGCTGTCGCCCTCCGCCAGCCGCCAGGACAGATAGCCCGCCGCAACCTCGGTGTCGTTCTCGGTCGCAAACGGGATCCCCTCGCGGATCAGCCGGCGGCGCACCTGATTGTGGTTCGACAGCGAGCCGTTGTGGACGAGGCATTGATCCTTGCCAGTCGAGAACGGATGCGCCCCCGCCGTGGTCACCGCCGATTCCGTCGCCATGCGCGTATGGCCGATGCCATGCGTGCCGGCCATCTCGGAGAGCTTGAACTGGCTCGCCACATCCGCCGGCAGGCCGACCTCCTTATAAAGCTCCATATGCGCGCCGACGGAACTCACCGCCAGCGCCGGCGCCGCCGTCTTGATCTTCTGCAGGATGACATCGAGCTGGTTCGTCGGCACGCTCACGACGATATGGCTGCCGCGCCGCGTCAGCCGCGCCCCCGCCCCCAGTGCCGTCTCCAAAGCCGCGAAATCGTCGAACCCGGCCGGCGCCCGCAGCGTCACCTTGGTCCGCCCCGCCTCGCCGCCGCCGTACACCGCAAACCCGGCACTGTCAGGTCCGCGCGCCGTCATCGTCTCCAGCATCACCGACAGATGATGCCCCAGCTCAGACTCAAGCGAGGCATCCTTCAAAAATAACCCAACAATGCCACACATCGATTTCCTCGCTTTTCTCATCCTGCCGGAGTTTCTTATAGAGAAAATAGCAGTCTTCTCAGGAAACGAAAGGGGGAATTTTCGATTTTTGACGAAAAAATCGGCAGGGACAGACTTTGCACAGCCGCAAAGCAAACACCGAGCCGTCGCGGATGAAGGGAGCGGGAAATTTGTGATGGAAGCAACAAGGGAGCGAAGCACCTTTGCGCTTGGCGTGTGCCCTATTCCTCGCGCCAGACGAGTTCGCCGGCGACCATCGTCAGCTTCACCCGGCCCTGCATCCGGGCTTCGTCGAAGGGCGTGTTCTTGCACCGCGAATGGAGCGTCGCCGGGTCGAGCACATAGGGCTCGTCAGGATCGAAGCGTATGAGATCGGCCGGCGCGCCGATCTCCATTTTGCCTTGCGGCAGGCCGAGGATTTCCGCCGGGCGCGACGACATCGCCGCGAGCAGGCGCGGCAGCGTGATCTCGCCGGCATGGACGAGCCGCAGTCCCGCCGAAAGCATGGTCTCAAGGCCGATCGCGCCCGGCTCGGCTTCCGCGAAGGGCAGCCGTTTCGTCTCGACATCCTGCGGGTTGTGGTCGGAAACGATGACGTCGATCAGCCCTTCCGCCAAAGCTTCGACGAGCGCCCGCCTCTCTTCCTCGCGCCGCAGCGGCGGTGTCAGCTTCAGGAAGGTGCGGTAATCGCCGATGTCGTTTTCGTTCAGGGCGAGATGATTGATCGACGTGCCGCAGGTGATCGGCAGGCCCGCCGCCTTGGCGGCGCGAATGGCATCGAGCGACAGAGTCGTTGAGATCAGCGTAGCGTGATAGCGCGCCCGTGTCAGGGCGACGAGGCGGATGTCGCGATCGAGCATGATGACTTCCGCCTCGCGCGGCACACCCGGCAGGCCGAGGCGTGCCGCGAGTTCGCCCTCGTTCATCACGCCGTCGGTGGTGAGATCGCAATCCTGCGCGAAATGCATGATCAGCGCGTCGAAGTCCCTGGCGTAGGCCATGATCCGGCGCATCACCCGCGTGTTGCGCAGCGATTGCGGCCCGTCGCTGAAGGCGACCGCGCCGGCTTCTTTCAGCAGGCCGATCTCGGCGATCTCCTCGCCGTGGAGGCCGCGCGTCAGAGCCGCCACGGGAAGCACGCGGACAAGGCCGTTGTCGCGCGCCCGGCGCAGCAGGAAATCGACCACCGCCGGCTCGTCGATCGGCGGATTGGTATCCGGCCGCGCCAGAATCGTTGTGACGCCACCCGCCGCGGCCGCGGCAGTGGCGGTCGCGATCGTCTCGCGATGCTCCGCTCCCGGCTCGCCGACGAAGGCGCACATGTCGATGAGGCCGGGCGCCACTACGTCGCCGCCGCAGTCGATAATATGCGCATGCGGCGGCAGCGCCGCGGCAGCGACCTGCGGCCCGAAGTCGCGAATGGTCCCGTCGATGACGAGCACGCCGCCGCGCTCCTCCGTCTCGCGCACCGGATCGACCAGCCGCGCGTTGACAAGGGCCAGCGGCTGATGCGCGATCGCGCCGGTCGCGGCGTGTTTCATCGTGCCTCACTCATTGGGCAGATGCTCCGCCAGCGCCGCGAGCACGGCCATGCGCACCGCGACGCCCATTTCCACCTGTTCGCGGATCAGGCTCCGCGGCCCGTCGGCGATGTTGGAATCGATCTCGACGCCGCGGTTCATCGGACCCGGATGCATGACGAGCGCATCCTTCCTGGCGTAGCCCAGCTTTTCCGCGTCGAGCCCGAAGAAGCGGAAATATTCACGCGATGACGGCACGAAACCGCCGTTCATCCGCTCGCGCTGAAGTCGCAGCATCATCACGATGTCAGCACCGGCAAGACCGCTCTTCATGTCGCGAAAGCTCTCGACGCCCATGCGCTCGATGCCGGCGGGCATCAGGGTCGAAGGACCGACGACGCGCACGCGCGCACCGAGCGTCGACAGCAGGATGATGTTCGAGCGGGCGACACGCGAATGGAGGATGTCGCCGCAGATCGCGACCGTCAGTCCCTCGATGCGGCCCTTGTTGCGGCGAATGGTCAGTGCATCGAGCAGCGCCTGTGTCGGATGCTCATGGGCGCCGTCACCGGCATTGACCACCGAGCAATCCACTTTGCGGGCGAGAAGATGCGCGGCGCCGGCCTGAGCATGGCGGACGACGATAATGTCCGGCCGCATCGCATTGAGCGTGGCGGCGGTATCGATCAGCGTCTCGCCTTTTTTGACGCTTGAGGTCTGCACCGACATGTTCATCACATCGGCGCCAAGCCTCTTGCCGGCAAGCTCGAAAGACGATTGCGTCCGGGTGGAGGATTCGAAGAAGAGATTGATGAGCGTGCGCCCGCGCAGGGTCGTACGCTTCTTTTCGATCTGGCGGGAAACTTCGACCGCGCCCTCGGCCCGGTCCAGAAGAATCAGAATGTCCTCGGCGGAAAGGCCCTCGATCCCGAGCAAGTGCCGGTGCCGGAATTTCTGGATGGGCCGAAGATCGGACATTAAAGCGGTTCTATAGGGGCGAAGATGCACGCTCCGCAAGGGCCGAAACCGGATTTTCCTCGCTCTTCGTTAAAGCGGCGGACGGCGGCGTTGCCCGGCGCGAGTGCCGCCGCAGCCAGGCCCGGACCGGCGTATCCCAGAAACGCGCCGCGAGATAGGCCAGAAGGACGGCCAGCGCCAGGAAGCCCAGCCCGGCGCTAAGACCGATGGAATCCGCCGTGGCGGCGCGCAGAAGCTGCGCCAGAGGCCAGTGCAGGACGTAAAGCGGATAGGAGATCAGACCTGCGAGGTTGAAGAGCCGGACCGGCAGTTCGCCGCGCGGTTCGTTCGCCAGCGCAACGACGATCAGGCCGGGATAGAGCAGACCGACAAGCGCGAGGTCGTAGAGCGGCGTTTCGACCGGCACGAAAAAGCTGCCGAAGACGATCGCCGCCACCAGCCAGGCGGATACTTTCGGTCTCGGCAGACGGCCCGCTATGTGCCAGCGATGCAGGAGCAGCCCCAGCGGAAAGCTGAAGGCGGCGCGAAGGATGCCGCCCGGCCAGTCCGTCGCCTCGGCACCGCCGACCGCCGCGAAACTTCCGGCAAAGAATGTCGCAACGCAGAGAGCGAAAAACGCCGCGCCGAGCGCAATTTTAAGGCGGCGCGCATTGAGCATCGGCGCGACAAAGCCGAAGACCGCATTGATGACGAATTCGTCGAACAGCGACCAGCTCGGCGCGTTGAGCGGGTAAATCGGCCCGGCGCTGAAGAGCAGCGGCGCAAAACTCAGCGCCAGCAGGAGTTTCAGCCCGACGTGGCTTTGGCCGACGCCGTACCAGGCGAGTATAAAAGCACAGGCCCCGCCCCAGAGCGCACCCAGAAGATAAAGCGGCGCGAGGCGTCGCACACGCGCAGCGAGGAACTGCATAGGGCGCCAGCCGGCGACAAGCCGCTCTTCATAAGCATGGCCGAGAACGACGCCGGAGATGAGGAAGAAGAGATCGACCGCCAGATAGCCGTGGCAGACGATATGGCGCCAGGAGAGGCCGAGATGGGTAAGGGCGACCGCGATGGCAGCTAGGCCGCGCAACCCTTCCAGGCTATGAAAACGCCTATCCGTAATCAGTCCCGCCTCCGCCGGCCAGAGCCGCGGCATACTCGCGCGAGAGCCTTAAGAGATCGTCAGACGGACCGCGAAGTTGGTACGGTAATTTTACCCAGATTTGACACTTTCACGCCCCTACCCCATGTTCCGCCCCAACGAGCGGCGGCCCAGAGATGCGCCGGGAGCTCCTGACGGCCCTGCCGGTTTCCGCAAAAACGCAGCGTCTTCAGCCGTTTAGCACGGAGCAGCGAATTTATGAATCTGGTCATCGTCGAATCGCCGTCCAAGGCCAAGACGATCAACAAGTACCTTGGGCGCGACTATGAGGTGATTGCCTCCTTCGGCCATGTCCGCGATTTGCCGGCCAAGGACGGTTCGGTCGATCCGGAGCAGGATTTCACCATGCTCTGGCAGGTCGATGCCAAGGCCGCCAAGCGCCTGAGCGACATCGCCGCCGCCGCCAAGACCGCCACGAAGCTGATTCTCGCCACCGACCCCGACCGCGAGGGCGAGGCGATCTCCTGGCATGTCCTCGAAGTGCTCAAGAGCAAGAAGGTCTTGAAGGGCATACCGGTCGAGCGTGTTGTCTTCAACGCGATCACCAAATCTGCCGTGCTCGAAGCGATGAAGCATCCGCGCCAGATCGACGAGGCGCTGGTCGATTCCTACCTCGCCCGCCGCGCCCTCGATTATCTCGTCGGTTTCAATCTCTCGCCGGTGCTGTGGCGCAAATTGCCAGGCGCGCGCTCGGCCGGGCGCGTGCAATCGGTTGCGCTGCGCCTCGTCTGCGACCGCGAACTCGAAATCGAGCAATTTATTACCCAGGAATACTGGACGCTGCTCGCGCATTTGAAGACCAAGGCGGACGCGCCCTTCGTTGCGCGGCTCACCGGCGTCGATGGCCGCAAGATCGGCCGGCTCGACATCGCCACGGCCGATGAGGCGCAGGACTTAAAGAACGCGCTGGAAAGCGCCAAATTCTCGGTGACGAGCGTCGACTCGCGCCCCGCCAAGCGCCATCCGTGGGCGCCGTTCACGACCTCGACCTTGCAGCAGGAGGCTTCGCGCAAACTGGGCTTTGCCCCGGCGCGGACCATGCAGATCGCGCAGAAGCTATATGAGGGCATCGATATCGACGGCGATACGGTCGGCCTCATTACTTATATGCGTACCGATGGCGTCGATGTGGCGCCGGAGGCCATTGCCGCCGCGCGCAAGGTGATCGGCAAGGAATTCGGCGAGCGTTACGTGCCGAAAGTGCCGCGCAAATATACGGTGAAGGCCAAGAACGCGCAGGAAGCGCACGAGGCCATCCGGCCGACCGATATGTCGCTTCTGCCCGCGCGGATTTCGCGCTCGCTTAATCACGACGAGGCGCGGCTTTATGACTTGATCTGGACGCGCGCGGTCGCGAGCCAGATGGAATCTGCCGATCTCGAACGCACCACGGTCGAGATTGCCGCAACCTCGGGCGCGAAAAAACTCGACCTGCGCGCGACGGGCCAGGTGGTCCGCTTCGACGGCTTCCTGAAACTCTATCAGGAAGGCCGCGACGACGACGAAGACGATGAATCGGGCCGCCTCCCCCCGATGTCAGCGGGCGATCCGCTTGCCAAGGACAAGATCGAGTCGAGCCAGCATCGTACCGAGCCGCCGCCGCGTTTCACCGAGGCGAGCCTCGTCAAGCGCATGGAAGAGCTCGGCATTGGCCGGCCCTCGACTTATGCCTCGACGCTCGGAGTGTTGCGGGATCGCGACTATGTGCGACTCGAAAAGAAAAGGCTCTATCCCGAGGACAAGGGCCGTGTCGTTACCGCCTTCCTCGAAAGCTTCTTCACCCGCTACGTCGGCTATGATTTTACTGCCGGTCTCGAAGAGAAGCTCGACCTTGTCTCTAATCACGAGATTGATTGGAAACAGGTGCTGCGTGATTTCTGGGCGGATTTCTCCAATGCGCTCGCGGCGACCAAGGATTTGCGCACGACGCAGGTTCTCGACTCGCTGAACGAATTGCTCGGCCCCCACATCTTCCCGGCGAAGGAAGATGGGTCGAACCCCCGCGCCTGCCCGTCGTGCGGCACCGGCCAATTGTCGCTGAAGCTCGGCAAGTTCGGCGCCTTTATCGGCTGCTCGAACTATCCCGAATGCAAGTTCACCCGCACGCTCGCCGACACCAATGCCGAGAGCCTTGGCGACAGCGACCGTCCGGGCGTGAAAGTCTTGGGCCAGGATCCCGAGACGGGCGACGAGATCACTTTGCGCGACGGCCGCTTCGGCACGTATGTGCAGCAGGGCGAAGGCGAAAAGCCCAAGCGCTCGTCGCTGCCGAAGAACATCAGCGCCGCCGACGTCACTCTGGAACAGGCGCTTGCGCTTTTGAGCCTGCCGCGCGAGGTCGCGCTCCATCCCGAGACCAAGGCGCCGATCGTCGCTGGCATCGGCCGCTACGGACCCTATGTCCAGCATGGCAAGACCTACGCCAATATCGGCAAGGATGACGACATTCTGGCGATCGGCGGCAATCGCGCCATCGATCTCATCGTCGCCAAGGAAAGCGGCCTCTCGGGCCGGCGTTTCGGCGCCGAGGCCTCGAGCGCCAGCCGCGCTCTGGGCGAACATCCTCAAGGCGGCGCCGTGGTCATCAAGGCCGGCCGCTTCGGCCCCTATGTCAATTGGGGCAAGATCAACGCGACGCTGCCGCGCGATGCCGACCCGACGAGCCTCACGCTCGAAGACGCTGTCACGCTGCTCGCCGCGAAGGCGCAGGGCGGTGGCGGCGGCACGCAGGGCCGCGTCCTCGGCCAGCATCCTTCAGGCGGGGACATTGTTCTGCGCGAAGGCCGCTTCGGGCCTTACGTCAGCCTCGGCAAAATCAATGCGACCCTGAAAAGTGGCCTGACCGCGGAGACGATCGCACTCGAAGACGCGATCGCCTTGATCGACGCCAAGGGCGGCGTGCCGACGAAAAAGAAAGCTACGGCGAAAGCCAAGCCAGTCGCGAAAGCAGCTACCAAGAAGCCAGCGGCAAAAAAAGCCGTGGCCAAGAAAACCGCAACCAAGGCGCCGGTACGAAAGGCCAAGAGCGCGTGATCAAGAAAGCCGGCTCGAGAAAAGCCGGCGCGCCCGGCACGAGCGACGTAAATAAAAAACCCGCTTTGCCGACCCGCGCGGATATCCTCGCCTTCATCGGCCGCGAACAGCCGCAGAGCCCGACCAAGATCGGCAAGCGCGAGATCGCGCGCGCCTTTTCCATCACCGGCGCCGACCGCATAGGATTAAAGAAGATACTCAAAGAACTTGAAGCGGAAGGCGCCGTTGAGCGCAGCCGCAAACAATTGCACAAGCCCGGCCAATTGCCGGCCGTTGTTCTTGCCGAAATTGTAAAGCGCGACGCGGACGGCGAATTGATCGCCCAGCCTGTCGAATGGGACAACGCCCAGGGGCCAATCCCGAAAATTCTGATCCACCTCGGCCGCCGCCGTCCCGGCATGGCAGCTCCAGGGATTGGCGATCGCGGCCTTATCCGCACGGAACTCGCGCGCGAGGCGGGGCCGAACGAGCCGGCCTATACCGGCCGTGTCGTAAAACTTTTCGAGCGCGCCAAGACGCAAGTGCTCGGCATTTTCCGCACCGACCCCGCCGGTGGCGGCCGCGTCGTGCCGATCGACAAGCGTAACGCGCGGGCGGGCGAATTCGTCGTCGCCGAGGGCGGCGCGGGCGAAGCGCTTGACGGCGATCTCGTCGCCGTCGATGTGCTGCGCGCGGGACGCCTCGGCCTGCCTGCCGTGCGGGTGCGCGAAAGACTCGGTAGTCTCGCCACCGAACGGGCAATGAGCCTCATCGCCGTTCATGCGCACAAGATCCCGAATGTGTTCGGCGCTGACGCGCTGGCGGAAGCGGCGCGGGCAAAACCCGCGACGCTGTCCGGACGCGAGGACTGGCGCGAGATTCCGCTCATCACCATCGATCCGGCGGATGCGAAGGATCATGACGACGCGGTCTTCGCCCATCCCGACCACGATCCGGAGAATCAGGGCGGCCATATCATCTGCGTCGCCATCGCCGATGTGGCCGCCTATGTGCGGCCCGGCTCCGCGCTCGACCGCGAAGCGTTCCAACGCGGCAATTCGGTCTATTTCCCCGACCGCGTCGTGCCGATGCTGCCGGAGCGCATCTCCAACGACCTCTGCTCGCTGCGGCCGAACGAGGACCGTGCGGCACTCGCCTTCCGCATCATCATCGCCAGGGACGGACGGGTGCTTTCGCAAAAGCCGCATCGGGTGCTGATGCGCTCCGCCGCCAAGCTCACCTATGCGCAGGTTCAGGCCGCCTGGGACGGACTGCCCGGGCAGGAGACGCAGGCGCTGCTGGCGCCGGTGCTCAAGCCGCTCTTCGCAGCTTACGAGTCACTGAAGACCGCACGCGAAAAACGTGCGCCGCTCGATCTCGATTTGCCCGAACGCAAGATATTGTTGAAGAGCGATGGCACGGTGGACCGCGTGGTGGTGCCGCCGCGGCTCGAAGCGCACCGGCTGATCGAGGAATTCATGATCCTCGCCAATGTCGCGGCGGCCGAGACGCTCGAAAAAGCGCATCAGCCGCTCATCTATCGCGGACATGGCGAGCCGACCTTCGAAAAGCTCAACGCGCTGGCGGAATTTCTCGCCTCGGTCGGCATCAAGCTGGCCAAAGGCCAGGTGCTCACGCCGCGCCAGTTCAACGGCATCC
This sequence comes from Methylovirgula ligni, assembly GCF_004135935.1. Taxonomy (NCBI): domain Bacteria; kingdom Pseudomonadati; phylum Pseudomonadota; class Alphaproteobacteria; order Hyphomicrobiales; family Beijerinckiaceae; genus Methylovirgula; species Methylovirgula ligni. Next base: position 2,592,572 of record NZ_CP025086.1, on the reverse strand, counting down.
TCGCCCAGGTGAAAGGCACGGAGCACGAGAACATCGTCAGCGAAGTCGTGCTGCGGACCCAGGCGCAAGCGGAATATGTGGCGGAGAACTACGGCCACTTCGGCCTCCACCTGCGCCGTTACGCGCATTTCACCTCGCCGATCCGCCGCTATGCCGATCTCATCGTTCATCGCGCTCTGATCCGCGCGCAGCATCTCGGCAGCGACGGCCTGCCGGAGACCGACACCGCGCAATTGGCGGAGATCGCCGCGCAGATTTCCGCGACCGAGCGGCGCGCCATGGCGGCCGAACGCGAAACCGTCGACCGCCTCATCGCCCAATTCCTGAGCGAGCAGATCGGCGCCACTTTCGAGGGCCGCATTTCCGGCGTCACCGGCGCCGGGCTTTTCGTGAAACTGGCCGAGACCGGCGCCGACGGCTTCATTCCGATCACGACGCTGGGCGACGAATATTTCGTCTATGACGACAGCCAGCATGCGCTGATCGGCCGGCGCAGCGGCATAACACATCGTCTGGGCGACGAAATTTCGGTTCGGCTGGTCGAGGCGGCGCCCTTCGCGGGCGCCCTGCGCTTCGAGCTGGTCTCCGGCGGCAAGGAGACGGGCCGCCAAGGCAAGGCCAAAGGCGCGCGGGCCGGACACCGCGACAAGAGGTCTAATGGCGCACCCGCGCCGGGTCGCTTAAAAAAACTGAGGAAGTCCAAAATTTAATCTAAAGCCTCTGGATCTTCGCCATGGCTATTGATGCAGTGAACCTTCCGATTTCCTCCCTCACGGGGGGTAAGGCCTATGCCGAGGACGATCTGGGACGACCCAAACGGAATACCTGGCTTGCCATCCGGCGCGGGTTTTCCGGCCATTGCCCTGCCTGCGGCAAGGGCGCTCTCTACGGCAAGTATCTGAAAGTCAACGATCGCTGCGCGGTCTGTGAGGCTGAGCTGTTTCACCAGCGGGCAGACGATGCCCCGCCCTATCTGACCATTCTGGTGGTTGGCCATATCGTGGGCTCGCTGATGCTGACCACGGACACCCTTTTCCCGAACTTCCCGCTGCTCTATCAAACCATCCTCTGGTCGGCGCTGACGATCGGCCTCTCTCTGGCGCTGCTGCCGGCCTTCAAGGGCGGGCTCATCGGCTATCAATGGGCCTTGAGGATGCATGGTTTCGATTCCGCCCCCGACGCCTCTTCCGCCGGCGCAGATTCGCGCGGCTGACGACGCGCCGGCGTCGATTACTCCCGTCAAGCCGAAAGCCGCATCCAGCCTCGTTCTCCTCGACATGCGCGAGGCCGTGCCGCGCGTCCTGATGGGACGGCGCAATGCCAATTTGCGCTTCATGCCGGGCAAATTCGTCTTCCCCGGCGGCCGCGTCGAGGCTTCGGACGCGGAGATCGCGGCCGCGGATTCGCTACCCCCCTCCGTCGCGACGCAGCTCGCCAAACGAAACCGCCGCGACGCCCCGACGCCGGACGCGCTGGCGCTCGCCGCCATCCGCGAAACTTTCGAGGAAACCGGCCTGCTCATCGGCACAAAGGCCACGCCGCCATCACAACCCATACCGCAAGGCTGGAAGGACTTCGTCAGTCTCGGCTTCCTGCCGCGGATCGGCCATCTCAGCTTTCTGGCGCGCGCGATCACGCCGCCGCATCTGCCGCGCCGGTTCGATACGCGCTTCTTCGTTGCCGACGCGGCGGCGGTGGCCTATCGGGTCGAAGGCGTCGCCCATGCCGACGCCGAGCTTGTCGAACTCGTATGGCTGCCGGTCACCGAGGCGGAACAACTCGATCTCGGCAACATCACCGGCGCGATCTTGCGCGAAGCCGCGCGACGCTTTACCGCCGGTCTCGCGGCCGAAAGCCCGGTGCCCTTCTTCCACTACAGGAATCGCCGCTTCCTTCGCGACGAATTGTGACCAGACCCACCGCAAAGCTCTCTCTCGCCATCGCCGCCGCCATCACGACGGTGACGATTGCCGGTATCGGCCTGTCGCTTTCGGTGACGTTGATCTCCCTGCGGCTGGCCCAGCTTGGCTATTCCGCCCGCGCCATCGGCTTCCACACGGCTGGGAGCGGCCTTCTTGCCCTCGCGACGGCGCCCTATGTGCCTTGGCTGGCGCGCAAGATCGGCGTCCGCCGATTGCTGATCGCGGCGCTGCCGCTCGGCGCGGCCTGCCTCGCCGCCTTCGATCTCACGCACGGCTATTGGCCATGGCTCGCCGTACGCAGCATCTACGGCATCGCGCTGACGATCATGTTCATCCTCGGCGAATTCTGGATCAGCGCCGTCGTCTGGCCGCATCGGCGGGGGCTGGTGATGGGCATTTATGCGACCGCGATCGCGGCGGGCTTCGCCGCCGGACCGTTTCTGCTCGCCGCCGTCGGACCGGGCGGCGCAGCACCGTTCCTGGTCGCCGCCCTGCTGTCCCTTGCCGCGATGCTGCCGATCGGCCTCGCGGGCACCGATGCCCCGGTGCTGCAAAAAACAGAGCCGCTGCCTTTTCTCGGTATTCTGCGCGATGCCCCCGCGGCGACGACGGCTGCCCTCCTCTACGGCGCGATCGAGGCGACCGCCTTCGGTCTATTCCCGGTCTTCGCGCTGCGTCAGGGCTGGGGTGCCGGCGCCGCTGCCGTCGCCTCCGCCGTTTTTGCGCTCGGCAACGCGCTCTTGCAGATTCCGACAGGTCTGGCGGCCGACAGGTTCGGCCGCGCCCGGCTGCTGATCCTCATCGGCGGCCTTGGCGCGCTCGGCGCGCTGATTCTGCCGCTCGCCGCGCAGACAGCCTATGTCGCCTATGTCATTCTGCTTTTCGTCTGGAGTGGCATTGTCGGCGGCCTTTACGCCGTCGGGCTTACCAGTCTCGCCAGCCGCTATTCCGGCGCGCCGCTGGCCCGGGCCAATGCAGCCTATATCCTGCTTTACTCGGCTGGCGCGCTGATTGGACCGCCGCTCTTCGGCTTCAGCCTCGATCTCGCGCCGGCCGGATTGTTCATCGCGCTGGCTCTTGCGCTGGCCGGCTTTTTCGCCCTCGCGCTGAAGCGCGACGCCAATCCTTGACAAGCGGACGTCGATCCTTAAGGTGCGCGCACTTTCGCGCATTATTAGCGTTTTTCGCGTCGCGCCAATCGGCACGCGTAACGATCAGGTTTGAAGGAAGCAGTCGCCATGGCCAAGGCCGCGATGATCAAGATCAAGCTCCAGTCCTCGGCGGACACGGGCTATTTCTACGTGACCAAGAAGAACGCCCGCACCAAGACCGAGAAGCTGTCGTTCAAGAAGTACGACCCGGTGGCGCGCAAGCACGTCGAGTTCAAGGAAACCAAGATCAAGTAAGTTCTTAGCTTTATCAGCGAGATAAAGCGGTTCCCCAAAGCAAATTCTAAAGCGATGCGTGGCGTCGGCCCGCTGATCTCTATGCCCGATTGTGCTTGAGGCGAGAGGTGGCCGGCGCCAAGTGGATCTCGAGGAGGCCACTCCTAACCACTCATGCGCCGGCCGACCCTACGGACCCAGGAGATGCGGCGGACCTGAGCACTCCGCAGGGTATCTTGCTGATTACACTCGCATTGTCGCGGCGATCCGCCCGAGGCTCTGCCGCGCCGCTTTCCACCACCGCAATCAGGTTAGCGCGCGAACCGCGAAAAGAAAACTGCTTAATTGTAGAGGCGTGGCGCCTCCTTTTATTTACCTAAACAACGATTCTTTTTGCCGCCGGCACTGCCGGCAGATTCCGCGACCTCACGCGGCATCCGCCGAGACGCGGTTGCGGCCGCTGGCCTTGGATCGGTAGAGCGCGCGATCCGCACGGCGGAACAGGCCATCCGGCAGATTGTCCCTTCCACGCTCGGCAAGGCCGATCGATACCGTGATTTTGACGGGATCGCTCGCGTCACCGATGGCGAAGCGCTCCCGCTCGATCTCGCCGCGAACCCGCTCGGCGATACGCGCCGCGACATCGAGACTGGTGTCGGGCATGACGACGACGAATTCCTCGCCGCCGAGCCGGCAGATCATATCCGGAATGCGGATGACCTTGCGCACCCGTTTGGAAAAGCCCTTCAACACCCGGTCGCCAGCCTCGTGGCCGTGGGAATCGTTGATGGCCTTGAAATGATCGATGTCGAGGATCATCAGCGACAACGGCCGGCCGCACTCGGCCGCTTGCGCCACCAGCGTTGAGAGATGAGTCTCGAAATAACGCCGGTTGTTGAGGCCAGTGAGCGGATCGACCACGGAAAGTTCGATCGAGGTCTGCAGAGTGTCGCGCAGCTTGTCGCCATAGCGCTTGCGCCGCAGATTGGTTTTGACCCGCGCGACAAGTTCGTTGCTGTCGAGAGGCCGCATCAGAAAATCGTTGACGCCGATATCGAGCGCGCGCAGCACCCGCGCCCTGTCTTCCATCTCCGCAAGGCACAAGATCGGCAATTGCCGCGTGCGTTCATGCGAACGCATCTGTCCGCAGAGGCGCAATGCGTCGAAGCCCTGCAGACCGAGGCTGACGATCACCATGTCATGTGCGCCGCTGAGAGCCCTCGCGGCGCCCTGGGTCGGATCGCAAACGACCTCGACAAGATATCTATCGCGCAGCGCGAAGACTATTTGCGAGGCCGACGCCGACCGGTCGTCGACCAGCAGGGCGCGCCCGCCCAAACCATCCTCGGCCAGAGCCGAGGTGAAAGGGTCTGGCATGCCGAGCGTCACCGCCGTCGAAGCGCGGCTGCGCAGATCATCGAGAATCATCTTGAGCCGCACCAGCGAGCGAACCCGCGCGATGAGGGCGATCTCATCGATCGGCTTGGTCAGAAAATCGTCGGCACCGGCCTCGAGACCGCGGACACGATCGCTCGGCTGATCGAGCGCCGTCACCATAATTACCGGCAGATGCGTCGTGGCAGGATTCTTCCGCAATTGCCGGCAGACGTCGAAGCCGTCCATGCCCGGCATCATCACGTCGAGAATGACCAGATCGTATTCGCCGCGCTCGCAGATCGCCAACGCTTCGGCGCCGTTCGTCGCCGTCACCACGTCGAAATACTCGGCGGTCAGCCGGGCTTCGAGCAACTTGCGATTTGCAAGGATGTCATCGACAACGAGAATTCTGGCCGTCATTCCGAACGCGTCCTCAAGAACCGCCGACTGGCTCAGTCGGCGATATAATTCCGTACAGTCTCAAGAAATTTGACGACCGAAATTGGCTTGGAGAGATAGGCCTCGCAGCCACCCTGGCGGATTTTCTCTTCATCGCCCTTCATCGCGAAAGCGGTGATGGCGATGACCGGGATGTGGCGAAGATTCTCGTCGTCCTTGAGCCATTGCGTGACTTGAAGCCCGGAGACTTCCGGCAACTGAATATCCATCAAGATCAGATCGGGACGATGCGTCCGCGCCAGTTCCACCGCCTCTACGCCGCTTCTCGTCTGCACTGTTCTATATCCGTGGGCTTCGAGAAGGTCGTTGAACAGCTTCATGTTGAGTTCGTTGTCTTCGACGATCAGAACACTCTTTTGCATCGCGTGGACCTGTTGGCCGAATGGCGTGGCGCATCCTGGCCACGTGGCCCGAACATAGTTTGGATGGCTAGCAGATAGAAATTTACGAAAGGAAAACTGGATCGTAGAAACAGCGCCTTTGGGCGAGTTTCCGCGTTGATTACATTGGAATAACTCTCCCGGCCCTGGAGAGGCCGCAGATTTCCCCAATTAAATTGAAGGCGCGGTTATTTACTGCAGGGAGGCGTCGGCAGCAGCTTCAGACTCGTCATCTCCCCGGCGAGCACAAAGTCGCCATAATCGAGCCGCAGGGCGCGGGAAATGCCGTTCTCGTAGAGATCGAACGAGAGCGTATAGTTGGGCGCCTCATCTTTGCGGCCGTCGTCGAAATAGCTGATCGTCACCGGCCAGCGGCGCATGTGTTCGAGCTCGGGAATTTGCAGCGCCGCCTCGGCCGCCGGCGTATCTACCGCCCGACCGATGAACGTCGTCGTATCGTAGATTTTGTCGCCGCTGTCGGAGCCGTCGTACACCCTCACTTCGAGCGTATTCTCGCCCCCTTCCGCGGCGGCAAGAATGTATTTGATATGCTCGGTCGGAAACAGAATGTCGTGGCCGAGCGCCAGTTGCTCGGATTTTGGCTTGACGAGATTGACGTCGACAATGCCACGGCCCTTGCGTTCGGCCCGTCCGTCGACCTGATCCGTCGGATCATCGTCGACCGTGGTTTCCATCTTGAACGCGAAACTCTTGCCGTTGCCATCCTCGAAGGTGGCGGAATGCATGTCGGAAATCCGTGTCGGCCCTTCGGCCGGCTGTAGCTCCGTCAACTGACGGAAATTCTGCACATAGCCGTCGCAAGACGATCCCGAGAAGTCGAAGGCAATGCGGCCGCGCGCGCCGGTCGGACTCTTGGTGCCGACCGCCTTGAGCAGGCTGAGATCGTAGACGGCGCGGTGCGAGGCCAGCGGAATCGTGTCGACGACGCCTTGCAGCGAGGCCGGGGCCGCCTGGAGAACGCCGACCGGACCGCCGACGGCCGGCCCCGGCGCGGTCGCGAGCCCGAGGGCCGCCCCTAGCAACGCCAAAACCCCGGTTCGCGGCAGAAACATTCGAGAGGACGCGGACATACGAGAGAACGCGGCACAAAGACGATAGTCAGCCATAAATCCACGCTCCTTGCGCCGCGGCGCCGGTCATCGAAGTGTTAGAATGCGCGGGCGCGGCTGGCAATGACAAAAGCTGGCGGTCCGGCCGCCGCCGACATATGAAGGCAATCCTTGGAACTTTGGCATCGGAGTCTGGACGTGGGTGTGATCGAGGACCGTTTGAAAAGCTTGAATATTCATCTGCCGGCCGCCGCTGCGCCGGTCGCGAATTACGTTCCCTATGTCATCTCCGGCACGTTGCTGACGATCTCCGGCCAGCTTGCGCTCGGCGAGGATGGCAAAATCGATCCGGGCCATATCGGCAAAGTCGGCGGCAATGTTTCGGCCGAGGCCGGGCGTGCGGCGGCCCGCCGCTGCGCGATCAATCTTCTCGCCCAGGCCAAGGCCGCGCTCGGCGATCTTGACCGCATCCGCCGCTGCGTCCGGCTTGGCGGCTTCATCAATGCCGCGCCCGGCTATTCGCAGATGCCGCCGATCATGAACGGCGCCTCCGATCTCATCGTCGAGGTTCTGGGCGAAGCCGGTCGCCATGCCCGCTCGACCATTGGCGTTGCCGAACTGCCGCTCGACAGCGCGGTCGAGGTCGAGGCCCTGTTCGAAATCTTACCTTAACCAAAGTCGCAAACCACGATTTGAGCCGCGGCTTGTGATCGGCGCAGCGCGCGCGCATGTATCTTTCAACGATCCATGCGCGAGGCTCTCGCTATGCTCAGGAAGCTCATTCTCGCTCTCGCCGCTGCCGCCGCGCTGGTGACTCCGGCCGCGGCGACCACGCGCGATTATTACGGCCAGTACCATACCTATTGGCGGCACTGGCACCCCTATCCGAATTATACGGCCTACCTGCCCTACGGCTGGCCGATGATCGCCTATACGCGCAGCGCGGCCTATGTGCCGGGCTATCCCTATGGGCCGGTGCCGGTGAACGTCTATTACATCCGCCGGAGCACGCCGGTCTATAACGTGCCGCCCTATACGGTCATCGCGCCTTATTGAGGGGCATGCTCCTGGGGGGCGCTCTCCTGGGCGCGCTGCGGCCGGGTGCGTTGCGGCTGGCGTTCCTTGACCTTGTCCCAGCGCGTCGCAAAGACCGTGTCGCAGAGTCCGGGGCTGCCGAAGCCGTCGCTGAAGCTCACCATGCCGCGCGTATGATGCTGGCCATGCGCCTTGCTCGTCGTCAGCGTTTCGACCACCGCACCAAGCCAGGGCACCGACTTGTAAAAGTTCGACCTGCGCAAAGGCTCGGCGAAATCATAGCCTGAATGTTCGTAAAGGCCGCCGAAGGCGCCAAGCCCGGCGACAAGCAGGTGGAACAGAATATCGCCGCCGCCACCGCCGAGAACCACGAGCGGCAGAAGATAGGGCAATACGATCTCGAGAAAGAAATCCGCCGGCGCCATATAAAGCGCGCTGATGGCTTTGCTCGCGCCGGTCGTATGATGCACGGAATGGCCGAGGATGCGCATCAGCCGCGGATCGTGCAGCAGATAGCGGTGTGTGACGTACTGCACGATGTCATGCCCGATCGCCATGCCGGCGAGCAGAGCGATGAAGCGCCAGATACCGAGATGCGCCGTGCCGGTGAACGCCCAGCCGAGCCATTGCACGAGCACCATCGCCGGCAGAAGCACGAAGACCTGATTGAAGAGGGCACGCGGCAGAAGCTGCGCGTAGGTGAGCGTATCGCTGCGGCGGACTTTGCTGCTCTTGAAGAGACCGGCACGGTCGCAGATTTCGAACACGTAGCCGAACCCGTGGAACACCACCATAACCACGATCCAGGTGAGGACCGAGAGCGGCAACCACGCCGGCAATGAAGGGTTCGTCATGAATTTCCCCGTTCGCGGTTTTGCCGCGCTTGATTCCCCTATGGCGGCTTGGCGCGCCCGGCGCAAGACATCGCATGCTCGATCCGCACCCGCCGCCGATCACGAATGATTTTTGAATTGAAACAATCGCAACATCATGATTACGCGCAAGTTTTGTCAAGTTTTCAGCGCGCCGTTTTGTCCCGGCCGGCGCGTGGCATTTCGATAGGTCTGGAAATCCTCATTTCGGGGTTGACGCTTCGTCCGGCAAAAGCGAGGGAAACGCGATTGTTTTGGAACGGATCCAGCCATGTCGCACGCCTTGACCGGAAAGCAGAAGATCGCCCACCAGGCCGCGCGCGGCCTGCTTGAAGTCGGGGCGATTTCCGTGAACACGGAAAAGCCGTTCATCTTCACATCGGGCTGGGCGAGCCCGGTCTATACCGACATGCGGAAGATCATCGCCTATCCGCGCTTGCGGCGCGCCCTGACCGATTTCGCCGCCGAAACGATCGCGACCGAAATCGGCTATGAGAGCCTCGACATTATCGCGGGCGGCGAGACGGCGGGCATTCCCTTCGCCGCGTGGCTGTCCGACCGGCTGCTGCTGCCGATGCAATATGTCCGCAAGAAACCCAAGGGTTTTGGCCGCCAGGCGCAGATCGAGGGCAATGTGGTGGATGGCGCCCGCGCCCTGCTCGTCGAGGATCTCGCCACCGACGGCCGCAGCAAGGTGAATTTCTGCGAGGCGCTGCGCAATGCCGGGCAGCGCTGCGATCATGCCTTCGTGTTCTTCTTCTATGACATTTTTCCGCAAGCGCGCGAGCTGATGAGGGAGATCAACGTCTCCCTGCACTACCTCGTGACCTGGTGGGATGTGCTCGAAGTCGTCCGTGCCGATGGCTATTTCCCCGCCTCGGTGCTGAACGAGGTCGAGAGCTTCCTGCATGCGCCCGCCGCCTGGTCAGCGGCGCATGGCGGCGTCTCCGAGTTCAAGCCGGGTTGAAGGGACGCCGGGTTGAAGTGATTGGGCAACAGGTCGCGCGAATTTGTGCGCCGCCCTCTTTTGGTATCGGTCTTGCCTAGGTCTTGACGTAATATTTGCCTTCACTTCTCGCATTGGCGTGGGAAATTGGCGGGTCCGTCATGGCGGAATCTTCGAAAATTGGCTGGTTGAACGGCCCTGGCTTGACGCAGCGTGGCGTGGCCCTTTCCGGCGGTCTTGCCCTGGTGGCCTCGCTGTTTGCTTTCGCGCCGATTCTGCCTTTGCCGGCCTTCTGGCAGATGCTCAAGACACAGGCCGCCGCGCCGAATTCAACCTGGGCGGGTCATCTCGAGGCCCCGGGCGCCGATGGCGCCGCGGGCGGCCGGCCGCTGACCTCCGCCTCATATACAACGGGCTTCAACAATTCCGCCGCCCTGCCCTTGCCCGCCGCCGCACCGGCGAAAATCGCGGTCGAGGATCCGAACGCCTGCCCGCCCGATCTGAACTGCACATTTCGGCCCCGGCTGAACGCCGTGCTGCCGCCGCCACGCCCGCCGATGGTGGCTTCGCGCGCCCCGGGCGCGCAAACGCCGGCGCATCGTGTTGCGGCGCTCCAACAGCCGGCATCTCAGCCGCCGGAAAAGCTGCAGACTCCCAACAAGCCGCAGCCTACGCCCATGCAGCAGGCCGAGAATAAACCGAAGGGCCTCGCCCGCTGGCTGCCGCATCTGCCTCCGGCACGCACGCTGCTGAGACCCTTCACCTTCGTCGCCAATGCGGTCGGCGGCCTGATCCCGAAGCTCTGAAGCAACGCTGAACCGCGCTCAGCCATGCCTGGCGCGATGCATTGCCTGTTTTGCGCGATTGCCGCAAACCGCCATGCTGCACCAGCGGCGCGCGCCGCTGCGCGTCTGATCCAAAAAGAGGATCGTACAATGCGATCCCTCGCAGGGTTTGACGCGGGAAAAATCCGCGGTGCAGACGAATTCGCCCATCGCTTCCGCAATGGGGAGCAGCAAGGACTCAGGGCCACGCCAGCGCCGTTTGAGCTCCCAAGAGAGCGGCCCGCTCTCGCCGCGCGCACGCGCTGAACCGCGCTGCGGCACGATCTCATGAAACTGCCAATCGTCGGCAAGGACCCGGTTGAGAGATTCGAGTTCCCCCGCCGCCTTCGATGGCAGCGGACGGCCCATATGCGCGACGACAAAGTCACGGAACCAATCGCGCAGCGACCGGGCCTTGCGCGCGACCGCGTCGATTTCCGCAGGCGGCGTTTCGGCGCGCAGCCCTGCGATCACCTCCGGCGGGACGAGCTTTGCCTGATCCAGCCAGGCAAGAAAATCCTCCCCGCCTTGCAGCCAGTCAACGACTTCGCCGGTGGGCATCGCGCGTGAATTGACGAAATCGAGCGCCGGTGCGTCGGCCACGAAAAGCGCCGGCGGGAGCTTGTTGTTCATCCCGAATTGGTAACCTCTAAGATGCGATTTGACAAGTTACGCCACGGGACATAACCATACCAACTTAATTTAAGCAGTTACATCTGAGGGAGGTTTTCATGACGGCGATCGCCTATCGCACGGCCGACGTTGACGGCGTCGAAGTCTTCTATCGCGAGGCAGGCTCTGTTTCCGCGCCTGCGCTTTTGCTCCTCCATGGCTTTCCCAGCTCGAGCCATATGTTTCGCGACCTGATTCCGCTGCTTGCCGATCGCTTCCATCTCATTGCGCCGGATCTTCCCGGCTTCGGCCGGTCCGGGGCGCCGTCGCGGGATACATTCGCCTACAGCTTCGATCATCTGGCGCAGGTGATCGACCGTTTCACCGAAGTAATCGGACTCAAGCGTTTCGCGATCTATGTCTTCGACTATGGCGCGCCTGTCGGGTGGAGGATCGCCAGCAAGAATCCGCAGCGCATCAGCGCCATCATCACGCAGAACGGCAATGCCTATGAGGAAGGACTGAGCGAAGGCTGGACTCCGATTCAAAAATATTGGCAGGAACCGACGCAAGCCAACCGCGACGCGCTGCGGGCGCTCCTCAAGCCGGATTTCACCCGCCTTCAATACGAACATGGCGTTGCCGATCCCACGCGCGTCTCGCCCGACGGATGGTCGCTCGACGATTATTATTTGAGCCGGCCCGGCAACGACGAGATCCAGCTCGACCTCTTCCTCGATTACGCGAACAACGTGGCGCGTTATCCGCAATTCCAAGCCTATTTTCGCGCTCATCAGCCGCCGCTGCTCGCGATCTGGGGCAAGAACGATCCATTTTTCCTCCCTGCGGGGGCCGAAGCTTTCCGCCGCGACATTCCAGCCGCGGATATCCGCTTCCTCGATACCGGCCACTTTGCGCTCGAAACGCACGCGCAGGAAATCGGCACGGCGATCCATGCGTTCTTGGATGCGCGCGGCGCGCCCTGATCGACACTGCCGCCGCCCTCGCCATCCCCGCGTCGAGCGACTATATAGCTTGCCAGATCGAAGACAGGAGATGGCAATGAAGCGGCAAGGGATCGCGATGCTTGTCGGTGTCGCGCTGTTGGCGGCGACAGCAACCCAGGCGCCGGCCGAGCCCCTCGCCCTCGCCTCCTGCGCCAAATTCACCTCGGCCAAAGACGTCAAGGAAGCCCTGTACGGGGGCTATATCTACGGATTTTTGGCGGCGCGCATCGGCTATAGGGACGCCAAGCGGCTTACGGATACCGCGCTGAAAGTAAAGGCTGCGGCGTTGAACTTTTGTCGCCGCAATCAGGATGCTACATTTGTGACGGTCGTGGAGGCTTTGACGGCCGAGGCCGCGAAGAAGTCGCGGCTCCCGGCATTGTAGCGCCGAAGCCTCCAGCCCAGTCTCGCACATGTGAGAAAAGTGCGAAGACAAGGGATGTTAGATTGAAACTATGCAGCTTTCCGAGGTGACGAAAATGGCTCGGCTCTCTGTTGGTCTCACCGCATGTGTTCTTTTCGGCCTCGCATCCGCGGCCTTGGCGCAGGACAGCCAACCCGTCGTGCATACACCGCATAAGACGCATACCAAAAAGGTCGAGGCGCATGCCAAGACGGCCGCCACACACACGACGGCCGCGACGCACACCAAGAAAGTCCAGGATCCAAACGATTATTCCGAAGACTGGACGCTCGCCGCGCCGAAATCCAGCTCCTCGCACGCGAATGTCGACGAGGACCCCAATGTCTCCGAGGGGCGCAAGAAATTCTTCAACCAATCGACGACGATGGAGAACGGCGGGCCGGCCGGCGCGGACACCGGCAGGAGCAGCGGGTTCACTCCATCCATGGGGATGAGCTTTTAGCGCTCAGTGGTGTTCGATTCGCGGACGCCAGGAGAGATCGTCCGACCAAACATAAATCCCGATCGCCGCCACAAACAGCAGAACACCGACCCAGAACAGCGGCGAATGATGAATACGCCAGTCGCGCCGAGGCGCCCCGTTACGCCGTGGGCGTCTGAGGTGATTGCCTTCATTCACGGACGATCATTCCCCCCAAAACTGTCGATCAGCGAGCCACCGCTGGATTGGCAGCGATCTTATAAGCCGTTCACGGGGGTTGGTCACCAGTCGCGCAGAGGACGGCGTAAGCCTTTTTCACATTTGCAGGGCTTTGCGCTTTCGCTTGGGCATTGGCTTGAACGCTTGTAGCGCCAGCTCAGACAAATCCAGATAACGATTGCCCACATCCTCCAGCAGCTCGACAAGCAGCGGGGAAGGTCGAGGTGCGGCGATCAAAACGCGGCTAAGCATCCGGTTATGAAGCGCGAGACTATGCCGAAGGCTCTGAACCAGCGAAGCACTGGGCGAATCAAGCGATTTCTCGCGCGGATCAGCGGCTGATGATTTTTTGCGCCCGAGCTGAGGATTCGGCGTATTCGCCAGACTGATCGACAAAAACTCAGAGCCAAGAGTGAGTGGCCTTGTCGGGGATCGCGTCGTCATCGGACACCTCAAAACGCTTTAATCAACATTTGCATTATTTTTATGTCGCTTACTTAAGCTAGAGTTATCCGACATTTTGGCGTGATTAAGGAATTGCCGCGGTAAGGGTGATCCAGTCTACAAGTTGATTTTATTGAAGAAAATCGTTTTACTAACTTAAGCTATACAGGTCTGGCGCAAAAAAGGCGTCCGAGCGTGCCTTATTCGAGCGTCAGTTCCTGAAGGCTCGGGCTCGCGCGCCAACGAGCCCCGGTGCGGCCAAGCTGCCGACGCGTTGAAAACCGAATGTCAGTCCAGCCGTTGATTTGATTGGTGAGCGCGTCGGGGATCGAACCCGAGACCTCCTGATTAAAAGATTGAATTTCAGCGATCACGATAAGTCATGGCAGGTCCCGATATTTCCGTATTTGTATTTATTGTCAATAACTTACAAATTTAACTAGTCCCGCAGCTTCGATGAGTTTACTTATAATCTGCTTACCGCGCTCTTACCGAGATTTTCATGCCGAAGGGACGAATTTCCAAAAGATCGGTCGACGCCCTCGCCTGTCCGGTCCACAAAGATCGCGAGTTTCTTTGGGACATTGGCCTAGGCGGCTTCGGCGTCTGCGCGTTCGGCTCAGGCAAAAAGGTCTATGTCGCTCAGTTTCGAAAAGACGGTCGCTCACGACGGATTGCGCTCGGCGATCACGGTCGTTTGACGGCCGACGAAGCCAGATCGCAAGCAAAGACCGTTCTCGGGCTCGTTGAGCAAGGCGTGGATCCTTTAGCCGAACGCCGTAAAGCTCGCGCCGTTCGTACTTTCCGTGAGGTCGCGGCCGACTTCATGAGAACCCATGTTAAGTCCAAACGGAAACGAGGCACTCAAATCGATTACGAGAGCTTGCTACGGCGATTTGTAAATCCCGCTATCGGGAATATTCGTATCGTCGATCTGCGCCGCGCAGACGTCGCGCGGCTTCACTCAAGGCTAACGTCCGCGCCCTATTCCGCCAATCGTACTTTGGCTTTAATTTCGAGCATTTGGAATTGGGCGGCAAAACGCGACGAAGTTCCGTTCGCTAATAATCCCGCAAAAGGAATCGAGCGCTATCCCGAGCGTCGCCGCGAACGGTTTCTCACAAGCGAAGAGATCGGACGTCTCGGCGATACGCTGCGCGAAGCCGAGACTTCGGGCCTGCCTTGGCTCGTGGATGAGACAAAGCCGAAGGCCAAACATCTAGCCTCGCCCGCAAACCGCCGCACCCTTGTTGATCCCTTTGCTGTAGCTGCAATCCGTCTATTGATTTTGACTGGTGCGCGTCTGCGAGAGATATTGCATGCCAAGTGGGAACACGTCGATTTTGAGCGCGGCATAATTCATCTGCCCGATTCTAAGACCGGTGCGAAGCCGATATACATCTCTGCAGCCGCTCGAACTGTGCTGACCTCGCTCGCCCGCATCAACGATAATCCGTACATTATACCCGGCTCAAACAAGCAAGCTCCGCGCGCTGATTTGAAGAAACCATGGGAAGCCGTCACGCGTGCAGCCGGCCTGAAAGGCGTTCGTATTCACGATCTGAGGCATTCGTTTGCAAGTGTGGGTGCGGGCGCGTCGCTCGGGCTTCCAATCATTGGGAAGCTTCTTGGCCATAGCCAGCCTTCAACAACCGCGAGGTATAGCCATCTCGACGTTGATGTCGTGCGGCGCGCCGCCGAGACGATCAGCGCGACGATCTCTGCAGCGATGGATAAAAAGGTGCAAGTCGGCGAGTGCAATCAGCCGGAAGCTCTCATTATTACGACGAAGGTTGAGGTCTGAAGGCGCGTTGCGATCGAAATATCGCCGATAGGGTAGATGACGAAAATTGCACTGAATGCGTTCAAGATCCACCCGGGGGGATGACCGCTAAGCGCCCATATAGGCCGTTTACTTCGGAGTAATTAATTCTCTAAAGCGGACGCTATGCAAGCGGAGCGCTCTTCAGATTGCCAGGTATTTGGGGGATGAAACTCCTCTATTCAAGTTTGACGTTCCCAAAAGCGGTCCTCGCCGCGCGCGCCTCGGAAATTTCTCACCCTGGGCTCATCGTCTTAAGATTATGTTCGACGGCGAATTTGACCAATGCTGTCGTGGTCCCGATGTTGAGCTTCTGCTTGATTAGGGTCACGCCATTCGCCACGGTCTTGTATCCGAGATTAAGCTCGACGGAGATTTCGGTCAGGCTCCGACCCTCGCCAAGCAAGGCAATGATCTGACCCTCCCGCGGGCTCAGCCCGCGCAATGGATCGCTCGACGGCGCGAGATTGTTCATGGCCAATGTCTGCGCCACCGCCTGTCCGAGATAGATTTCGCCGTTCCTGACCCTTTCAATTGCCTGCAGCAGCGAATTCGGCTCGTCGTTTTTGGTAATGAAGCCGACCGCGCCTTTTTCAAGCGCGGAGGTCACGAAGCTTTGTGTTCCGTACATGCTAAGCACGATGATCGCCGCCTTGTTATTTTCGGCGATGAGCTTCGGCAATATGTCAAAACCGCTCGCGTCGGGCAGCCCGATGTCGAGTACGATGACGTCCGGCCTGAAAGATTTGTTGAGCGCCAATCCGTCGGTAGCGGAACTTGCCTCGATCATCTCGATATCGGTGCGCCGATTGAAGATACGCTGGCAGCCATCGCGGACGATCGGGTGATCCTCGATAACCAATATTTTGAGCTGTTCAACCTCTTCCATTTTCGTTTCCTTCAATTTCCCGGCCTCTCGTTCAGCTTGCCTGGGCCATAGGGGTTCGGGGCAGAGGAATCGCGACCTCGACGATTGTTCCACCGCCCCGTCTGCTTGAAACTTTGAGATTGCCGTTCAGATTGCGGGCGCGCTCGCTCATGCCAAGAAGCCCGAAGCCAAAACGAAAGCCCGCCGGCAAACCAACGCCGTTGTCGGCAATGTGGATGATCATCTGCTGGCTTGGCAGAGTGTCGACGATGATGTCGACATGGCTTGCCCTGGAATGTCGCGCGACGTTGGTCAAGCATTCCTGAACGATCCGATAGATCGTCAGGCTCGCGTCCGGGCTCAGGTCAGGCTCGGTTTCCGGCGTTACGATATCGCAGGCGAAGCCGCGCTGGGCGGCTCCCCACCCATCGGCCAGATGGCGCAGCGCGTTGAACAGGCCCATCTCGTTGAGAACGATCGGCTGGATGCGTTCGAGAATACGATAGTTATGTTTCTGGATAACATCGGCAAGCGACGAGATCGCCTTGGCGCGATCGATGATTTCCATGAAACGCGGACCGACCGCGCCTTCCGTCGCCGCAGCTTCGACCACACACGAGGCCGCAGCCCGAATGCCGAAGAGCGACGCGCCGAATTCATCATGCAATTCGCGGGCGAGCTCCTTGCGCTCGGATTCCTGGATGGACATGAGCCGGTCGATGAGCAGCCGATTGTCCGCCTCTGTCCGCGCCAGCGATTTCGCCAATTGATTGAATTGCTCGCCGACCCGCTGCAGCTCGGCGACGCGAATATTTCCGACTCCGTCGAATTGACCGCGCTCCAATCGATTGAGCCCGGCGACCAGATCGCGCAGCGGGCGCAAGGTATAATTCACGGCAAGCCATGTCAGAACGATAATGCCGGTCGAAATCGCCGAGAGCAGACCAATGAGAAAAATTAGCTCGTCCCAGACTTCGCCGACTTCGTCGCCCGGTTCCGCCGTCATGACGATTTCGCCGTGTCGCGCACCCTGGAAGATGACGGGAAAAGTCTCCGCGATCCGGCGCGGTTCGAACAGATTGACGAACCAGCCCGGCGCGCTCTTTGCCAAAGCAGGCGTCAGCGGATGCGCCGCTCGCACCCCAGGCGAAGCGAGATAAGAAACGCGAATATGCCGGACGTGGGAAAGTTCCTCCAGCAAACGGTTCAGCGCCGTGTCGGGATCGGCAGAGAAGCGAACATCGTCGAGCGCGTAGGTGATAAGATGACCGCCGATCGTCAGGCCGGACGCGGTTTCTGCCGTCACACGCTGCGGCGCGTCGATCAGCGTGGCGCTGATGGCGACGATGATTCCGAGCAGCAGAAAGACCGCCGGGATGAGAATGAGACGTGTGCGCAGCGATGCGGACGCCTCGGTAAATCGAAACATCATCAATTTGTGCCCGCTACCGCGCGCACTCGCGCCATGTTACGCTCAGGGAAAGGCTTCGCCCTGCATCGTTTAACGACGCGTCTTTGTGCCGGCATGCCCATATTCGAGCGGTCTTATCCGCAGGCAGCTACGCTTGCCTAGACTTTGTTGGCGCCGGCTCGGGAATGCTCCATTCTTTCTCATGCGCTCCAAGAGTTTTTGAAGTCACGCCGTGATAATTTCCATCAAGCACTGACATAATCCGAGTCACTTCGTATTCGTCCTGTTTGCTTTGGATTGTTTGCAATATACTTCGACGTCACGACTAATTTATTGCGCATCTCTTCGTCATTGAGCATAGAAGCGCGGCTCTTTAAGCAATGACGGAGAAATCATGAAGATGCGGAGTGGTCGCGAGCGCACGAAAACTTTGGCGTCGCGCGGGCTGGGTTTCTGCGTGGCGTTATGCGTCGTGCAGCCGTCGATCTCGTCGGCGCACGGCGCGGCACCGAAGAAGATCGAAGAGAAAATCGATATCGCGGCCAAGCCCGAGGTCGTTTGGGGTCTCATTCATGATTTCGCGAAAATATCGACGTGGAATCCGGCGGTCGCCAGCAGTGTACCGGCATCAGATCCCGATCAAGGCCAGGAACGCATTCTGACTCTCGCGAAGGGCGGAAAGATCACCGACGCCCAGACAGACTATGACGCGAAGCAGATGACCTATTCCTATCGCCGTGTCGACGACGACGTCAAAGTCTTCCCCGTCAGTTTCTACTCCGCGACCATCACGGTCACGCCCACGGCGACCGGCTCGGGGGTCGATTGGATCGGCCGTTTCTACCGCGGCGATACGAGCAACGAACCGCCGCCCGGCCTCGACGATCCAGACGCGATCAAAGCGATGACGGATTTCTTCGATGCCGGCTTGAAGAACCTCAAGACACTCGCCGAGAAGAAATGATTTTTGCGCGGGCTCTCGGGCTCGGCTTGACTCTCGTCGCGAGCGCATCCGCCCTCGCACTTGCCCGCGCAGCGGAGCGTGTCTACGCCGCGAGCCAGGATGGTAACGAGATTACCGAGATCGGGGCCGGCCCCGGACGGTCTATATCGTTCGCGAGCCGGGCCGGCCCGGTGGTCATTGCTGCCGCCCCGGATGGCCGGCGATTATTCCTGACGCATCCCGAGCATGGCGAGATTAGCGTCGTCGATCCGGTACGCCAGACGACGCTGGCGCACTTCCCCTACCCCGGCATGCCTTTCGGCCTCGCCTTCGACGCTGCGCAAAATCGCCTGTTCGTCACCGACTGGACGCGCAATCTTCTTTCGGGCCTCGACGCGGCCACCGGCAAGGTTCTGCGTGAAACGCACATCGGTCACGCACCCGCACATATCGCGCTCGATGGCCGCGACAACCGACTCTTCGTCTGCGAACGCGAGGACAACATCGTGGGCGTCTATGATGCCCAGACGCTCGCGGCGATTATCCGTATTCCGGTCGGCACCGCGCCTTTCGCGATCGCTTATTCCCCGGTAACCGGGCGTGTCTACATCGCCAATGTCCGCAGCAATGATGTGAGCGTGATCGACGCTGGAAGTCTGCACGTCGTCGCGACCGTTCATGTCGGCCCGATGCCTTATGGTGTCGCCGTGACGCCCAATGGGAGGACTCTGCTCGTCACCATCCAGGCGAAAAATTCGCTTTTGGAGCTCGACGCCGCAACCTTGAAAAAGATCGCGGAGATCAAAGTCGGCCTTTATCCGGAAGATGTCGTCACGAGTCTGGACGGCGCGACCGCTTATGTTGCGGACTGGTTTTCCGACGCGATTTCGATCGTCGATCTCACCCACGAAAAAGAAGTGCGCGAGATCGCTGTCGCCGCCGGCCCGCGCGATCTTGTTGTCGTGCCTTAAGACGGCGGTCGGCGCCTCCGCGCGAGCGAAGCGTCAGTCTTATGCAACGGCCGTCGAGGGTTGCGGCGCTTGCGCTTCCAGAAGCGCCTTGAAGTCGGCGATGCCCAGCGTCGCGACTGTTGCGAGATTGTCGTCGAGAATCTCATAGACGGCGTCCACGACATTGCGGTTGCTGAAGTACGCGATCACATCCTGATCCCCGCCGCCCTCGGTATGGGGTTCGCCGTTCGCCTTGCCCTCGACATAGCTGCCGACCGGGCGGATCTCCTTGAGCTGGCCGTTGGGACGGTAGATACGCAGTTCGCCTTGAAGGACAAGCGTGACGTAGTCCGCCTTATGCCGGTGCAAAACAATCTTCGCATTCGCGTCGAACTTGAAGAGGATGTCGACGATGCGCTTCTCCTCATCCACCGCGTAGATATGATACGCGATGTGGGGAAGATTTTCGAGCGTGTACCAGATGACATTGCGAATATCGAAAGGAAGTGTGCTCATCGGACGTTTTTCCAAAATGTCTCTTGTGCCACGGCGTGTTCTTTGCGTTTTCGCGACGAAGGACAGCCGTTCGAGATGAAGCTAACTTGCCTGAAGTCTGCCCACTTGCCATTTTGCGCCACGCAATCCGCGGCATAAATTTTGTCGCTATGAACCCGACTACTTTTTTTCGGGAGGCAGCGGCGGCGGAACGCGATTGCTGATCGGCGGCAAAGACTTCAGATAGGCCGCGACCGCCAGAGCATCCGAATCGGTCAAACCGGAAAACTGCGTCCGCCAGGGCATCGCGCTGGAAAGAATGCGTCCGTCCGGGGTTTGGCCGGTCTTGATCGCCCTGCCGATGTCGGCCGCCGTCCAGGCGCCCAGGCCGGTCGCCTGATCCGGCGTGATGTTAGGCGGGAAGAAGCGCCCGAGATTGCCGGCTATCGGATGATCGCCGCCGGACAAAAGCCGGGCCTCGAGCACGCCGTCCCGCGTGCGTGGCGTATGGCAGCCGATGCAGCCGGTGATCCGGGCGAGATAGGTGCCGCGGGCCACATCACCCGATGGCGTGCTCCGGGCCGGCGAAACGGCGGCGACAAGCGCCATTAGCGCCAGCCAAAGCGGACGCCGCCAGAACCCCGTTCGCAAACCGCCCATGCGATCCATTCACCTCACCATAATCGATAACGGCGGCAACCGTCTCCGCCACCAGCTCTGCCTCTGTAGCCAGAGCAGGACCGGCAGGAACACATAAACGCACGCCAGGCAGAAAAGACCCAGAGCCGCCATGACGGGGCCGCGGGACACCATTACGTTTACCGGATGCGGCGTCGCGTGAATCCGCAAAGCGTCGATGAAGTCCGGCGCGTCCGTAAGATGCGTGTAGGCCATCCCCGTCTTCTGTGCCAAGCCTTTGAGATAAGGCTCGCGCACCGATGACAATTGTTCGTTATTGTTGACATGCACGTCGCCGAATGGCGCATTGCGCGGATTGTAGCCGGGGCGGTTGACGGCATCCGGCGGCGGGATTCCGAAGCGGCTCTCCTGCAGCACATCGTTTTCGCCGTAAAAGCCAGCCGGGCGGCCGTTCTCGTCATATTTGGGGATCGGCGACAGCGTGTAGCCGCCAACGCCGACGATCAGCCCCTTCACCGCGCCGGGCTTGCCATCGAAAGCTGGCCCGCCACTCCAAGGCAGCGGCGGGGCTTCCTGCCCATCGGTCATGAAAACGAGATCGGAATGGAGATCGTCGGCCAAGGCGATGGCGCGATAAAGTCCGTCGGCGATATGGCTGTCGCCCTCCCAACCCTCGCGCCAATCCATGGCCGAGATCGAGTCCATGATCGGCGAAAAATTGGCGCAGACTTCGATCGGGTTGAAGAGCAGGAAAATCCGTCTTTCGGCGAAGAGCGCAACACCGACATGCGACTGACAGGGCAAATCGATGAGTGTCTGCCGCAGCACCTCCTTGATATGATCGAGGCGGCTGATCGGACGGCCATTCTCGGTGTAATCGCGGGTGTTCATGCTGCCCGTGATATCAACCGTGAACAGCACGTCGATGCCATCCTTTCGTTCCTTCGCGGCCGGCACGATCAGCGCCGCGAGAAAGCAAAGCAAAGCCGTGAGGAGAAGCCAGAAGCGAATATCGCGAAAGCAGGGGCGCCTCACGGCTCGCCTCGCGGCACATTGGGGAGCTCTGTCCATATCGGACGCGGCCCCTGCCGGCGTGGGTCCGGCGTGTTCACGAAGCTCGGGTATTGGCGCACCAGCCGCGCGGCGACGTCGAAATTATAGCGTGCATCCCAGTCATCGGGGTTGAGCCGCATCGCCTCGATATAGTCCTCCTGCGCCAGGCCGACGAGCGCGCCGGCCGCATCGAAATCGGCGAGATCAATCTTGTCGAATGCCGCGAGCAGGCGGCCATTGCCGAGGTCGTAGTGCAGATCAGCCCGCGCTTTATCGCTGCCGCGCAGGTCGAAGAGACTGACGAGAGCCTGCGCCTCATCGAGGCGGCCGTGGGTTATCAGGAAATAGGCACGTGCGAAAAGCAGCTTCGGCGCAGCGTCCTGCGCCACGGCAACATCATGATTGTGCGTCAGCGCCGCAATGGTGCGATTGCGCGCGGCGTCCCTCGGCCATAAGGCGAATGACGCGATCGCAGCGAGGGCGAGAACGATCACAAGCGTCGCGAGCACGAAGGTTTTGATGCGCGCCCAGAACGCGCCTATCTGCAGAAATGCCGAGCGCACCGGATGCGCAAGTGCAAAGCTCGTCATGTCGCGCTTGCCTCCCTGACGAAGGCAGACGGACGACGAAATCCCGTCTCCGCAAATTTCGCTAGAACCAGCAGAAGAGACGCGAAAGCGGCAAGGCCGTAAAAGAACGGAGTCACGTCCTGGCGCGGGATTTCCTCGTAATACGTCACGGGCCGCGTTTCGAGCCGGTCGATCTCCGCCACCGCGTCCTGGATCGCATGCGGGCTATCTGCCCAGAAGACGCGATAGGTCACGCCGAGCGTCTTGAAAAACAGGTCCATATGGCGCTCGGGCTTTGTATGCGGCGAATCTTCGGCGCCCTTGGGCGGCGGCGAAAAGACATCTTCATTGCCCTTATGGGGGCGCAGAAAGAGCCAATAGAGATGTGCGTGCTCTTTCTGGAACGTCTTGCGCAAGGCGTCCTGGAGCTCGAGCTGAAAAAAGCCGGCACCGCCATATTCGCCGTCCGAGACGAGAAGAACAACCGGTGAAGTCGCCTCGGGATCATGGCCGATCATAGCGAGCGCAAGCTGCATTCCGAGACCGACATTGGTGCCTTCGATTCCCGGTCGCCGCAAGGCCGTGATCGCCGCCTTCACCGCATCGCGATGACCGCTGATGGGCAGGACGAAGACCGGCGCGCTCGAAAAGGCGACGACGCCGAACTGATCGTGCGGACTTCGATTGACGAAATCCATCAAAAGCCGGGTCGCCGTATCTGTTTTTGATTCCTGATTGCCTTGGACCTCGTCGTCGCCGAGCGTGAAGTCCATGCTGAGACTGCGGTCCATGAGGATGACGACATGCGCGCCGGTCGCGAGAAGCTTGACGTTTTCCGCGAGGCGGTAAGGCCGGGCGAGCGCGAACACTCCAGCAAAAATGGCGAGAGCCGCGGCCGCCTTGATGATGAAGCTGACAAGGGATGACGCCGTATCGCGCGGCACCCCATCGAGCGATGGAAACGGCGCCTGCCGCAAAGCCGAGACAAGGAAAGGCAGCGGCGTCAGAAGCAGCAGCCATAAGAAGCCGGGCTGTGCGACCATATAGTTCATGATGCCGACCTCTCCGCTGCGGCGAGGTTATCGCTGAAGCGACGCAGATCCACGCTGCTGAAGGACGCGAGGGCGGCGACAAGATTGTCGCCGAAGAAGAGACTCTGCGAACTCGCGAAGAAGCGCGTAAACTCCTCTTGCATCCGCGCGAAGGCCGGATGCTTGGCGAAGAAACCCGGCATGTCCTCCGGGAGAACCGCATGTCCGGCGGTTTGATCCACCGCGCGGTGCAGAGCGATGATCGCGTCGCGATAGCCGCGCCGCGCATCCTCATTTGCGAGATCCTTGCGGATCACGCGCGCCGCCTGCGCAAACGGACGGTGCGCGCGAGCGGCAAAAGGCCACCACGCCAGGTGATAGGCCAGCAGAGCCAGCGCCAGCAGGCCCGCTCCGGCGAGGCCCAGCGCACGACAGGCGTCCCATCGCGTGTCATAGAAGGCCGGAGGGACGCTCGGCTGCATATAGGCGCCGCCGGATTCCCTCGCGGGCGGCAGCACTTCGCGCAGCGGCGAAATGCCGAATGACCAGGTCGGCACTTGCGCCGGATATATGTGATCGCCGGATTTGAACGACAAAGTGAAGCCCGGAATGTCCAATTGCCGGGCATCGAGCGCCGGGTAGAATGTCTGGTAAGAGAGATAGAATCGATAAAGCGTGGCGCCGTGATCGCTCCCGCTCTCGACCTGGCTGCTCGAAAGTTCGAGCCATTGATTGAGCGAGCCGGGCTGCGGCACGGAGGCCGGCACCAGTTCAACGCCGTCGTCGACGCGAACATCGACCTCGACCTTGAGAATATCACCGATGAAATGGCCGAACAGGCGCGGCGTTATCAGCTTGACAGATTGGACTTGCGCCTGCGCTGCGAACGAAGCCGCCAGAAATGCCAAAACTGCGATCGAGACCCTTCGCATCGTTCACTCATATTTCGAGAAGATGACGCGAAAGCGCATCGGCATCGAATTTATCCTTCAACTCGAATGCCGGCCGGCCATAGCGCAGAAAAAGGAAGTCGAGCGCTTGCCGCCGCGCTGCTGCTTCCGCTTCCCAGCGCCGGCGCAACGCCGGACGCATGAATACAACCTTGCCGGCGCCGCTTTCGAGATCACGGACATCGATCAGGCCGAACGACGGCAGCTCCGTGTCTTCGGCGGAATCCGAAACGAGAATCGGCACGATGTCGTGGCGGGCGAGCGATTCCAGAATTCTTTCGATCTGAGGCAACGGCATCCGAAAATCCGAAATCAGAAAGACGAGCTTGCGTTTGCCAGCGACATAAATGGCGGCCTGTGTCAAACCGGCGGCGCTTCGGCGTTCGGGTATAAAGTTCGAGAAGCGCTGCGCGATCGCAGGCTCGACGCCCCTGTTGCGCGTGGCCGGAAAGAGGAAGTCCTCGCGCACGGTGCTGTCGCAACCTATGACGCCGAAGGCATCGCCCAATTCGTGCGCCGAGTGCGAGAGAGAAGTACAGAGCTCCGCGACGAGTTCCATCTTCCGCGCCGTGCCTTCAAAGCTCATCGAGCGGGACAGATCGACGATCGCATAAAGCGCGATCGCCAGCCGCTGCTCGAAGCGGCGGACATAGATGTTCTCGAACGGATCGCGCAACGTGAGCCGCAGATCAATGCGGCGCGGGTCCGGCTGGCGGAGATAAGTGACCTGATCGAGAAAGACGCCCTGCCCCCCGGAGCTGCGGCCGCGATGCGCGCCAATGACGATCCCCTCGGCACGCTCGCGCGGCCGATAGGAAATCGTGGCCGCCTCCGTCATGGCGCCGGCACCGCCGCAAAGATCGCGGCGCAAAGATCGCGCGTCAGGCCCTCCTGCCGCAATTCATAGACCGGATCGAGAAATATGCGATGCGCGATGATTTCCTGAAACAGCGAGCGAATATCCTCCGGCAGGACGATGTCTCTGCCCTGCAGCCAGGCGTTGACGCGGGCACCGCGGACCAGATAGCTAAGCCCGCGCGGACTGCCGCCGCCGCGGATCAGCCGCGCCATATCGATCCCCGGAAAAGAGATGCCAACGGAAGCCGGTGCCTGCATCGCCGACCAGAGATCGAGCACATATTTCTGTAATGTCTGGCTTGCATGGACATATTTTTGGATGGTCGCTGCGATCACCGGCAATTGCCGAAAGTCGATAACGCCCTCCTTCACCGTCGCGACCAAAGCATCGACGTCATGAAAGCGCTGATTGAAAATAAGCTCCTGCCGGGTCTCCTGGTCACTCGGCGTCTTGACGCCGACTTCCATGAAGAAGCGATCGCGCGCTGCCGCCGGAAGCTCGAAGGTCTCTTCCTTTTCGATCCTGTTGCGATCGGCAAAGACCTGAAGATATGGGAATCTATATTCCCGATCGAAGGCGTTGGCGCTGCGCTCGGCCATGAGACGCAACAGCAGCGAATGGACCTGCGGCCGCGCACGGTTGATTTCATTGAAAAAGAAGATCGAAAGATTTTCGCCGTGGCGCAATGCCGGACCCGGATCGACTTTCGGCCGGCCGTCCTCGCTCAGATAAGTATAATAAAGAAGATCGCTCGGCATCAGGTCGACAGAACCTTCGACCCGTTCGTAATCGCCGCCGATCGCGCGCGCTGCCGCACGCAGCAGGGTTGTCTTGCCAACGCCGACGTCGCCCTCAAGCAGGACGTGTCCGCGCGCGAAGACGGCGATCGTCAAAAGGCGGATGACTCGCTCCTGCCCGATGACCGCCTTGGCAACTTCTCTTTCGAAATCCAGCGCCTGCTGCCGCCAAGCGACGAGGCTTCCGTCGGCATTGCGTGTCGGAACCGCCGTCATTGCGATCGCCATAACTGAGTTTTATTGCGAATCCAGACGCATGTGCTGCCGCGGCGCGAGGCATGGACTCGACGCCGCGGAAAGCAACTGCTGCGCATCAATCGGTCAATATCCCGGCATTATTCCGGAATTTGATCGACGTCGTAGACCCACTTGCCGCTCTTGTGGAAATAAGCCGTGCGCTTGGCGTTGCGCTCTTCCATGGCGCGCTCGGAATTGGCCTGCTTGGCAACTTCGTGCGGCTCTTCGAGGCCCTTCACATCATATTTCGAGCCGGCGAGCTTCTCCGGATAACCGGGCTGCGGCTCCCAGCACACTCCAGCTTCCTTGCAATGCTGCCCGTCGTAAGCAAGAGCGCCGAGGCTGGCGCCGAGCGACAAAACGGCAGCTCCACCCAGCAGAGCCACGAAGCGATTAAGCGACCGATACGTTTTCATGCGTCTTCCTCCACTTTCCCCGCTTTCACGCGAGTAAACCAATTGGCGCCGCAGGGCTTGAAAAGCTCACTGCGCCTCTTTGTCTTCTTCGTCTTGTAGTTTCTTTTCTTTCAGTGCGGTTGCCTGGCACTGACCAGGAGTCGAAATCGGAAGAGCTGCGATGCGCTTGCCTTCCGCCTCGGTATAAGGCTTGTAATTTTTCTTCTGCTCGGCGTTGAGCCAGTACGCCTTATCGACCGGATCCTTATAGAAGTGCCGCACCCAGGCGATCACCTGCATGAACTGATCAAGGGTCAGATCGCCGTTGTGCGGCCCCATCATCGCGCGCGCACCGCCGTAGACCGTCTCGAAAACGCCCTGGTCATGCTCGTTCTTGGGATAGGTCCAGTAATCGTCGTTCAGGCCGGGGCCGATCTTGCCCTCACCCACTTCACCGTGGCACCCGGAGCAATCCGACAGAAAAAGACTCTGTCCGAGTCGCAGGCAGCTGGGGTCGTCGATGTAAGGATCGACACCCGTCTGCAAGAATTTCAAAACGCCAGGCGTGTCGCGTTCGGTCGGCAGCGAGGTGCTGAGATCGATTGGCGAACCATCCACCGTCGTCCGCAGATCGAGACTTGTCGGCGGCACCGGTTCCGGCTTCGGCTCGGCCGCATAGGCCGCGCTGCCGACACCGATCACCAAGCCACCGTAAATCGCGATCATTTTCTTGATATTCATGTCTGAGGCACTCGTTGTTTCGAAGGAAGCTGGGCGTCGATGAGACTTTCGACGCCCCGTTTGATCAGGAATGCGGCTTCAGCAACGGGATTCCCTCATCCTTGAGGATGGCCTCAATGTCGGGTGCGGCTTTCACCAGCGCTGCGTTAAGCTGCGCGGCCAACGCTGAATCGTCTTTGCGAACGCCCATCGACTGGTCGAATGTCTGCGGCACTTTTTGGCCGTCCGCATTGACGGTGTTGTCGTCGACCGGCGTCATTGTAAGCGGCACTGAAGATTCCCGGACCTGGCGGGCAACTTCCGGAGAAAATGCCGCCGCGATCGGCGCGTTACCGCTGGCGACTTCGCTCACCATCCGGGCCGGGTCGACCTGAATATATTCGTTACGCGCGGAGCGGAAATTCACCAGCGACTTCTCGTAATTGAAGTCATCGTCATATTTGCCGATCTTTTTCAGCATTTCTTCGCCCGGCGTGTAGAAGCCGACGGCGATATGATCGAACTTCAGGAGACGCGGATCGCTCCACGAATGAATGTCGAGATGATCGGCGGTGCGCGTTATGAAGACATAGCCCGCGCGATAATAGGGCTTCGTTGTCAGCACGCGCGGATCATTCGTATCGAGGCCGATGACCACATCGCAAAGATTCTTGTTGAGGTATTCCTGCACGAGATAAATCGCCGGTCGGCTCGACCATACGAACTGGACCTGCCGCCCCATGGCCTCACCGACCACGACCGCGATCTTGTTCTCAAAACCCCCGCCGCCCTTGATCGAATAAGGAGGCTGATTGGCCGCGCATACGCGCAGGATGTCATTGCTCTCCACAACGGGAGCGGGCGATGCGGGCGCCGCAAGAGTCATCAAGCTAGATGAACACAAGGCAAGACCGACCAGCATCGGGAGGCGAAGCCATTTGGCCGAGGACGCAAAGAATGCACGTGTCATGATATGCCACTTTGTCGGGTTTCGATTCCACGGGGCCGCATCGTGTCATGCGGCAACTCAGGAAAAGCTCCCGCTCCACCGCGAAGCTGCGTGCTGGTGGAGCGGGAGTGAGAGATGGCTCAGTCGCCGCCTTGCTTGACGGTGCTGTATTCGTCGAGATTGACGTCCTGGGTGTAGGGGCTCTGGCCGTTCAACGAGAAGACCATCACACCGCCGCCCTGCTGCGTCCAATGCTGCAGGTTCTTGAACGCGCCGACCGCGCCGAGACCCGCCGTCGGATCCTGCAGGTCGAACACCATGCCGACCGCCGGCCATCCGCCTACGCCGTAATAGATGGCGACGTATTGGACGCCCTTGTGCTCGTAGGTCATCGGATAACCAATGACACCGGACGGAAGCTTGAACTTCCACAGCAGTTCGCCGGTATCGGCGTTACGCGCTTTGATATAGCCGTCGAGCGTTCCGTAGAAGACCAAATTGCCGGCCGTCGAAAGCGAGCCGCCCCAGGCGGCAAAACGCTCCTGAACCTGCCATTTGAACGACTTGTGAACCGCGTCGTAGGCCTTGACCTGGCCAAGACCAAGTGCGTTCTGACGATCGCCCTTCGGACCCGGATACATGTGCAGCGTCGCGCCGACGAAGAACTGACCGGCACGATAGGGAAGCATGAAGGGCTCCCAATCCATGCAGATATGGTTCGCGTTGACGTAGAAGAGCTGCTTCGTCGGGTCGTAGGAATCATGCGCCTGGTCATGATAACCCATCGCCGACGGGCAGACGTCATGGGCCTCGTGGTCCATATAGGTCGCGTATTCCGGATCGCGGATCGGCTGACCGTTCTTGAAGTTAACGTCCTTGAACTCATTCATCGTGGCGTCGATCTTGCCGACGGTGAAGAGATCACCATTGGTGCGATCGAGCGAGTAGATGAAACCATTACGATCCGGGTGGAACAGCAGCTTGTGGATGTTGCCGTTGTCATCCTTTTCGTCGCTCAGGATCATCACATCGACGCCGGCATAGTCCCATTCGTCGTGCGGTGTCTTCTGATAACCGAACTTGGCTTCGCCGGTGTCGACGTCGCGACCAAAAATCGTCATCGTCCATTTGTTGTCACCCGGGCGCATCGTAGCGTTCCACGGCGAAGGATTGCCGCTGCCGTAATAGACAAGGTTCGTGCCGGGATCATAAGCGTACCAGCCCCAATTGGTGCCGCCGCCGATCTTCCAGGTGTTTTCCTGCCAGGTCTTCGAGGTACCAAGGCCAAAACGGCCATATTGCGGGTTGTGGCTGTTGAAATCGGCGCCGAGCTTCATCTCGTCGTCCGGACCGGTCTCATAGGCGCGCCACTTCTGCGTGCCATCATGCACGTCATAAGCGGTGACATAACCACGCACGCCGAGCTCGGCGCCCGAGGAGCCGACGAGAACCTCGTCCTTGATAACATACGGCGCGATCGTCAGAGTCGAACCGACGTGAATATCGGAGTTCTCGACTTTCCAGTAGAGATCGCCGGTCTCGGCGTTCAGCGCGACGACATTGCCGTCAAGCTGGTTGGACAGGATGAGAGCCGGTGTCTTATCATCGCCAGGCCAGTAAGCCAGGCCACGATTGACAAGGTCGCAACACGCGACCGAGCGCGCCGCCGGGTTCTGCTTGGGATGATACTGCCAAAGAATCTTGCCCGGGTTATCGAGATCGAGGGCAAAGACAGCGTTCGGGAACGGCGTGTTGATATACATCTTGCCGTTGACGACGATCGGCGCGCCTTCGTGGCCATTCAACACGCCGGTCGAGAACGACCAAGCGACCCGCAGATCCTTGACGTTAGCGGTGCTGATCTGTGTGTCCGGGCTGTAATTGTCGGCATTGTAATCGCGGCCGGGCATCACCCAGTTTTCGTTGCTCTTCGAAAGTTCGATGAGCTTGTCGTTGGCGCTCGCCAGCGGCGCGCAAAACTGCAGCGCCGTAAGCGCCGCTGCCAGCGACACCGACGTCAATACCCTACGCTTCACTAAGCTGTTATGCATGAGCCTCTCCTCACCTTCCCACTTTATTGTCCTCAACCGCGCGCCCGGCCATGACGACCGGAGAAACATTCACGCAGAAGTATAGAAGGATTATAGTGTCGTATTATTATTATTTAATACTTTCGATCCGTTGAGAACGGTCGAAGTAATTTGTTACGGCGATGTATACATGGCTCTTACAACGGATATCAAGAACAATTAGTCTTGATATTGCTGGAGTTATAGCAAATCAATTTCCGCTATTTCATATCCCGTAAGGAATTAGTCTCACGCTTTTACCGAAGCGTCCCAACCCAGAGCGCGGCGGAACCGAAGGAGGAAAACGGGGCAAATTTGCCCGAAAATGCGATGAAGACACTTTCATGATGCCAGGAACTGGCACAGACTATGCTCGGTAGGGCGAACATATCCGCATCCTATGGGATAAACTCCCGCGTTAGCTGGAGAAGAGCATGGTCGCGACCCTAATCGTCACGTCTGTCTTGATGACATTTCCTGTTGCCGCTCAGCAGGAGCGCGATGCGGATTCTTTTCCGGTGAATGCCTATCTTTGCGAGACAGCCGATTATGCAATGGATTTCGCTGCAGCGGTCGCGAACGATGCCGAGGAGGAATACGCCAAGGACATTGTCGGTAAAATAGCGCAGCGCGAGGTCTGCGGCCGCTACACCGGCGTCGCCGCCGTCGAGCAGCAGAAGGTCGTCGTCAGCGGTGGCATTATGTACCGGGTGACCGCAGTCCGCTTCCGCGAGGATCATAAACTCGCCTGGTTTGCCGAGCGCATTTTTGCGGTCGAACAACATTCGTCCGTATGGCATCTGTGAGCATAGCAGATTAGCCGCGGTTGCGCTCGGCTTCTATCGTCCTCCCGGAGTCCCTGCCGAATGGAACCGGGCACGCAGCGCAGTGGACGAAGCTTCTCTTCGTGATCGCTCGGGTTACCGTGCCCTTCCAGCAATTGCAGCGCTGACTCTCGCGCACCAAACCTTCCTGCACTCGCAACGATAACCTTCGGCGCGGCGTCAATTTCAAAAGCTAGAAAAGTTCCTGTTCCGTCGCGACTTTCTACCTGCGCCTGATCGCTATTTTCTCGAAGAAAACAAGTGACTGAATAATAATTCTCTGCATTCTACCGCCGCAACGAACGATCAACAAAAGATAGAGGAAATGTCGTTGACCCGATCATCCTGGCCAAAGGAGGCCGCGACTTGCCTGCTCTTAACGGCAGCAACCTTCGCACTCTCCAATTCTTTCGCGCGGGCTGACGCATCGTGTGATGGACTCTCATCCGCGATGCTCGCAAACACGAAAGTACCCTTTCATAGCCTCAGCATCATTACCTACCTTGCTGGCGAGGACTCCAAATCGCGCGTCACGCAGACTTCGGAAACGATCTCCACCCAGACTGCTGTCTTCGCGCGGTTCGGTTCCGGAAAATGGAAACAAATGCACATTCCGCTCGATAAACTCGCAGCGGCTGTTCGCCACAACGCTGAAAGTTATTCAGGCTGCAAACGTCTCGCCGACGACACCGTCAACGGTACATCCCTAGCCGTCTACACAGGCCACAGCGTCACGCCCGGCTCGACCGTTGAAACAAAGGTATGGGTCGAGCCAAAACGTGGTGTCATGATTCAATTGGAATCTGACGCGGTCCCAACTTCGCCTTCGGCGACGAAGGATTCCGTCAAGGAACGCCACGTGGCCATCCGATACACTTACGACAATATTGCCGCGCCTCCGAATGCGGAATGAGATCGAATTTCGCAGTGCGAATCCCGGCTAAGCGCCGTCATTTTATGCCGACGCAATCAACAGTGTGAGCTGCGGAATTGAAAATGGAACATGATCTCGTCGGGCGGGAAGACCGTGCTTTGAAAGCGGCCTTTGTCCAAATTTCGCTCGCTGTCCTCAATGTTTGTCGCCCGGTTGTGTCCGGCGCGCGGAAATGTGCGGCTCTTTTACTTTATGGCCTGCTGGCATACCCGGCGTGGTCGGGAGAGGCGCCTAAACACAAACCCGTCGAGATGAATGTCATGCTTTGCGACACGCCGGAACACGCGGTCGCGTTCGTCGTAGCCATCAATCAAGGCGATGTCGATGATGAAGCGAAAGACAAGGTCGGCAAGGCCGCCGGGCGCGAGGTCTGCGATAAATTTATGGGGCTCGCTTCTACCGGCGAAGAGCAGACGCTCCTGAAAGAAGGCATCACCTACAAGGTGACGGCCTATCAATTCCCCGGCGTCGGAAAAATGCGATGGTCGGCGATTCCGCAGAATTAGATCCACGATTGATCGCGACGATTCGAAAAGAAGATTTCGGATTTCAAGCTATGGACAGCGGGCGAAAGACGCGCGGATGCCTCAAACGCCACCGCAAAAGGCAAATATGGATCCGGCTTTTGTTATTGGTGAGTGCTTGCTGGAGCGCTTCTTTTTCCTTTGCTCCAGCCCAAACGGCCGGGGTGTCGGACGCTGATCAATCCGCGACCATTCTTGCCTGCTTTCATGCCGGGCAGACGGCTGTTGGCGATCTCCATGCCTGCGCAAGGGTCTGGCTGACCCCAGAAGCGCTCGTGCTCTGCGCGTTGCGAAACACGTCAGGCAGACAGGCTGAACACATCATCTGCCCATTCATACGTGACACCGCCGACGGGCGCGCAGCACTCGACGTTCTTTTGGCGCAGCAGGGTCTCACGCCCGCCAGCAATCTGTCGATTGATGCGCGCAATCTCCCAAATCTTCCACCGCCATCGGCGATCGACAGCTGCAACACATCCGGCACGACGCAACAAGGCTTTATAGGCTGCATCAAGAACGCGATGGGCGCCCCGCGCGAGAAACTTCTGGACTGCGTCAGAAATAGCCGATCTGACGAAGATCGCGCTTTATGCGCGGCCGAAAGCGCGCCAACCGACGCCAATCTGACCACTGCCGTCAAATGCCTCGGTGGACAAAGCGCGAGGCTCGACTCTTTTGTCGCCTGTCTCGTTCCCGAAAGGCAATCCGAGGCAAAGAAGGCGATAGGATGCGTCGGGCGATATGGCGGGTCGCCGGCGGCATTGGCGGACTGCCTCGCGCCGAACGCCAGTGCTGCGAGCAAAGTGCTCGCAGCCTGTCTGGCACAGTCTCAAAATGATAACAGGAATGTCGTCGACTGCTTTAGCCACTTCTCGCCCGCGTTTGGAAGAGCGAATCAGGCATCTGCCTGCTTATCCGACCCAGGAAACAGCCGCGCGAAATGTGCGACGGAATTCGTCGGTGCGGCCGCCGTTGGGAAGGCGCTTGCAGCCTGCGCGAACACGCCGCGACCGAGTCTCGTATCGTGCCTCTTCGACCAGGTGCCGGATCTACGCCCCGAGGCGGCGTCCTTTCAATGCATGCGCTATGGCGGTGAAGGCCGCTCGCTCGTTTCGAATTGCGCTGCGGGTCTGGTGAAGGACGACAAAATGCGCCGGACGCTCGCCTGCATCACCGGGGCTAATAATGATCCCGGCGCGCTCGCGCTTTGCGCGGCAGATTCGGTCCTGTCGCCTCGCGATGCCCATGCCGTTAACTGCTCGGCGACGACACAAGGTGACCCGGTTGCCTTTGCGCTTTGCGCGGCTGCCCCGGCAACAAGCGATGATTGGCGTATTTCGGCGACGTGCGCCTTGCGGGCCGCGGGGGATCCTAAAATTTACGCGGATTGTACCGCCGCTCCCCTCGAGCTCTCTGAGCTCAGCAAGTGCTTCAAGGGGCATTTTGGCAAAGATTGCTTCGGTGCGGAAAACACGATTGCCAAGCTGCTGAACGGCGGTCAGTGAGCATCATGTTGGAGACGCTCCTGCTTGGAAGTGCCGGCCCCGCGTATTGTCCGTTTATCTGGCTCTCAACCCGATCGAGATTCCTGATCTTGGAAGCGTTGGCGCCGAGATACGCCTGTTTTTGCGCAAGCTGTCCGATCGCGCTCGGCCAGACCTCCTTCGGCCGCTGTTCGACGTGATCGGCGATCTGGCGGACGCAAAGTCTATCAGAACGGCGGCGCGCTGAGCTGGGATTAGGATCGCTGTCAATTGCGCTTTATACTTGGAGCCGTGCGCGATAGCGGCCCAGGCGGCCTCGCGGCAGTAATGTCCGTTTCTGCGCATAACTCGCCAAAAGCCGATTGTCTACTTTCGGCCCAAAACGGTTGTTTCAGTTCGTTGGGCCTATCCCGTGCCTGACCGACACGACAACACGCCTTCTCGAGATCGAAGGCAGCGGTATCGGCGTCATCGTCCGCAGTCGACAATGAAAGAGTGCATTATTCTGGATCTACACTAACGAACGCTAGCGACTCAAATCGAACACTTTGCAACTCATTAAATGGGGAAGACCGTATCTAATTATCAACATGAAGCTATACGTACGAACGCTCATATGCGTAATATCGACAACTATTCCCTCACGTTGATACGCACTTATGGCTACTGAATCAGACCGCAGCCCTACGATCAATAATCAGAATCGAATCAAGCAAATAATCGATCATCTTCTCGACCCGGAAGATGATACTCATCCATTCATCGCAGCGTTTCATTTGCACGAATTTAAGGCGTGGGCTTGCTTCCCCGATAGACGCGGTCGCGTCGCGGTCGACGCCGGCCGCTCCGCCACTATCGCTTATCTCGAGCAGATCGAACGCGAATATTCAAAAAAACGGAACATTCTGAGAGGCCAAAAAGACAGCGCTCAACGCGTCATCTCGCTCTTGAAGCTTGATGTATTCGAAGAGCTCTTCGACTTGGGAGTTCAGCCTAACGGCGGCTGGAAAGCCCTGTTGAACTGCCAACGACCAGATGCCTTGCGCGAGGCGGCCAAAGAGCGATTGATTCAGGCTCAGACGGCGGCGGACCTAATTGAGCTCCGCATTCGGTGTTTGATACACCACCCCGAACACGCAAAATTAGCGAATCTGATGCACGCGTATGTACTGCGCTGGTATGCTAGGTCCCTTCCCCTATTGTCTCCGGCAACCATCAGGAAGCACTGGAGGCAAAATAAGCAAAGCGCGGTTTTCATTTACGCGGCTAGAAGCGTAGGGTTCGAGTTAATTCCGCGCGACGCGAGCGCGGCAGACTTTGTTGAGTCTAGCGTAACTGACTCTCAAAACGTAAGCCATCTGCAGACGTTTTTCGGTGTGTCGGCATACGTTGCTGAACAATTCGATGATGAGTTTGCGTGGATACGACGTTGTTTCCCTGACGAAACGAGTCTCGGTCGAATTCAACCAAAGATACTCCCCTTGAGCGGCGAGGAGTTGTTGGTCCTACAGGCCGTCAAGTTGCACGATTTAGATTTGGCGTTCAAAGAAGGCGGCCACCGTCCCCCCATTTTAGAAATCGGTGCTACGCGATAGCTTGACACTGGTGACACTATAAGCCCGAGCACTGCCTTCCCTACCCCAGTCTGCCATCTATTGATCCTCGGCACGCCGATTTTCGGCGACCGACGACTCAAAGGTGGCAATGATGAAGCCGATTGATAGAAGCCCGAGACTGCGGGGGGACGGCGAGACTTTCGTCCCGGCGACTGACATCCTCCTGACCGAGCATGAGCTCGCCGCCCGCCACGGCCGCAGCGTTAAGACAATCCGCAATCTCCGGGTCACGGGCGGCTATGTGCCCTTCCTCAAGATCGGGCGACATGTCCGATATCGGCTAATCGACGTTCTTGCATACGAAGAACGGAGCCTGCGCCAGTCAACCTCCGACAAAGGAGGCCCTGACACCAATGAATAAAAAGAAGCTCGACAAACTCCTGTCCGAAATCCTGACATCACCGTGGGCCTCTGAACTCTACGAAGATGGATGGCCATATTGGATTCAGGGTCAACAGCATGCCAAACCGAGCAAATGGTCTCACGAAGCGGAAAGGGATCGCAACGAGCTCGTTAGAAGGCTGCGCCGTCCCGCCATCCGTTGTGACGAAACGGAGAAACTCGCCGCCAAACTAGAAGCTTGTAGCTCTATTGACAGATGCCTAAGCGGCGCGTGCCCAGTTTGTGGACGTGCAGCCCAGAAGCTGTTTGTCAAGCTGACTCACGCACTGCTGAGATCGGACCAGAGGATCTACTCCACGATTTCCATAGTGCCTCGCAAGGGGCGCTTCACGCTCCCGTCGACCAAGCAAGATCTCTTTAGGCGTATCCGTAAAGCCATAGAGTTCGCGTGCGACGATGCCGGCATTGATGTTCTAATTGGCGGCTTTGACCCAGGCGTCAACGAGCACATCAACGGTGCCTTTGCACCCCATGGCCAGACCCAGCTCTGGGCACTCGGACCTCAATTGCAGATGATCTCTGCTGAGAAGATTCTGCGAAAAGCCTTTCCTGCCAAAGGAGCCAACCGTAGGACGGTCCGGATCGAAGAGTTCGATGGCCAGCTCAATGGTATCGCCTACGCACTGAAGTCCGATTTCTTCAGACGTGTGAGCATTCCCAAAGCACGTGACGACGACGGCAACGTCCTAAGGCGACGCGATACGCGAAATAGAGATCTTCGCGTCTCGCAGCAGTGCGACCTTGCTCTTGCTCTAGACCGCGCTGGCCTGGGCTCTAGGCTCTTCTTGCGCGGTGCCGAAATCCAGATGGAAGACGCTGAGCCTCGGTTGACGTTGGTCACGCGGGCACGCACGGCACGCATGACGAAGGCCCGCGATCGTCCGCCTTCCTGATCGAGGCATCGCATCGGCTTATCCACCGCCGGCCAGCCTAATTCGAAAAATTGTGAACTGCATTCGCTTCGCAGGCAACTGCGGCGAGCAATGGCCGCTCGCGTGCCTTCCGTGCCCGCGTGCCCATCACTAGTACAAAAGGATAATTACCATGGAAAAGACTAGAAAATCCGCACGCACGGAACACCACAGTCAAAGAGGCCATTCACGTGCCAAAGGTGCCCGCGTTCCCCAGGAACCGCTGTCGCCATTTGTGCGTAAAATCGCTAACCTTGAGCATGAGGAGACAGGTGACGGCTTCGATGTATTTCAATTCGTCAAGGTAAACGGCCGCGACGGTGAATGCGCGGTTCCGCGCGAAGACGCTTTAGATAGTAAAAAGGTCAAATCCCATCTTGAAAAGAAGAACGCACATCTGCCGAACAGTTCCGAAGATGCTTTGTCCTTGATTGCAGCCGCGATCCAAAGGCCGCCTACAGAATTTCAACTTCAGGCAGCTACGGCGGGTTGGCGGCGTGAGGAACGAGCGTTCATCTGCCTGGATCGCGTCATCAAGTTCGGCACTGCGCCGATCGCGGTCTGCCCGCCGGCGAAATCGCGCGAGCGATTTTCTAGTCGGAGCCTCGGAACGCTCGAGAGCTGGCAACAGGACGTCGCTGATGTCGCGCAGTTTTCGACGGTCGCCACATTGATGATGAGTGCGGCTTTCGCCGCTCCGCTGCTGTCCATGCTCAATTTTTCGCCTTTCATCTTCAATCTTTACGGTGCGTCGAAGTCGGGCAAGACCACGGCAATTCTGCTCGCGGCAGCGATCACTGGGCTCGCGGAGGAAAACGCCTTGCCGAATTGGAATTCAACCGATTCAGGACTTCTTCAGCTCTTCCGCGCGTTTAACGATTCGGTGGTGCCGGTAAATGAGCTTGGTCTCTTGAGGGGAAAGAAAGCCGATCGCAGTGAACGCGTGCGAGAAATGATCTATGCATTTGGCGAGGGACGTGATCGACTGCGACATTCCGAATCGTCATTCGGCACGCAGGGCAAGAGCTCGACGTTTAGGGGCATTCTTCTTTCGACATCTGAAACATCTTTCAGAGAGCTTCGAGGCGCCGACCGTGACGACGGTGAGCTGGCTCGTGCCCATGACATCCCCGCTCTTATGAATGGATCGAAAACAAT
This sequence comes from Methylovirgula ligni, assembly GCF_004135935.1. Taxonomy (NCBI): domain Bacteria; kingdom Pseudomonadati; phylum Pseudomonadota; class Alphaproteobacteria; order Hyphomicrobiales; family Beijerinckiaceae; genus Methylovirgula; species Methylovirgula ligni. Next base: position 2,554,565 of record NZ_CP025086.1, on the reverse strand, counting down.
TTTTGATCGACTACCCGCGAACCAGTCCGCTAGTAAAAGCCGGGCTAAGCTCAACGAATTCCGGCAAGCGATTACTCAGAATTCCGCTGTCGCGTTCGATAAATACATAAAATGGCTGGCCAAGAACGAAGACGCAGAGGATAAAGCATACGCCTATATCGACGACCTTATGGGCGGGCTCCATCTTCCGACCGGTGATGGCGCACTTCAGCATGCTGCTAGAAACTTCGCGGTTTGTTTTGCCGGCGCGGCTCTGGCCATCGAGTCTGAGGTTTTGCCGTGGAAGGTTGACTCAACGCGATCAGTTATCGTCGAGGCTTTCGAACAGTTCAGAAAGGTCAATGGGCGCCCGTTAGATGCGCGTCGTAAAGCCAAATCTGTTCTGAAATCGAAGCTGAAAGAGCTCGACCTGCCCACGGTGAGTAAGATAAAGAAACGTCCTGATGATGGTGTCATTCTAAAAGCTGGATTGCAAAGGCGGTACGTTATTCCGTCGAGCCGCTTCGACGAGCTTTTTGAAACTGAGCTACTCGCGCGCGAGGCTCTGATGGCTCTTGAAGAAGTTGGTCACTTGGAAAAAACAAAGGGCGCTGGACCAGCGACGACTGCGAATAAAAAGTGGGCGGAGATCTACGTTAAGTTACCGGACGGGACTAACTTCCGCGCCATCAAATTCAAACCGTTTGCTAAGAAGAAGAAAAAGACTCTTCCTTCGACCGTCTCATAAACGTAGAGGGGGCGCTCAGCCGAGAGCGCCCCCTCGATCATGCTTCGGGACCGACGGCGGAAGCGTCGGCTTCGACGAGTTCGCTCGCAGTATTATTATTCGCTGTCCGCGCTCACAGTGTAGATCATGAAAATCACACTTTGGCTTTCAGCCCCCTCATCGGTTAGCTACGACTGGTTTGGGCCGGCAGCGGATTGTCCGCTCTTGGTGCGCTCAGCTTGAAATAGGACATCCGACGTTCGACCGGCGATGTCCGTTGAAGCGGCCTCCCGAGTCTGGCACCTTGTAGCAGACAATGATGCAGACGCGATGGATGATGCCAAAATCGCCCTAGGTCCGCTCTTCTGGCTGATGTTGATCCATCACTGCAGGGGCCGCTTCAATCCCTGCACGGCAGGTTGGTGTAGTGTCGTTCGCGCGGCGGAGCCGCCTGGGCAAAGAACGGCGCGATAGCCGCCTCGTGGATAGAAAAATCCACCGCCGCCAACACCGGAAGGCGGGCAAAAGCGTCGTCGTAGTCGTCCATCTCGACGGCGGCGTCATCGCCTGCTGGTTCGATCCGCAGGCAGCGTTCGGGACCGAGCAGGAGCTTGACCTGTGCGGTGGCGTTGTCAGTGGTCAGGAACATCGCGGCCTTGATGGCTTCGCGCCAGGCGACAAGGCCGCTCATGACTTTGTCCCTGCTGAGGGAGAACGGCGCGTTGCCGGTGCCGATGCTCAACATCTGCACCTGGTCGGGCGTGATGTCGTAGGCGGTCAGCGCATCCACCAGCGCGACCATGGCCGGGTTATTCGCCCACACGCCGCCGTCGATGAAGATGCGGCCGCTTTCCTCGTGCTCCAGCCCCTTGAGATAGGTCGGCGCCGCCGATGTCGCCCGGGCCACCTTCCACATCGGCGTCTTGTGGTCGTTGCGGAAATCCTCGTGATGGTCGGTCTTGAAGACGGCGATCTCGGTCTTCGGCATCATGAAGGCGGGGATCACGAGGCGGCATGTCGACTCGCCGAGAAGATGATCCTCGAACCGCCGCTTCAGGGCGCGCTCCAACTCTTCGTGGTTCAGCTTCGGGCCGTGCAGAGCGCACCAGAGCTTCCACCACCGCATCAGACTGCGCCGCGGCAGCGGCGGAAAGATATGCCGCCCGTCGTCGCGGTAGAAGGCGGCGATTTCGGCGGCGGATTTGCCGAGGCCAAGGCCGATGGCGATGATGCCGCCGGTCGAGGTGCCGGCAATCATGTCGAACACCGACGCCACCGGCCTGCCGAAATGCTCTTCGCACAGCCGCATCAGTTCGGCCGTGTAGATGCCCTTGATGCCGCCTCCGTCGAGCGCCAGGATTCTGAACGGCCGGTCCGCGGGCCAGGGCTGCTTGCGCCGGCGCGTTCCCCGGCTGTTTGCGCGGCGGTCAGTGAACATCGTCCAACACCGCTTTCACGGCCTCCGCATCGGTTCGCATCATTCGCGCGACGCTCTCGTAACCCACGCCCGGCGCGAGCCATTCGCCGGTCATGTGCCACAGCTCATAGTAGGTCAGCCATTCGGCGGTCCACAGCACCGTGGTGTCGGCGATCAGGTCGGCCGGCGACCATTCACGGCCCTCGGGATCGAAAAGGCACAGGCCCGACTGTTCCGGCTTGTCAGCATAGAAGATGAGGTGCGGGATTTCCGCGAAGGCGCCGCCCAGGCGCGGCCGCAATGGCGGATCGTCCACGATGACGTAAGGCAGGGACATCGTGACGGGATGCCAGCAGATGAAGACCGTATAGAGCTGCGCTTTTGGCCGCAGCGGTCCCTGCCAGACGAGCGTACCGTCGCCCAGCCGCCGCCCCTCAAAGTCCGGCCACTGACGGCGCATCGCCGCCAGCTGCGCGTCGGGCGAACGCCTGAGGGCAGGCTCAGCCTTCATCCTCACCACCGAGGATCATGGGGTGGAAGTTGTGGCGCGGAACCTCGCGGTAGGTCTGCGGCGCAGGCATGATGGCCGGGGCGGCGATAGCGCCGCTGCGCGGCGCAGCGAAGAGCCGGCCCGGCTCCTGGCGGCGGTCGTAGCGGGCGGCCATCGCCTCGCGCTGCGCCTTGCCGACCCGCTCGCCGAACAGTTCGTCGATGGCTTTGGCAATGTCATCGAGCGGGGCGATCGCCATCTGCTCAAGGCGGACGGCGAGATATTCAAGCTGCTCGGCGAACATCTTCATGTCCTTAACGCCCGCCCCGCCCTCGGCCGGCCAGCGGTCGTTGATGCGGTCGGGATGATAAGAGGGATTGAGTTCCCGCGGGCGCGTGCCGGACGCAATGTGGTTCCGCATGATCTTCGCCGTCGAGTCGGCAAGCGCGAAGAGCTGTGCCGTGAGGCCCTGCGGGACATAGCCCGCGTCGCCGGCCCGCTTAGTCAGGTAGATTGAGGGCGGCCGCTTCAACGGCAGGCCCTCGTAGCGCAAGTTGAGGAAACGCTTCAGAAGCTTCAGCGCCACGGCCTCCTGCGCGTCGATGGCGCTCGGGATCATCGGCGGCAGATCGACCTGGTCGGCCTTGGCGACGACGAGCCGCTCGTGCTCGTTGAGGAGCGGCAGCCGTTCTCGCCCGGCAGTGCCGCGGTGACGGCGCAGGATTTCCTTGAACGCCTCCTGCCCGATGCCGACCGTGCGACGGAACCACGACGTGAAGCCCCAGGGATTAGACGGGACGCGGGACGATTCGCCCTTGTCGGGGGAGTGAAAAATCTCCCCCGCCCGCTCAACCGCGAGGCGGGTGCTGCGGTCCATGATGGTCACGTCCATATGCATGAAGGCGAACTGAAGCTGCACGCAGCGCGTGCAGCGTACGATCTTCACGACGCCGGGAAAGCCCTGCAACGATTCCTCAAGAAGATCGAGCGCCCGGTCATTGTCCCAATGCGCCGGTACGTCGATCTCGACGATGGCGTCAACGTCGAAGCGGTCGTCCTCGGTGCCGCTGACGATTGTCGTGCTCGTGGCGATCGAACCTTGCGCGTAGATCAGGCTGACGCCGTCCACGAGGTAGGGCGCGAGCGGGCTGCCCCTGCGCTCGAGGTGCTCCTTGAGGAGGCGGTAGCGATTATCCGCGACGCGGCGGTCGCGGGGGCTCAGTTCGATCAGCGCCGCGACGTCGAGAAGCACTTCGTCGACGGCATCGGTCTGTCGGAAGGGATTCACATGCTTGTTCATGGCGTCGCTCCTTGGCGCTGCCGCGGCCGGTCGCCCGGCCGGCGAGGGTTTTGCTTGCACATGTCGGGGACGACATGAGAAACTTGACTCACATTATATGGGACGGGCGAAAAACCCGTCAAGTCAAACTTGCCGGAGACGACATGAACGAAGAGCCGTCCCCCTCGGACATTTTCCGTAAGCGCCTGCGAGAGGCGCGCGAAATGAGGGACTACAAACAGGAGCAATTGGCGGACCTGGCAAAGATGCCCGCGACTACCATTGCCCATTTCGAAGCCGGCACGCGCAAGCCGTCCTTCGACTCACTGCGCAAGCTCGCCATCGCGCTGGAGATTACCACGGACTACCTGCTGGGCCGCGTCGATGATCCCGAACTCGCCGAGGCCGGCGATCCCTTGTTCCGCGACGTGGCCAAGCTGAGCGGAAGCGACCGGGAGATCGCGAAAGACTTCCTGAAGATGCTCGCGAAGCGCAGCAGCAAGAAGGACAAGGCTTCTTGAGCCGGCCGTTCCGCCTCATGATCGCGCGGCGCAGCGCCGAAGCCCTGCTCAAAGACGAGGGCATCACGACCTTGCCAGTCGATCCCTTCGCCCTCGCCGCCAGCCGCGACATCACCATCGAGGGCAAGCCCGAAACGCATGACGGCGTCTCGGGCATGCTGCTCCGCCACGGCAACAGCTTCGGCATCATCTATGCGACGCATATTGCCAGCGAAGGCTTTCAGCGTTTCAGCGTGAGCCACGAACTCGGGCACTACTTTCTCGAAGGTCATATCGATCAGCTGTTGCAAACGGGCGTGCATGTCTCGCACGCTGGGTTCGTCACGGCGGACCCTTACGAGCTGGAGGCAGATCATTTCGCCGCCGGGCTGCTCATGCCCGAAACACCGTTCCGCAAGGAATTGGAGAATCACGAGCCGGGGCTCGCGACCGTGGACGCTCTTGCCGCCCGCTGCATCACATCGCGCACCGCGACCGCGATCCGCTATGCCGAACTGAGCCGCGCCGCCATTGCGGTCGTCGTCAGCACCGGCGGGGTCATCGACTATTGCTTCATGTCGGATGCAATGAAGACACTGCCGAAGCTTTTATGGCTAAGGAAAGGCACGAGGCTCCCTGCGGGCACCGCCACCGCGCGGCTCGCGGATGCCCCGGATCAAGTGCGCGCTGGCGCGGCAGTGGCCGAGGAGGCCGACGTGCGCGACTGGCTCGGCGGAACGACGAAGGCGGCCGTCTCCGAAGAGTCGGTCGGCCTCGGAGGATACGGCAAGATCCTGACCGTTCTTTCGTCCGACGTGATCGGGCGCGAAGAAGAAGACGAGGCTGAGGCAGACGAGGACGATCTCATCGAGCGATGGACCCTGCGGTTCCGCTAGCGTGCGCTTTTGGTGCAATGAGCTGCGTCACTTGACTGCACAGATGTCCGCTTATGGGATGTGCCTAGATTCTGCTGGATGACGCAAATGGGCGCGAAACGGTCATTGGATGAAAACCATCGCCCTGCCCTAACAGATCTCATAGTGAACATTGAGACAAACGCACTGAGCTGCTTTCCTGCCCTCCCTAGCATTCTAACGACTGCTAAGCGCCCATCTCAGCCGTTTGACGTCTGTCCTCCGTCTCTCCGAAGCAGACATCGGCATAGGCATCACTCTAACAGCTCTTGCAATTGATCTTTCCTGCCTCGACGCGGATTTTGTTAGGGCTATAAATCAGTATTGAAGTGAGCCGCACCTAGGCATGCTTTTTAAACTTCCCAATATTCCGGAAGGAATCCCATTCAAGGCAGATTCTCGCTGAAACGGATCAATGATTTTAGTTGACGGCCTGATTCAATGCATCGGCCCGATTTCTGGTGTGCTGCTCCTTCGACGACAATTCACATTCTTCTGGATGACCGCGAACAGCGACACGATTTTTCCCGGTGCGTTTTGCCATATAAAGGGCCTCGTCGGCACGATGGAGCAACACCTCAAGATTATCGCTCTTGCCTTCGACGCACGATATCCCCCCGCTTACAGTGCTGCAGAACTCGCCAGAAGCTGAATCAAATTGGCGCTGAGAAAAATAGGTACAAATGCGCTCGGCAACATTGATCGCGGTAGCCATCGTGGAACGAGGCAAGGCGAGCGCGAACTCCTCACCGCCGAGTCTAACGGCTAAATCCTCCGCGCGAGAGCATTCCTTTAGGATCTGTCCAAAGGCGCGCAGCACTTCATCGCCCTTGAGGTGACCGTGAAGATCGTTGATTTCTTTAAAGCAATCTATGTCGAAGATGATGAAGGCCGCGGATGAATTGAGGATCGCGGTTGCGCGCACAAATAGGGCGCGGCGATTGAACAGTCCTGTCAACACGTCCGTTTCAGCATCAATCTTATGGCCACGCGCGACACGGACTTGATTGAGCATCAGCGAAATAGCGCCAATCCCGACGAGGCCGGCTAGCGATACGCCGATGTTAAGGTCCTCTGCCCAGTTTGAAGGCGCATGTCCCAAATGCCAATCTCTGCTTTGCAGCAGCATGACGGCGCACGGTATGAAAGAAGCGGCTATCAGAATATAGAAGGACGACAGCACCCCTATCGACAGGGGCGCCTCCGCGCGGCTGAGCCAGTAGTCCCGCGCCGTCGACAGAAGGATCGCAAGGGCGACAAAGTTGAGAAAGATATAGGAAATTCCGTCAAAACCGATCAGCATCGGCAGCCCCACGGCGACCGAAGCGTATGAAGCGATGGTAAACACAGCCCGATGCGGAAGCGTGCCGCACCTGAATTCACGGCTAACGCCCCATACTAAGGACAGGCCAAATACGAGAATTGTATAGGCGACGGCCCCGATAAGCGGGGACGGGAACTCTGTATAGAACCCATATATTAGGGCCCCGATTGTCAGAAGCGTAACGGTAATTCCCCAATTTATCAGGAATTTCTCGGACCTGGTGACCAGCCAGTTCGAGAAGAAGGTAATTCCGAGGCCCACCCCTGATATGGTGAATGCCGTAAGCAATGAGCCATAATCGAAGGCAAAGTGAACATCGCCGTCGTGCAGAACTTCCCGGCCAGCAATTTGAAGATAGCCGATTGCGAAAGTCTTAAGCGGATTCGTAGAGTGCGACGCTCACGGCGATCTTCGCTGCATAATGCGCCAGCTGCATCGCTTTCGATCAGATTATTGGCACCTTCATGTCATTCTGATCTGAGGCCAATTTAAACGGTCCCGGCTGCCCTTCTGATCACCAATATCGCAATGGCCAGAGCCTTCTTGAACAGCAGGGCTCGGCTTTCAGCTCGTACCCTGGTCGCCCTCTCTCGAAAAGCAACTCGGCCGCCACGTTTCTGGAATCGCTCGCGGCGACGGCGGCATCGACTGGAGTTTTGGCCGGCGGCGAGGACTGGGCCTATGACGCATTCTCTTCCCTCCCCGGCGCCCTTGGGCAAGAGCGCGTCGGTCGCCAAAATCCTCTGGGGTCAGATCGTCATCGTTTGTCTGATCGTAGTGATGATGACCTGGGCGGCAACAGAGTGGACGGCTTGGCGCCTGGGTTTTCAGCCCGAACTTGGGCGGCCCTGGTTTGCGATCTTCGGCTTTGCCTTTTATCTACCGCCGGCTTTCTTTTGGTGGTGGTTTTCCTTCGACGCCTATGCGCCGCGCATTTTCGTTGAAGGTGGCGCGATCGCTGCCTCCGGCGGACTGATCTCGATCGTCGTCGCGATCGCTCTATCGGTCTGGCGCGCGCGCGAAGCCCGGACCGTTTCAACCTATGGATCTGCCCGTTGGGCGCGCCCGAACGAAGTCAAAGCCGCCGGGTTGCTTGGTCCCGATGGCGTGGTGCTCGGCCGATACGAACATAGCTATCTCCGCCACGACGGCCCCGAGCATGTGCTTTGCTTCGCGCCGACGCGGAGCGGCAAAGGCGTCGGCCTCGTCGTCCCGACCCTGCTCACCTGGCCGGGCTCGGCCATAGTCCACGATATCAAGGGTGAGAACTGGCAGCTCACCGCTGGTTTCCGTGCAAAGCACGGCCGCGTCCTGCTCTTCGATCCAACCAATCCGGAGTCCGCGGCCTACAATCCGCTACTCGAAGTCCGGCGCGGCGAATGGGAGGTCCGCGACGTCCAGAACATCGCCGACATATTGGTCGATCCGGGAGGCTCGCTCGAACGCCGCAACCATTGGGAAAAGACGAGCCATGCTCTGCTCGTCGGCGTGATCCTGCACGCCCTCTATGCCGAAGCCGACAAGACGCTCGCAGGCGTCGCGGCCTTCCTTTCCGATCCTAAGCGGCCGATCGAGGCAACGCTCTCAGCCATGATGCAGACGGCGCATCTCGGCGACGCCGGCCCCCATCCTGTCATCGCGAGCGCTGCGCGCGAACTCCTCAACAAATCGCCGAATGAAAGATCGGGCGTGCTCTCGACGGCCATGAGCTTTCTCGGGCTCTATCGAGATCCCGTCGTCGCCGCGGTCACGCGGCGTTGCGACTGGCGCATCAGCGACATCGTCGGAGACAGACGACCGACGACTCTCTATCTCGTCGTGCCGCCCTCAGATATCAGCCGGACGAAGCCGCTCATCCGCCTCATCCTCAATCAGGTCGGCCGCCGGCTCACAGAAGACCTCAACACCAAGGCCACGCGGCAGCGGCTGTTCTCATGCTGGATGAGTTTCCAGCGTTGGGGAGGCTCGATTTTTTCGAGAGCGCCCTCGCCTTCATGGCGGGCTATGGCTTGAAGAGCTTCCTGATCGCCCAGAGCCTGAACCAGATCGAGAAGGCCTATGGCCCGAACAATGCGATCCTGGATAATTGCCATGTCCGTGTCTCATTCGCGACCAACGACGAGCGAACCGCCAAGCGCGTCTCCGATTCGCTCGGCACCGCGACGGAATTGCGCGCCATGCGCAATTACGCGGGCCACCGCCTCTCGCCCTGGCTCGGCCATCTGATGGTTTCGCGCACCGAGACCTCGCGGCCGCTTTTGACGCCCGGCGAGATCATGCAGCTGCCATCCGCTGATGAAATCGTCATGATCTCCGGGTCGCCGTCCATCCGCGCCAAGAAGGCGCGGTACTATGAAGACGAACGTTTCCGAGAACGAATCCTTTCGCCGCCAAATCTGACTCGACCTGAACCGGAACGGTCCGACGACTGGACGAACCGATCATTGCCACCGCGGCCCAATGTTGAAGCGCTGCTCGAAATCGCCACCGATTTCGATCATGGCGATCCAACCGAGTCCGGGTATCGGCATCAGGCCGAACTCTCCCAAGCGAAGCCTGTCGAAAAGAAAGAACCGCTCGATAACGAATTTAATCCGGACGTCGACGACGCCGCCGTTAACGATCCAGCCCGGTTCAACCGCATGAACGCAATCATGCAGGGCGTTGCACGCCAGGCTTCGCTCGATCACGGCGACGATCTCGGCATGTGAGGCACTGATGACCACTCGCATGAAGAAATCGCAGATATCTGTCTATCTCGATCCAAATGTCATGAAGACACTTGCTGCCTACGCCGCCCGGCGCGAGCTGCCGATCTCAGCCATTGCAGAAGCCGCCATCGGCTCGTTCCTATCGCCGGATGCTGATGAGCAACGCGAAGCGGCCATCGCCAAACGGCTCGACCAGCAAGATCGCAGACTCGCGCGGCTCGAACGTGATGTCGGGATCAATGTTGAGACCCTGGCGCTGTTCATTCGCTTCTGGCTCACCACGACGCCCCCGCTTCCGCAACCTGCCGCCCAGGCCGCACGCGCAAAAGCCGGCGAACGATGGGATAATTTCATGGTGGCACTCGGTCGCCGGCTCAGCGAAGGGCCAAAACTAAGACAGGAGATTCCGGAAGACGTTGAGCAAAAGCCGTCAGCGAACTAGCAGCTGGGTGAGTGTGGGCAGCGGGCTCGCCGGCGGCCACGTTAGGCGCCGACCAGCGCGAGGCTCGTGCCCTAGCCTGATCGGAAGAACGGCGCGAAACAGGCTTTGCGAAAACCGCGAGACGATCTCGTCTCGCGGTATCGCTGCATGAGCCTAGTCGGCCACGATATCCGGAAGCTTCCAGGAGCGATTGAAATACGTTTCCGTGGGCCCGTAGAATCGGAACAGCGCGAACCATGCCTTGCCGGGAATGGTCGGAATCCAGTTGCTTTCCATCCCTGCCGGTATGCTGGGGCTCATGATGAGGTCGACCGAACCGTCCGCGTTCTTCTTCAGATCGGCGCGCGACGAGCGATCGACGATACCATCCGGCGTGTTGTCGAGAAATGCCCGCGTCTCGGTATCGTAGACCGTAAGCGACCAGAACAGCTTCGCGGGCGCATTGGCAGGAACGTGCAGCTTGTAGGTCTTGCTGCCATCGAGCCAAGCACCGTCCTTTTCATGCGCCGTACCGAGATAGGCTTGGCCGACTCCCGGCGTCTTTGTTACCATACCCCGGCTGGTCGTGACCGCCTGGTAGAAATAGCCTGTGCGCTCATCGAGCGGCGCATAGCTGCCGATGTCTTGGCCTGGATCGAAGGTGAAGAGATATTCCCAGCGCGCGTCAGCCCGATAACGTGCATTCGGATCGCGATTGTCGAAGGCAAGGGATTGCGCCATCAACTCGCCAACCTTGGCCCCTTCTTCAAGAAGCTTCCTCTGCTGGGCATCCGGGTTAAACGCCTTGCCTTTCTCGATACCGAGCGGCTTTAGCATCGCCATGTAGAAGCGATCCCGCTCCATCACCGGCTCGCGCTGGAGAATGTCGTTCAGACGCTCCCAGAATGTGATGCCCTTCGGCGGGACCTGCGTCCAAGCCCGGCCCTCGGGACGTAAAATGCGGGTCTGGCTAGGCGTCGCCCGCTCGGCATAGGGATAGATGCGCACGCGGGAGATCAGGTCCTTGGCCTTGCCCGGATCGGGATCAAGCACACGGAAGGCGAAGAAAATGTTGACCGTCGGCGATCGGACGATGCGGTAGTTCTTATCCTTCGGTTCGGTCTGTCCCGGCCCGACAATCAGATACTTGCCGCCCTTACCCTTATCCGGGCCGGTCTCGCCCATATCGGTCACGGGGCGTTGCCAGAAATCGCCGACGCCACCGGCCGTCGCACCAGCGGGGTAGTCAATCACGAGAGGGCCGGTCCTCGAGAGATCCGGCATCCCGACGATGTAGGGCGTCGTCGCGTTGGCCGTGAGGATGCCGAGCTTATCCTTGACGCTCTCGTAGACAACCATGTCGATGTCGCGCGCACCGAAAACACTTCGCTGGGCATCCTGCCAGCCTGCGAAGCCGACGATGGGGAGCGCCCAGAGATAAGCCTGGCTCGCCCGCTGGAAATCCATCTCGTCATAGAGCCTGCCGACGGTTGCGGCATCGGCGGGCAGACCGAACTTCAGCGGAATAGAGCCAATCCGCGTATCTACGGTCGGGGCTTGAGCACGCGCCGGCATGGCGGCGCCGAGCGCCGCGACGAGCGCTGCGATCGAAACGGCTCTGCAAAGGCTGAGTATCATCGTGTCCTTCTCCGTTTCCTGTCCTGCGGCCGTCCCCGCCGACCTCTGTCTCATTGGGCTGTGGCAGTGATATCGTCGGGTGTCCATGTGCGGTCGAACCATGGCTGCAGTGGCCCATAGAGGCGGAACATCGCGAACCAGCCCTTGCCGGGGATCGTCCTGATCCAGTTGCTTTCCTTGCCCGGCGGCGGGTTCGGACCGAAATAGATATCGATGGAGCTGTCGGCATTGGTTTGAATGGCCGTGTCGTAGGAGTTCTTGCCAGCGACCTTCTGGCCGTTCGCCAGGATCGAGCGGGTCCAGTTGTCGTAGGCCAGTACCGACCAGAAATCCTTGGCGGGCGGATGCGGCGAGATGTGGAATCGGTAGCTCTTCTCGCCGAGCAGCCACTCTCCTGCCGCGTCATAATAGGTCCAGGCATATTGCGAACCGGTTCCTGGCTTGGGCGCTCCCATCGCCTTGGCCGCGCCGGTCGCGAACCATGACATGTAGATCATTTCGTCGAGGAGTGTGCTGCGCCCGTCGGCGAAAGTGGGGTAGCCGGCAATCCCTGCCATCCAGTGCGAGCCGGGGCGGACGCGTTCGGGCTCACGCGGGGCATAACTGATGGCCTGTGCCATGAAGCTTCCGACCCGAGCAGCCTCCGCAAGGATAGACCTCAAGCGGCTGTCCGGTACGAAGGGCTTGCCCTTCTCGATGCCGATGGCGCGCATCATCCCGGCGACTTCCGGATCGACCGCATGCGCGTCCTCGCGCGCGATCAAATCGGCCAGCATCTCGAAATAGCGGATGTCGTTTGGCGGCATGGAGTCGAATGGTTTGCCGCTTGCCTCGACGAACGTCATCTGCGGCGACGCGTCTTTCTTGGAAAGCGGATAGATGCGCATCTGCTTCAGCAGCGCCTCGGCGGGAGCAGCGTTGCCGCTCGGATCGAGCAGTGCGCGGATGAAGACCCACCCGCCATAAGTCTGCATGCGGACGATGAAATAGCCTGTCTTCGGCAGGATGCCGGCATAGCCGGGCGGGACGAAGAGGTACTTGCCGCCCTTACCCTGATCCGGTCCGCCTGCTCCGATGTCCCCGACCGGCCGCATCCACATGTCGTTGACGAGGCCAAGCACACTGGGCGGCGCCTCGACGATAGTCGGTCCGTCGGTGTCGAGGGCGAGGAATGTCGTGCCGTACAAAGTCTCCGAATTGGGCGTCAGCATGAGCGAGTTGGCGTCAGCCCGGAAGATCGCGAACTTGGATACACTGTCCACGCCGAGATCGCGCGCTAGACCAAGGCGAAGCCCGTACATGCTGAGCGCAGGCAGGTTCCTCAGGAAGACCTGTGTGCCACGCTGGAAGTCGAGTTCGTCATAAAGACGCTGTACCGTCTCGGTCGTCGGATAGCCATCCTTGAAGGAAAGTCCACCGAGAAAGCGCGAGTCCACATTGGGCGGCGGCGGAGCCGGGGCGGTGACGGTCGGGACAGACGTCGGGCCATCCAGCGGTGCCGTTGACGTTTGTGCGTGAATCGGCGCCGCAAGGCCAAACATCAGCGCTGCGAGAGCGATCGTTCGTCTATGAACGTGGGTCATCGGACATCCTTCGGGCGTATCACCTGCCTCGCTTACTGGATCGGATTGAGTGGGGGCACATGCCACGCTCCCGATATGCCCTCCGGCTTGGGCTGGTAGAGTCTTAGCACAAGGAAGAATGGCCCGGCCGGCGCAGGCAGCCAGTTGCTTTCCTCGGCCGCAGCCGGCTTGTCGTGCTGGATGTAGAGCGTCAGGCCGCCATCCGCATCGGTCTTCAACTGCGGCAGCATCGGCGAATTGATAAGGTAGCGATTCAGCGGATTGTCGACGAGAAGCTGCGTCTTGCCGTCGTACATGGTCATCGACCAGAAGGCCTCGGCCGGGGGCAGCTTGTCCTTCTCGAACTTCAGCACATAGCGCTTCTGCGCGGCGTTCAGCGGCGCGCCGCGGCTATCGACGAAATAGCCGTGATAGATAGCTTCCTCGCCCGAGTTGCCATAGATACCGAGCTTGGCGGCAGCGTAGCGATAGAGATAATTGTTCTTCAAATGCTCGCGGGTACCGAACATGTCGGCCGTGCTGACCTTGCGCGTATCGACCTCGTCGCGCTTGAACGCCGCGAACTCCGCGACTCCGTCAGCGATCCCATCTTCCAGCGCCTTGCGCATCTCGGGCGACAGGGCGCTCACGTCGAACGGCTTGCCCGCGCCGAGGCCGATCCTGGCGAAGCGCGCCATCAGATCGGTCTCACTCGGATGGGTGGGGGCGAAGGTCAGCAGGAAATTCAGATAGCGGAAGATTTCCGGGGTCGTCGTCATGGTCTTGAGGTCGGGTACCGGCCAGTCCACGGCGGAAGCCGGCGGCGGTGCGGTCCGGCCCTCGAAAGCGCTCAGGGGCTGCACCTTGTAGCCAGCCTGGATGGCCTTGACATTGGCGATGTCGTCGGGACCGAAAAGCTGGGTGCGATAGATTGCATATGCGATCTCGGTCTCGCTGCGCACGACCTGATCGATGCCGGCCGGTTTTTCGCCTTTCCAGCTCGGCCCGGCGATCAGGAAGCTGCCGCCCTTGCTGCCGGTCGTCCGCTTGCCGAGATAAGCGAAATTATGCGTGTAAAGGTCGATCAACTGCACATGATAAAACCGCTTCGAATCGATCTCGGGAAGCGTCAGCACAATCGGCTCGGCGCGTAAATCCATCCAGACGAAAGAATAGGGCGTATCGGAATTCGGCGTGACGATCGCCGTGTCCTTCGGCGTGAACGCCTGCGCCGTGTTGCCGATGCTGTTGAACGGCGCCTTGTAATTCGGGCCGCCCTTATCCACCGCCTGCGCGTACAGCGTTTTATAGCCCTCCACCATCGGGAAGGCATAGATATACGCTTCCTTGGCGATCGCGCGGGCCTCGCTCGGAGACGCTGTCTGCGCCGCGGCTGGATGCGAGCTCCCAAGGATTATCACGCCCAGCGTTGCGGCAACCACCAGCAAGGCAAAGCCGATTTTTCTCGGGCTCATACTCATCACGCACCCCTCTGACTTCAGTCTCAGCGCCTGTCCTGTCTATACACCACGTCACATCCAACATAGGCAGCCTCGGACACTTAGACAATTCGACCAACAAGAAAACGACATTCGTCAATTACTCATGATGACCTAGAGAATTTAGTTTAGATTGCTGATATTATTCGTGCGTTCTCAGCATACGCACGACAAAGTTGGAATCTCGATAACGCGGTACGCGACAGGTGACGGCAGCAAGCGTCGCTGGTCGCTGATGCCTGCGACACTGACTATGTTGTGACAGAAGCCCGTGTGCGAGTCATCGATGCATTTGTTGATCAGCTCGACTTTGTCAGCCTCGGGTTTTGCAGTATCCTCAACAAGGGCGAGGCATGCATACGTCCGCCCGCGGTGATCTTCGTAGATCAACTGACAAGGGGCTACTTGTTCTTCTTTTAAATCGCTATATTACCGTGTGCAAAGCGCGCCTCAGCAAACCCGCACCCACTGCACGACGTATTGATAGCCGTTCCAGACGTTCTGTTGCTGATAGCAGGTATCGCCATATGCCGCGGCAGCGCCGACCGCTGCTGCACCGGCTGCGGCCGCTCCTACGCCCCAACCGCCTCCATACCAGCGACCGCCGCGCCAATATCCGCCATACCAACGACTACCGCCGCCGTGCCAATGGCTACCACCATGCCAATGACCGCCGCCCGCAAAATGCCGTCCGCCACCGTGGAATCCGCCACGGAATGCTTGAGCGGTATCGGGAACGATCAGCATTGAAGCGGCGCATAACCCGAGAGATACTGCGATAGCATTGGGTTTCATGTTAAGCTCCTCCGAAAAATCGAGGCGTCAACATTCAATGGCCGCACGAAGCGTAGCCCGGCTCAGCATTGCGCGGCAGATGTTTCATTCCGCTTCTCAGTTGCGCTGAAATCGTTCCTACCCAAGACGCGAACTATTTCAGCTAAATTTGCCAAACCTATTCGCTGTAGTGAACGAGCGGGGTCGGCCAAATCGTCCCGCGCGATTCCTGTCTGCTAAATCCATAACTCTTGGCGCTTTGCACGGCACGACAATTCAGAGCGCCTACCGATGACGCATGTGTGACACGCGCGGCACGCGCGTCGACAAAATGAGGAACTTCATTGGAATCGGCGGCGCGACGATAGGAGCTCTTGCAAAACCATCGTATTGATTTCTTCCCGATCATGCAGTGGGCAGGGCTCGGAGGGGGCATGCGATCCGCCCAATGCAGGCCAATTGCGATCGACGGGGAACGCCGCGGCATCTTTCGTGGCGCATATGAAAAGTCATTCGCATTTACATTTATGCTCACGCTTACGCTGTTCGCGCCAAATCTCGCGCATGCCGACGAGACCGGGATCAGCATGTGGGTTCCGGGCTTCTTTGGAAGCCTTTCTGCCACGCCGCAAACGCCCGGGTTCGCCTTCGCGAATATCTTCTATGCGCCATCAGTCGGCGCGGGCGGAAGCGTCGTCTTTGCGCGGCAGGTGACGCGGGGCGATATCACAGCCAACTTCAACGGCAATCTCAACGCTAGGCTCGACGGTCGTGCGGACCTCTATCTCGCAATACCGAGTTACACGTTCTCGACCCCCGTTTTAGGCGCCCAGGCCGTCATCGCGATGGCCATTCCCTACGGCGGCAGTTTCGCGGGCGTCAACGCAACATTGAATGGCGTCGTTGGTCCCAGGGAATTTACCGTCTCGCGAGGCACGAGCGATAATGTTCTGGGGTTTGGTGACTTCTTGCCCATGTTCTCGCTGCGTTGGAATGCCGGTGTAAACAATTACATGGCTTACGTGACGACCAATATTCCGATCGGCGTCTACAATCCCAACAATCTCGTGAATCTCGGCATTGGCCACGCTGCGACCGATGCTGGCGGTGGCTACACTTATTTCAATCCACAGACGGGCAATGAATTGTCCGGCACCCTCGGCTTCACTTACAATTATAAGAACCCGCAGACGCAATATCAAAACGGCGTCGACATGCATTTTGACTGGGGCGCGTCACACTTCCTGACGAAGCAATGGCAGATCGGCGCCGTCGGCTATGCCTATCAAGAACTTTCCTGCGACAGCGGTGCCGGCGACCGAGTTGGATGTTTTGAATCTCGCGTCTTCGGCGCAGGCGGCCAAGTGGGCTACATCATCCCGATGAGGAAGCTGCAGGGTTATCTGAATGTGAAAGCCTACAAGGAATTCGATGGCGAAAACCGCCCTTACGGTTGGAACGCCTGGCTGACATTTGCGATCTCGCAGGCCGCGCCGGCACCGCTGCCGGCGGCACAGTGAAAAGACGATTTTGGCATCATCGTTTCAAGAAGGACTGCCATGATCCATCGAGGTTTGATCTCTATCTTCTTCATCGTCAGCCTAGGCGCGACGTCGGTTCGCGCTCAAGAGGCAACCTCGGCCGATAACGGCGCGAACACGGCGAACAATCCGCTGACGCCGGAAGTCACGCTTAATCTGCAGGACTATTTTGTTCCGACAATGTCTGGGATTCGAGGTTCGTCAAATCAGTTTCTTCTACGCGGGCTCGTGCCGGAGAAAATCGGCGGCGTTCCCCAGCTGCTTCGCTTCACCGTCCCCGTCGCCACGGCGCCACCCTTGCCGACGGGCAGCGAGACCGCCGTCGGGGATGTGACGCTGACGGATTTCTTTGTGCTACCCGGCAAAGTCACCTTCGCCGGCGGCCCTTTGCTTGTGCTGCCAAGCGGCACCGCTTTGAGTCAAGGTCGCTGGCAGACTGGCGCGGCCGGTGCCGCCGTCGCGCCGCAATCCTGGGGTGTGCTCGGCGCGCTGGCCATATACCAGCATTCCTTCGCCGCTGCCCTCGGGCATGATGACGTAAGCCTGCTGACGTTCCAGCCCATCGTCACCTATAATTTGGCCCAAGGCTTCTACATTCGCTCATCCGGCATCTGGACCTTCGACCTCGTCCACAATCTCTCTTATGTCCCGATCGGGTTGGGGCTGGGACAAGTCGTGCAGTTCGGCAAGACCACGATGAATTATTTCATCGAGCCGCAATATTCCGTGGCGCGTGAAGGCACGGGTGCGCCGCGTTGGCAGATTTTCGGTGGCGTCAATTTTCAGTTCGCTATGCACTAACACGCGGCGATTATCCCTGAGTCCCCCAATGTGTCGTGGGATATGGATTCGAACGTTCATAGGCTCGCCCGTCGCAGCGGTGATGAGCCTCGCTTGTTCCGCGTTTCCGGCGCGCTCGGATCCTATGGGAGTCGTGAGCCAAACGGGTACAGCGGATAGCGCCAGCTACAATGACGGCGACTTCACGCGTCCGGAAACAAGCGTCACGACGCGATTCGAATTCAGAAGCTCATCGAGCTCGTCGAGTTCCACGAAACGCGAAAGAGAGATTCTCCAATATAATTCAAAACTTGATCTCGGCTCCGGTTGGAAACTCGGAACACAAATCCAGATTCCATTTGTCGAGAAGGCCACGACGACCTTTGGTCAGGCTAATTCGGAAAGTGGAGCTGGTCTCGCCAACGCTGTATTCCAAACGGCCCTCATCCACACCATCGATACGCGCTGGGCGTATGGCTTTGGCGCACGCCTTGTTGCACCGACGGCGGATGCATCTCTCGGCACTGATCCGTGGCAAATTATGCCGGCGATCGGCATTCGCTATTCGTTTCTGGGGATCGCCCCCGACACCTATTTCGTGCCGGTCGTCCGTTATGCGATCAGTTTTGGTGGCAATCCTTTCGCACGTATCATCCGCGAACCCCAGATCGCGCCGACGCTCAACATTGGCTTGCCCGGACGTTGGTTTGTGACCTTCTATCCGAGCAACGACATTCGCATCAATTACGGGACGCCGATTTCTGGACAGACGGGGCGGCTTTTCCTACCGCTCGACGTTGCTGTCGGTAAGAAGATTCTCAATAATCTTGTCGTCTCGCTAGAGGGCAGCGTGCCGATCATCAGAGACTATCCCGTCTATGACTTCAAGACCGAGCTAAAGGTCACCTGGCAGTTCTAAAGGGGTTCTTGGACAGCTGTGGCGTCGAGCACCGACATTTGGAACGGCTGAAAAGGGCCGCGGCAGTCGAAGCGCGCCCCGTCGACGCCATGTCAACTTTAACGTGCCGCGTATCCGAGACCTGCTATTCCGCTTCCGGTTAGCTTAGGTCGCCCCGGAATGCTTGGTCGTAGGTCAGCTCTTGGTAACATAGAATGTCCGGACGCAACGCCGATCCATTCCCATACCATCGTCATATTCAATACCGCGATCGCTTCGCCCGCGTCCATGTCCGCCCGGAAGCATAGGCGCATGCACTCAGACCACCGACGAAGAATCCGATCGGCCAATCGAATGCGAAGGAGAGAGCAATCGACATCCAAACCGTCACGACAGATAAAGCGGCCGAAAGCAGGATCGCCGTCAGTGGCTGATCCGTCAGTGTGCGAGCAGCGGAGGCAGGCCCCACCATCAGACTGAATACCAGCAACGCGCCGACGACTGGCAGCGCCGTCGCCGTGGCCAGCGCCACGACCGCCAGGAACATGACCTCCATCACGCGAGCCGACACGCCTCGCGCTTGACCCAATTCAGGCGAGACCGAGTTCAGGAGCAGCGGCCGGAACAATACCGCGATGAGGGCGACCGAGACCGCGCTAAGTGCGACGACGGGCTCGAGGTCGGCAGAGCCGACGCCAAGCACCTCGCCGAAGAGCAGCGCGTAGACGGCCTGGAAATACTCAGTGGTTCGGCTCAAGAACAAGGCGCCAAGCCCCAGCAGCATGACGAGTGACAGGGCAGTCGCCACATCGCGCGGTCCGCGTCGCGCAAGCTGGCTGATGCCGAGCACGCCGAGTCCGGAGAAAGCGAGCAACCCAATGAGCGGGTTGATACCGAGCAGATTGGCCGCGGCAGCACCGGGAAACGCGCTGAGCGGCAGCGCGTGGGCGGCGAAGGACGCGCCCCGGATTACAACAAAGAACCCGATGACCCCCGCGACGCTGGCGACGAGGGTGGCGGCGATCCAGGTGTTGATCATGAAGTCATCAAACATCGCCCAGCCTCACCCTGCGCGCTGTGTGCGGGCCGAGACCACGCGTGGTAGCAGGCGCCAGTGGCGAAGCCCTGTTTGCGCAACAACGACATATGCCAGGAAGATGAGAGCCACGATGCAGAAGCTGACGGGCCAGCCGTGCCCGCCGGTCCATTCGTAGCTGTCGTAGGCGATGAGGATTCCACCCCAGGTGGCGGCGATGCCGATTGCAGCAGCCAACAGGATCGCCAGTCCAGGCCGCTTGGCGAGGTGCAGCGCAATCGCCGCAGGACCGATGAGCAGCCCCGTGGACAAGATGGCGCCTACTGTTATGGCCGAGAGTGCAACGGCCATCGCCACGACGATGAGATGCAATAGTCCTATGAGACGCACGGGCACGCCGCGCACTGCCGCAAGGTCCGGATCGAGCGAGGACAGCAGCAACGGCCGATAGAGCAGACCGACCGCGAGAAGGGCACTGATCCCTACCGTCAGGGCAAGCGGGACGATCGAAGCCGGAATGGCGAACATCGATCCGAACATGATGGTGACCGCGGCCCCCGTGGTGCTGCTGGTCGTCATATCCAGATAAAGGAATAGCGCGGCAACGCCGAGCCCCGCGCCGGTGACGACACCCGTTACCAGGTCACGCTCGCTCGCGTGATCTGCGCGCACAAGTTCCATGCTCATCGCCGCGAGGACACCCATGCCGAGGAAACCAAGGAGCGGGTTAATCCCGAACAGGAACGCGGCGGAACCACCAGCACTGCTGACATCCGCCAAGGAATGACCGGCGAAGGACTGTCCGCGAATCACGGTGAATACGCCGACCACCCCGGAGACAATTGCGGCGGCGGCGCCGATCACCGCCGCCGTGCGCACCGGCTCGCTGGTGAAGAACCCCGGCTCGACTATGATGGAGAACAATGTCGGCATAAAGGTCACGGAACCTGAGCCACGTGAACCGGCTCACGCGCGATCGCGGCCTGAGCGTCATCTTCGGCGTCAGCCGCGACCACGATGACACGGCCATGAACGCGGATGACGTCAATATGATAACCGTAGAGTTGGCTCAGCACCTCGGTCCGCACGACGGCGCCGGTGCTGCCGCTCGCCGCCCGACCATTGGCGAGATAAACGATACGGTCCATTGCCGACAGCAGCGGGTTCATATCATGTGCCGACAGCAGCACCGCGGTCTGGAACTCCCGCGACATGCGGCGCAGTAGGGCAACGATACCGGCAACGCTGCGTATGTCCAGATTGGCGAGTGGTTCGTCGAGCAGCAGGAGGCGCGGGCGCCGGATCATGGCGTGCGCGATCAGGATCCGCTGCTGCTGGCCTCCAGAAAGACTGCCGATCCGTTGATCGGCGAATGGCGTCGCCTCCAATGCTTCGAGCATCTCGTCGACCTTCTGACGGCGCTCCTTCGACGGCAACGGTATGCCCCACCTGTTACCATCGAGACCGAGCGCCACGAGATCTCGCGCGCACATCGGCATGAAAGGATCGAGCATGAATTTTTGCGGTACGTAGCCGACCGAGGTTCGTCCTCCGCCTTCAATGCTGATGTTGCCGCTTTGGGGTGCGAGGAAGCCGAGAATGGTGCGCAGCAACGTCGTTTTCCCCGACCCGTTTGCGCCGATCAGGCCGCAGAGCTCGCCCGCCTCCAGTGTGAAGTCGATATTCTTGAGGATGCAGCAGCCAGAGAGCGAGACGCTCGCCTGACGGACCGCGAGAACTTCGCCCCTTGCCAGCACGGCGCTCAGCGTCACTTTTGCAGCGTCTCGGTCGACACCTTGTTCGTGAGCGCTTTCTCAAGTGCAGCGACCTCAGCCAGCATCCACGATTGATAAGTGTAGCCCGGTGTCGGCATGGTTTCGTAGACGCCGACCACCGGAATACCCGCCTTCCGCGATTCATCCAAGAAGGATTTGGTCAAGGTATCCGTCACCTGCTGGTTGTAGGCGAAAACCTTCACTCTGTTGGTAGCAAATAGGTCGTTCTGGGTCGTGACGTCCTGCGGAGCCGGGTCAGTGCCATCCATGATTGCTTTTTGTAGGCTGAAGGGCGTCAATATGTTAAAACCCATGGCTTCCAGCATGTAATCGGCAACCGGTTCAGTGACGGCAATCGGGGTCTGGCCGTATTTCACCTTGAAGGCGGCGATTGCCGCGTTCCAGGGTTCGAGCGACGCGATAAATTTATCTGCATTGGCGTGGAAATAGGCTGCCTGCGCTGGCTGCAATGCGGCGAGATCGGCGGCGATCGCCTTGGCGACAGCCGGCATCGTCTTCGGGTCATACCAGAGATGCGGGTTCGCCGTGTTGTCTGGCAATCCCAGCAAAGTCTGGACGTTGATCACCTTGCGATTGGGCCTGGCCGAAGCAGACATGATCTTGTCTGCCCACGCATCATAACCCACGCCGTTTTCGACGATCAGTTGAGCTGCGGCGATCTCCCTTGCGACCTTCGGACTGGCCTCGAAGGTGTGCGGGTCAGTATTCGGATCCGTCTCGACGGCCTGAACGCGTACGTATTGTCCGCCGACTTGCGAAATCACATCAGCGTATTCGTTTTCGACACCGATTGCATTGATCGGCACCGATGATGCGGCAAAGGCAGTTGTGACAGGCCCGGCGGTAAGCATTGCCGCAAAAACCACCGAAATAGAGAGCTTCCTCACGTGTTTCCCACCCGAAAGTTGCAGCCAAAAACTAATGCTGCTCGCCTGATGCTCGCCTTCACCACGTGGGCTGCGCATAGCAATGGGTAGCGCAGGCACGGACGACAGACGCGTCTGTTCACTGGGCCGACAGTCCCTCAGCGAAAGAGAGACGTAATGATATAATATATCATTGTCCAGCAGATAATTCAGCTTGAGGCGACATCGCTGCCAGAAAATTTGTATGAGCGACGGGGCGACGCATAGCGCCGGAAAGGCATGCGCCACCGTCTCAGGCTGTGCCCTGCGCAGAGGCTGGCGCCAGGGTTTCGATAATGCGGCATTCGGCGATCGTGCCGCGACGACACCGGCCGATAAGATCGGTGAGTTCGTCCCGAAGCGAGGCCAGATCCGCGATCTTTCGTTCGACCTCCACCAGATGTTGCCGCGCGATGAGGTCCACGGCCTCGCAGGAACGATCCCGTTTGTCCGCCAGGCCCAGCAACTCGCGCACCTGATCTAGGGAAAAGCCCAGATCACGAGCGCGTCGAATGAAGCTGAGGCGGCTAAGGTGCGCTTCAGCGTAGGAACGGTAGTTGCCTTCGGTACGTCCCGGAATGGGTAAAAGGCCGATCCGCTCGTAGTACCGGATGGTCTCCACCTTCGTCGTCGTCCGCTTCGCAAGATTGCCGATTGTCAGCCGTGCCATGCCCTTGACCCTGTAGTGACTACAGGGTGCATATGGGGTGCGTACCGCATTCTACGAGGTCACGCATGGCTGGGTGCTGCCACGACGATCATTGCCATTCCGAGACGCTGCCCAATAGCCGGCAATGGCGCCGGGCCCTTTGGATCGCGCTGGCCGTCAACACTGCCATGTTCCTGGCCGAGATCGCCCTCGGTATCGCAGCAGTTTCAGCGTCTCTTCAGGCGGATGCGATCGACTTCCTGGGCGACGCCGCCAATTATACGATTAGCCTCGGCGTCGCCGGCATGGCGGTGAGCTGGCGCGCATGGGCCGCGCTGGTGAAAGGTTGGTCGCTTGGCCTTCTAGGCGCCGCTGTACTCCTTTCGACGGCATGGCATGCCTATGCCGGTACCTTGCCCAAGGCCGAGACGATGGGCGTGGTCGGCGTCTTGGCGCTTCTCGCCAATGGCGGTATCGCGCTGATGCTCTATCGCTTCCGCGCCAGCGAAGCGAACATGCGCTCGGTGTGGATTTGTTCGCGCAATGATGCGATCGGCAATCTTGCCGTGCTTGCAGCGGCAGCCGGCGTCTTCGGCAGTGGAGCTGCATGGCCAGACCTGATCGTCGCCACGATAATGGCTACGCTTGGCGTCAGAGGCGGATGGCAGATCGTGCGGCAAGCGCGATCAGAACTTCTGACAACTGCCCATGATGACACATGATGCTACCCTTGATCACACGGACAAATATCAGTTTGGCGTGTTCATCCAAGAAATGCTCGAGCAGATGCTGTGGACGAACGGCGCCGATCTCTTTTCGGCAATAATGCTGCAAGCCGCCGCCGACGCCATGCACAGCGACACCCAGCTGAGCGAGGACAAGCCGCACAACATCAATTACGTCATTGACGCGCTTGTCGGGCAATCCTGGTATATGAAGGGCTTCTATGACAACGCGCTCAAAAAATATCAGGAAGCGCTGACAGATTCCGCTTCAGCGCGTTTTCCAAACGAGGAAGAGAAAGACGTTGCGCTGGCGAATATCTATGAAGCGACGGCGCAGGTTTATGAGCGGCTGAACCAATATGCCGATCTCGCGGCCTATGAAAAGGCCGCCATCGCCCTGCGCCGTCGCACGCCGGACCAATACTACGTCTGCTATGGCTATTATCAGCTCAAGGATTTTGGCAGCGCGATCCGGGAGTGTACGGAGGCGCTACAGGACCAGCCGGCCAACCTGAAGGCGCGGTATTGGCGCGCCCGCGCCCATCAGGACGCGGGTGACAAAGGAGCCGCGCTGAAGGATTTCGAGATGGTGGCCAACTCCGAAGACAGTTTCCGTGCTTCTGCCGCCATTGAAATGTCGATGATCTATTTTGGCCGTGGTGACAACCGCGGCGCGCTGAGTATCTTGAACGAATACAAATACCTTTACGACCCGAACTTCACGATCAAAAGCGATGTTGCGGTTGCCTATAACAATCGCTGCTATGCCCTCATGCAATTGGACAAATTGCGCGAAGCTCTGGCCGACTGCACGGCTTCCCTGAAATACGGCAATATTCCCGATTCCTATCGAAAGGAGCGGGAATTGTTGAAGCGGCTCGGGGCAATTTGAGCCTGACGATCCTCGTTACCGCTGAGGCAAATATCTGCCCTCTTCGCTACGACGGATCACGTTCCTCTACGACAAGGCATTGTAGCTTAAAATTAGACTATTCGAGCCGAAGGAAATTGAAGGCCTAAAGCCGCCTTTGGCTCCAGGATACCTTTAGGAGAGTTGCTGACCAGGGGTGAGTTTCATGGTGTTGGGTGCTAATCGCCGTTGCCGGTCAGCGCTTGTTGATAGGCGGCATTTAGTTCTTTGGTTTTCCGCTCGGCAAGCTCTCTCAGTTCGGGACCGAGGCGAGTCACATAGTCAGGGTGGTATTGCTTGATCGCATTTCGATAGGCGGCTTTAATCTCGTCATGAGACGCGCCTTGTTGCAATCCGAGAATTTGGAAGCAATCATGAGAGGTCGGGCTTTTCTCTTCGTCCTCCTCCGTCTTTGAGCATGTATCCTCAGTCCGATCAGATGCCTTCTTGGTGATTGTCGGCATGTAGCTGCCCAGTTCTTCCGCCTTCACTCTCATCACCACCCAACTTATCGCGAGTGCCAGAAGCGATACTAGCACCGCGTATGTAGGCTCAATCACCAACATGACGAGGTAGCCAATAAGCGAGGCTAAGAATGTCATTCGCCCCGTTCGATTGGCGTTCCAAGAATTCAAGCGCTTCTGTGCAAACTCCTTGATCTCTTGCTCGCCCCCGAGAGCGAGCTCAAGCAATTCGTTGGCTTCTTCAAGTTGCTTATTTAGCCGACGCCCGAGACGGCTTCGTGCGTCATACAATCCGTCGGCGCGCAATTCCAGTTTGGCTCCCTCTTCCTTAATTTCGGCGATGTCGCTTCTTGCCTGCGCGATAGCAGAAAGCATTTCCTCCATTTGTTGGAGTTTCTCGCCGCGAAAAAGGTAGGCTTGGGAGAGCTTCTTGGGTTTATAGGCGCATTGAACTACAAAATGGATAAACGCCGCAAATAACAAGATGGGATAATATGACATGTCATTGCACTTCAGTGGTGGCTCATTCCCATCATCACGAATAGCCACACTATCATCGCGATAGAAAAATAGATGCTGAGTGTGGTGATGACGGTGACAATCTTATTTTGTGCCTGTCGGCCGCTCATCCAGACTTGGCCGCGCTGCGGGTACATGTAGTTGATCCAGAGCGCTATTGAGCCGGGCATGTAGAAGACAAGCCAAACCACCCAGCCGAAGAAGGTCTTCGGCCAGGGATCGTTCGAGCCTTCATACTGATTTCGATAGGGAACGCGCCACACGATCAGCCTCGTGTGGCGATGAAGGGAACCAGCAAGACCAACAGCGCTATCGTGTTGGCCGCGGTCAGTGCTTGATGAAAGCTTTCGTGTTTGGCGATCACGCCATAGCCGACGAACGCGACCCAAAAGCCTCCCGCGAAGAGGAAGAGCCTGAGCATCTCTTCCTCACTTCTTGCGCGGCTTTCGGTTGATTCTGTTGGTGTGCGCTTTGACAGAGACGCGTTTGGTTAAGCCGGTCTTCTTGCTCGTGACTTTCCGAGATGATGCCCGTGTATGCGAGAGGATTTTCTTGAACTTGATGATTGCCATGTCATGTCCCCGTCTTCGTCTCGACTTTGCGTAGATGCCTCTTGGTTGCCAGCTTTCTAATCCTTACAGGCCGCACCCCCGCATCGCGCGACTTAGCGAACTGAGTCGCCGTGTTGCTGCATAGATAGCATGCAGTCGTAGTTATAATACGTTAAATAAGCCAAATAAATGGCAAATATCGTATTTTGACGCGATGGAAGACTTTTTGTGCGGCGGCCAAAGTCGGGCACATGACCTCTTCTCGCTCACGGTCGACCGGGCTCAGAACTAAAGATCAAATCCAGCTGGCTTTTGGGCGGCGATTGAAAACATTACGGCATGCTCAAGGATGGAATCAGGAGGATTTTGCCTCGAAAATCGAAATGAGCGTCGACGCGGTTTCGAGCATGGAGAGAGGCAAGACCTTCGCGTCTCTAGAAACCCTGAGCAGAATCGCAGCTACTCTGAAGACGGAAATATCGACACTGTTTGAATTTGATGTGGACCGCCGTGGCACGCATCTACGGGCTATCGAAGCCCTATTAAAGAACCAGCCCTCCGAAGTGGCCGAAGCTGCCGAGAAGCAGATCAGGTTGCTCGTTGATTTCGTGACGCAATTGAAACGCTGAAAGCCCTTATCGACCCTGTTTTCGCACGTATTTTTCCTTAGGCTGAGGCAGCGGGTCGAGAAATACAGGCAATAAAGATTAAGTATATTTAACTGTAATGATTGAATAGATATTGTATTGTTATGTATTAATGTCTATTTGACAGTCAGTTTATTTTGTTATATATTATGAACGCGGCTAAATCAGCTTATTTCATTCGCCGCAACGCGATCAATACTCCGGCATCGCCTCTCTCTTCTCCAAATATACTTATGACCAATCCGCGGAGCCGGGGCCACCGCCTATGGAGATTCTCTATGTCTGAACGACGAAAAACAGCCTCACGTCAGTCCAATACGCCAGCGCTCATTGTCGCCAACAATCTCGATTTTCCGGTCCGGTATGCCGCCTGGTTCACAAGCAGAGGCGTCAAAGCGGCAAAGACGGCGGCCAACGACGCACAGTTCCACGTCGTGACGATCGAGACAGCCGAAGCACAAGAGCTTGCGGCGCGCCTCACGGAAGGATCTATCGAAAGTGGAAGTCTTCAACTCGCACAAATCGATGAAGCGCTCGCGCATGAACTCGATACGCTGATTTTGGCAGCGCAAACTATCGAAGCCGAGGCCGCGGCAACTCAGATGACCCAGGCCACACCTGAAGGCGGCGACAGTTCGGCCAGTGAGGCTGCGCCGGCTGAAGCGGTTCTGGACGCCTGGGAAGCTCTCAAGCCCGGCATGCTCGTGCTCGCGGCCGATCTCGATCGTCAAGGCAAGCCGGAAGCCTGGTATGAAGCGCAGATCATGAGCCTTGAAGGCCCAGAAATCCGGCTCCTCTGGCGCGACTTCCCGCGCGAAGGCCTTCTCTTACGAACACGACGACATATCGCAATCCTTCCTCCGGCCAACAACTGACCGGATCCTTCGAAAGGGCGCCCACGAGGCGCCCTTTCGATTCTTGGCCCTATCAAATCGAAGGAACCCAGCCATGACGAATACCGACTCTCATCAAAACGCCACTGCCGAAATCCGCCGCCTGAACGACCAGCTGAGAACGACCTTTGTCGGCGGCGCGATCCTCATAACGCCCGGTGTCGAGTCTCTAACCATCAGCCAGCGCTCCGCCCTGCTCGCTCTGATCCGAAGCTTTGAGGCTTTCACGGCCGGCGATGATCCCTATGGCGAGCACGACTTCGGCGCCGTCGATTTCGAAGGCAGCAAGTTCTTCTTCAAGATCGATTACTACGACCTCGTGATGGAAGCCGGTTCGCCCGATCCGGCCGACCCGAGCTGCACGCGGCGCGTCATGACGATCATGCGCGCCGACGAATATTGAGCTCCGAATGAGCTTCGATGGGCCCTGCCCGCCGGCCCTATCGACCAACAGACCTCTTCCGTTCAACCAATCCTACAGGAATTCACTATGCCGGGACGTCAAGCGAAGGCGATCACGCCGGCCATGCTGCGCCGCATGCTGGCTTATGTCGGCGGCACGGATTTTACCGTCCGTGACCGCGTCATCATTCTACTTTCCGTCAAAGCTGGCCTGCGCGCCTGCGAAATCGCCCGTCTCGACTGGTCGATGGTTCTCGATGCCCGCGGCCAGCTCAGCGGCTTTATCGAAGTCAGAGACGAAATTGCCAAAAAGCGCGGCGGCCGCCGCATTCCGATGCATAGCGACTTGAAGTGTGCACTCGTCAAGCTGAAAGGCCGACGCGTCGCGATCGGCCCTGTTATCCGTTCGGCTCGCGGCGGCGCGATGCAGCCGAACAGTATCGTCAACTGGTTCGTCACACTGTTCAAAGCGCTCGAGTTCGGCGGCTGCTCGTCCCACTCTGGCCGCCGCACGTTCATCACGAATGCCGCACGCAACGCGCATCGCACTGGCTGCAGCTTACGAGATGTTCAGCTTCTTGCCGGCCACAAGTCGATTGAAGTGACGCAGGCCTATATCGATGGCCATACAAACGGGCAACGCCGACTCGTAGCGTTGAGCTGAACGAGAGCGAACTGATCATCAAGCATTCTACATGGCTCGCGCCGCCTTGAGAGCTGCCCAACGAAGGAGACATTCTTATGCGTCTATTTGCGATTCGAGATTGGCGCTTTCACCTTGAACTCGATTTGAATCTTTGGCTGCTTGGCGTGACTTGGCACATCGAACCGAGCGATCTCAGAGACGTCAGCGTATACTTTGGCCCCGTAAACCTGCAGATCGAAAAGTATGACCGCGGCGTCTGTTCCGATCCGAAACTCTCAAGCGACCAATCTGAGAGCCCGCGCTAGGCAAATAACTGTGCCTCACATTCTGATCAGCGGCGCAGCGCTGATAGTGCTGATGATATCGAAGTGCGTAGAGTGCACATTCATACAAATGCACTCAGTGTCGAAAGTTCCCGCACGATGCCTCATCGTAACAGAAAGAATCACGCTTTGATCGGATAGCGATGGAGATGCTCGCTCTTGCTCAATCGGAAAAGCTCAATCGAAGGCTGATCCGTCAAAGAGCCTAATATAAGAAGCGAGAAACTGCTTTAGTTTGTCTGTACATCCGGCCCGGTCATGCCGACGCCGACAAAGAAAATAGCTGCTCATCCTCTTTTGATCACCTTTCCTTCATTGCATTGGATGCGAGTTCGACCAGTGGAGAAAACACATATTCGAGAATACGCCGACTACCAGTTTTAATTTCGACGGTTACGGACATCCCCGAGGACAGAGGGATATCCCCTTCGTCCGCGGATACATAAAGTTGCCTTGGCGACAAAGTAACAGGAAAGACAAGATTTTGCGTGTGTTCAGCACCCGTGCTGTCAAAGAGGCTTTCTCCCTTTATTGGGTCGCCTTCACCGGCTTGGGCTTCAGGCTCTGGATCGTATCGCTCGCAACATTCGTGACACGAGCGCTGATGGTCCCATAACGTGTAAACGGAAAAGACTCGACTTTGACCTGTGCTATCTGCCCAGCATGGACAAACCCTATATCTCTGTTCTGAAGGTAGCACTCGATTTCAAGATGAGAGTCATCGGGTACAATACGCATGACCTCCTGACCGGTCGTGATCACTTGGCCCAACGTGGTTATCGACAAGGCCGTTATAGTACCGGAGACCGGGCTCGCGAGAATCATGTGCTGCCGCCTGATGCGAGTCTTGATGAGCTTTTGTTCGTAATCGTCTCTTTCTTGCGCCGCTTGAGCATATCTCTGGCTGTTGTCAGAAATGAACGTGCTAATCGTCTTCTGACGCTCGAGTACGAGGACACGCATATTGGCGACGGCCTCCGCAAGCTGCTCTTTCAAGGTCATCAGACTCGTTCTGTGGTATTCCATTGTCTCCAGCGCGTCGATAACCGACGATCGTGCCTCTGCGCCGCGATCCAGCAAGGTTTGGCGCATGCTTACGCGCTCTTGCATTGTGGCAACGAGCGCGGCCTGAGATTCAATTGTTGCCTCAAGTCCTACTTTCTCTGCCTGCTTTTCCGCGAGTTGCGCGTCAAGGCTTCGCAGCTGCGCGGCGAGTTGCGCTAAATCATCATTCAGCACTTCCTGCTCGCGGCTGCGCACCGACGACGAAACATCCTCTGGCCAGACAATTGCAGATGGGCTTGAGAGTTCTGCTGATTTTGCTGCTCCGATGGCCGCGTTCCGTCGTAATGCCTCGGCTTTGTAGCTTTCGTAAGCCGATGCCATGTCAGCTTCATCAGCAATTGCTTCGGCCGGCTCTACTTCGACGAGGATCGAGCCAGCTTTGACGTGCATACCGTTTTTCGCCTCGAGAATGATGACCTTACCTGTCTCCAGAGGCTGAATGACTTTCACAAGACTGGACGGGCGGATCTTTCCCGGCGCTACAGCTAAGATATCGATGCGCCCAAAGTAGCTCCAGCCGAGAGCGACCACCACGAAGCTGCAGATGACGGTTATAAGCGCCATATTGATCGGTGAAGCGGGCGTTTCGAGAATTTCGAGGGCAGCGGGGAGGAATTCCTGATCCGGATGCGGGGCTTGGCCTGACGCTCGCTGATCGCGTTTGTTTCGCCAGACATCAGACTAAGCTCTGCTCGTTTTGAAGCGCCCAAAGCCGCGCATAAAGGCCCTTCCTTTGAAGCAACGAATCATGCGTTCCGGCTTCTACAATTCTGCCGTCGACCATTCCTATAAGGAATGTGCAGTGACATACGGCCGCCAGACGACGAGCGATGATGATGACGGTGCGGTTTCTGACGATTTGGCGCATATTGGCTTGGATCACCCTTTCGCTCTCATAATCGAGAGCGCTTGTCGCTTCGTCAAAGATCAGGATCGGTGGGTCCGTCGCCAAGGCGCGTGCAATCGCAATGCGCTGCCGCTGCCCCCCAGATAAATTGCCCCCCGCTCCTCTATCATCGTATCGTAGCCCAGCGGCATTTTACTGATGAACTCATCCGCGCCGCCGAATGTGCGACGATCTTGCAGGAAACTTTTGAGGAAGGGCGCGAGACAGATCACAAGCTGACGGCATGGACTGAAAGCGAGATCAACAGCGCGGCGTAAGCTGAAGCGAAGAATAACCAGAGCCGGGGCCTCGCCTGGGCTCTTGCTTTGCGGAGACATGCCAGCCGCGCTCACGAAAATGAGAAAACTTTTCATGTGAGAGAGCGAAACCTTCCCGGTCCCGCTGGAGTTCGTCTGGAGTTCCGGAAGCTGGTCCATGGTCAGAGCGTTGGGAGTCAATCATGGCCACTGAGGGTATCCTTGGCGCTTACTCTGCGGCGTCCGCCCCTTATTGCGGGCTTCCCCCTACTCCAGACGGCCTCTGGTCGCGGTGGAATTTGGATCCCGCACTCATCGCTTTTCTTATCATCTGTGCGGTTGCGTATGCGCTAGCAGTCGGCTCCGACCGCGCCGGGCCATCTGTTCCGCGATGGCGGCAAGCGCTCTTCTACCTCGGTTGGACGATTACAGCCGCGGCGCTGATTTCGCCACTCTGTCCGCTCTCCGTGTCGCTATTTTCGGCTCGCGTCAGTCAGCACATGGTCCTCGCCCTGATTGCGGCCCCGCTCGTCGCCGCCGGGCGTCCACTGGCGCTGATCGGCCTCTTATGGCGCCGCTCTTTTCAGCCGAACTCCGCCGCGGCACCGCTCTGCGCCGCGGGCCTGTTCGCGATATCGATCTGGTTCTGGCATTCGCCGGCGCCTTATGCCGAAACGTTCCGGAGCACATTTGCTTATTGGACCATGCACCTGACGATCTTTGGCGCCGCCGTCTGGCTTTGGTCGAGTCTGTTGGATTCACCGCCGGAGTCCGCCGTATCGGTTGTCTTCGCGGGTATTGTCTCATCCATTCAAATGGGCTTCCTCGGTGCGCTGATCACCTTCGCGTCACGGCCGTTCTATGCGCCGCACCTCTTGACCACAGCCGCCTGGGGCCTGACGCCATTGCAGGATCAGCAACTCGGCGGCGCCATTATGTGGGTGCCGGGCTGCATCGTCTTTCTCGTTATTTCCACGCTCATTCTCTGGAATGACATCGTGCGGGTCGCAATCGAGCCGCAGGCGGCGCGGGCCGGTACACGGTGACGCCGCTCTCCTATCTCAGCGGCTTCGGCGCCAAAGCCTATCCTGTCACCGCGCTGACCTGGGGGCTACTGATCATCTCCATTTTGGTCGTCGTCATCGTGACCGCGCTTGTTTTTTTCGGTGTTCTCGTCCGCCGCGCGCCGCGAGACGCAACGGTCCGCGCCGTCGCGGTGCAGCGCAGTGGCGAGGGCTTGGGCTGGCTTGGATTCGGGGTCGGCGTCTCGACCATCGTGCTCGTCATTTCCGCCATCTGGACGATGGAGGTTCTGGCGAAGATCAACGCGCCGCCCAGCGGTGCCATGCCGCTCGCAATCGAGATCACCGGACAGCAATGGTGGTGGAAGGCGCGCTATCTCAACGGCGACCCGAGCAAAATCCTCACGACCGCGGACGAGTTCCATATTCCTGTCGGCCGACCCGTTCGAATCCAGTTGATCGGCGCGGACGTCATTCATTCGTTCTGGGTCCCGGCGCTGACCGGCAAGACCGAAACGATCCCCGGCCAAACCAATGTCACCTGGCTCGAGGCCGACAAGCCTGGGCGCTATCGCGGCCAATGCACCGAATATTGCGGCCAGCAGCACGCTCATATGGCCTTCTTCGTCATCGCCGAACCGCCATCGGACTTCCAGAGATGGCTGGACGCGCAGTTGAAACCCGCCGCGACACCATCGTCGCCGGTTCTGGTGAACGACCAGAACATATTCGTTCAGCGCTGCGGTGAATGTCACACGGTGCGTGGGAGCATGGCGGGTGGATCGGTCGCGCCGGACCTCACACATCTCATGAGCCGCGAAACCCTGGCCGCCGACACGTTGCCGAACACACCCGGCGCGCTCGCGGGATGGATCGCCGATCCACAGGCGCAGAAACCCGGAACAAACATGCCGGATCTCTACTTGTCAGGCCCGGAACTCACCGCCGTCACTACCTATCTGCGCACGCTGCAATGAGGCTGTGCCATGACCTTTGAACGTATTCCTGTTACGGGCACGGCCTCGCCAGACTATCGTCAGAGGCTCGCGACGATATGGGAAACTGAGTCCGGCATTCTCGGCTGGTTCTCGAGCGTCGATCATAAAGAGATCGGCATCCGCTACATTGTTACGGCTTTCGTGTTCCTCGTGCTCGGCGGCATCGAGGCGCTGATCATGCGCGCGCAGCTCGCGCGGCCGAACGAGACTCTGCTGACGCCCGAGCAATACGACCAGCTCTTCTCGATGCATGGCATGACGATGATCTTCCTCTACGCCATGCCGATCCTGTCGGGATTTTCCAATTATTTATGGCCGCTTCTGCTCGGCGCGCGCGACATGGCGTTTCCACGCGTCAATGCCCTATCCTATTGGCTCTATGTTGCAGCCGGCATCTTTATGTACACCGGCTTTGCGATGGGCGCCGGACCGAACGACGGCTGGTTCAACTACGTTCCCTACGCGAACAAGGAGTTCAATCCCGGCCTCAATATGGACTTCTACGCGCTGGGAATGATCTTTCTCGGCATTTCGACAACGGTCGGCTCGATCAATTTCGTCGTCACCTTTCTGCGGCTTCGTGCGCCGGGCATGTCGATCAACCGCGTGCCGATCATGATCTGGGGAACGCTCACGGCCTCGGCTGCCAACATCCTCGTCGTGCCGAGCGTCAGCCTCGCCTTCTTCATGCTTTGGCTCGACCGCAATTTCGGTACGCATTTCTTTGACGTCGCCGCCGGGGGCCAGCCGTTGCTTTGGCAGCATCTCTTCTGGATTTTCGCGCATCCCTGGGTCTACGCAATCGTCTTGCCGGCAATGGGCATGGTATCCGACGCGCTGCCGGTTTTTTGCCGCCGGCCGCTCGTCGGCTATACGGCGGTCGTGCTCTCGACCCTCGCGACGATGACACTCGGCTTCGGCGTCTGGGTGCATCATATGTTCGCGACGGGCCTCCCGACGCTGGCGCTCTCGTTCTTCAGCGGCGTCTCGATCATCATTGCGATTCCGAGTGCGGTCGCGGTTTTCGCCTGGACCTTGACGATCTGGCTTGGCCGGCCGGTCATCACCACCGCCTTTCTGTTCTTCGCGAGCATGATCGTCCTGTTCGTCATCGGTGGCGTGAGCGGCTTCATGACCGGGTCCGTTCCGGTCGATTGGCAACTGACCGACACGTATTTCGTCGTAGCGCATATTCATTACGTGCTGATCGGCATCAATCTCTTTCCGGTGATGGGCGCCCTCTATTTCTGGTTTCCGAAATTCACCGGAAAGATGCTGGGCGAAAAGCTCGGCATGGCGAGCTTCTGGACGATGTTCATCGGCTTCAACGTGGCGTTCCTGCCGATGCACTTGACCGGCCTGCTTGGGATGCCCCGCCGCGTCTACACCTATCCGGCGCATATGGGCTGGGATACGCTCAACATGATCACCACCATCGGCGCCTTCGTCTTGGCGATCGGCGTGCTGCTGACTTTCGTCAATGTCTTGGTGAGTCTGCGTCAGGGCCGCGCGGCCGGAGCCAATCCATGGGATGCGCCGACGCTCGAATGGTCAGTGCCGTCGCCGCCGCCGCCCTATAATTTCGCTGTCCTGCCGACGGTCGCGAGCCGGCATCCGCTGTGGGAACAGCGTCTCGGGGAAGGCCATGGCACGTCCTCGCTCGAAGAGGGACTCATCCTCGATCACGCGCGTGAAACGATCGGCACGACCGCGCTCGACAGCGAACCGGATGTCATCCTGAAAATGCCCTTCGACAGTCCGGCGCCCTTCGTTCTCACACTCGGCATATCGGCGGTCTTCGCGGGCCTTTTGATCCCGTCGCGTCTGTGGCCGTTGACGGCCGTCGGCTGCCTTGTGACGGTCGCTGCGATCCTCATCTGGCTTTGGCCCGAGCGCGGGCTCGGCCAAACCGTGCAGCCTCCCTCGGAGGAGCCTGCGTCATGAGCGAGACGGCAAGCGTCGAACAAGCGCTGCCCGTCGGTAGCGTCGATCACCGCGCCTCGGGCTGGTACGGCATTCTCTGCGTCATCGCGACGGAAGGCGCGCTCTTCGGCTATCTGCTGTTCAGCTATTTCTACTATGCGGCGCAACTTCCGGCCTCATGGAGTCCCGAGCCGCATCCCAGTTTTGCCTATGCGCTGCCGGCAACGATCGTCATGCTTCTCAGCAGCGGCGCGCTGTGGTTTGCGCAGCAAGGCCTCCAGCGGGGCATCGAGATGCAGCATCGGCTCGGCCTCGCCATCGGCATCGGGCTAGGCCTCGCCTTCATCGCGCTTGAGCTTTTCGAATGGCAAAGCAAGCCGTTTTCGCTCACGAGTGGTCTTTACAGTTCGATTTATTTCACCGCCGCCGGCCTTGATCTGCTCCATCTTGGATTTGGCATCGTGGGCGTCGCGGCAGTCCTAGTGTGGTCACTGCTCGGCTATGTCGATGCGCGGCGCGATGCGCCGACCGTGATCATGGCCGCCTACTGGCATTTTGTGACCGCGGTCTGGCTCGCGGTATTCGTCACGTTCTACATATCTCCATACCTCAGGTGAACGCGATGCAGGACGGCAATCCACCTTCAACGATCGCGCACCCGGCTCCGCATCGCGACAATGTGTCGGCCACGATGCTTTTTTTGGGGCTTTTCACGGGCCCGGTCGTTTGGGGACTTCAGTTCGTCGTTAATTTCGCCCTCGCGTCTCACACCTGTTATCCCGGCGCGACACCGCTGAACGTGCCCGCGTGGCATTCCGCTTGGGCCGTCATTCTGCTGCTCAACCTTTTGGCGGCCGTTCTCGCACTCGCCGCCGCAACGCTCTCCTATCGGCACTGGCAGGTGACGCGGACGGAGCATCAGGGCGATGCGGGCCACGCGATCGAAGCCGGGGAGGGCCGCACACGCTTTCTGGCGCTTTGGGGCGTGATGACCGGCCTCGGTTTCTTCGTCGCCATTCTTTTCAACACGCTCGCGCTTTTCATGGTGCCGGAATGCGCAGGATGAGGTTCTTTCTCATAGTCTTGGCGGCGTTGCCTTGTCTCGCCGGCTGCGATGTCTGGCAAAGCGCCGCCGCGCCCGGCCCCTCCGGTGACGTGCAACAGGGCGCGCAGCTGATCGTCAAGTCCGGCTGTGGAACGTGCCACGAAATTCCGGGCATCTCCGGCGCCGATGGCCATGTCGGGCCTCCGCTCGATCACATGGCCGAGCGTACCATTATCGCGGGCTTTCTGCCGAACACCCCGGACAATATGCGCGCGTGGATCGAGAACCCGCAAGCGATCGTACCGGGCAACGCAATGCCGAATATGGAGTTGAAGGACGATGAGGCTAAAGACATCACAGCCTATCTCTATACGCTGCGCTGAGCTCGCGCGCCTGAGCGGTACGAGGGCGCTCCTTGGCATCGCCGTCTTGCTGAGCCTTTCGAGCGCAACCTTCGCGCAGAGCCCGGCGCCGGCGGCGGCGGATCTGCCGAAGCCACCGGCGTCCGCCGCACCCCCCGATGATGGCCAATGGACAATGCCGGCCAAGAACGACGCGGCGACGCGCTACTCGGCCCTCAACCAGATCAATGGCGACAACGCTAAAAACCTGCGCGTCGAGTTCACCTTCTCGACTGGCACGACGCATGGCGAGGAAGCCGCGCCAATTGTCGCGGACAATACAATGTACATCGTCACGCCGTGGCCAAATTGGGTCTATGCACTCGATCTGACCAAGCCTGGCGCGCCGATGAAGTGGAAATACGAACCGCCGCCAATCGCGGCTTCGCAAGGTGTCGCCTGTTGCGACACCGTCAATCGCGGCGGCGTCTTCTGGCAGAACAAATTCTATTTCAATACGCTCGATGGCCGCACGATCGCGCTCGACGTGAACACGGGCAAACCTGTCTGGATCACCCAGCTCGGCGATATCAGCAAGGGCGAGAGCATCACCATGGCGCCCTTCCTGGTGAAGGACAAGGTATTGGTTGGAGTCTCGGGCGGCGAATTCGGCGTGCGCGGCTGGACGACGGCGCTCGATGCCAATACGGGGAAAATCGTCTGGAAAGCTTTCCATACCGGCCCTGACAAGGATGTGCTGATCGGCCCGGATTTTCATCCGTTCTATACGCAGGATCGCGGCAAGGATCTCGGCGTCAGCACGTGGCCGCCGGAAGCCTGGAAGATAGGCGGCGGCTCCAATTGGGGCTGGATGGCCTACGATCCCGACCTCAATCTGCTTTACGAGGAAGCTGCTAATCCCGGCCCATGGAATGCCGAACAAAGACCCGGCGACAATCTCTGGACTGACGGCATCTTCGCGCGTGATCCGGATACCGGTGCGGCCAAATGGTATTATCAATATAACCCGCACGACGAGCACGATTACGACGGCATCAACGAGATCATTCTGCTCGATGTGCCGATCGACGGCAAAATTCGCAAAGTGCTGATGCACCCGGATCGCAACGGGTATCTCTACATGCTCGATCGCACCACGGGCGAGATCGTCTCGGCGCATCCCTACGGCTATGTGAATTCGATCAAAACGATCGACAAGAAAACCGGGCGCCCGGTGGTCAATCCCGACAAGAACACCAAACTTGGCACGATCGTGCATGATATCTGCCCGACCGCATCCGGGGCGAAGGACTGGGAACCCTCCTCCTTTTCGCCGCGTACCGGCTATCTCTACATCCCGCATGAAAATCTCTGCATGGATTGGGAGAATGTGCAGGCGAATTATATCGCCGGCACGCCTTACGTCGGCGCCAATGTGGTGATGAAGCCGGGCCCTGGCGGCTTCCGCGGCGAGGTCAGCGCCTGGAACGTCGAAACCGGCAAGCCGGTCTGGCAAATCAGGGAAGACTTGCCGGCCTGGAGCGGCACGCTCGCCACCGCCGGGGATCTCGTCTTCTACGGAACGATGGATGGCTGGTTTAAAGCAGTCGATGCGAAGACCGGCGCGCTTAAGTGGCAGTTCAAGACAGGCTCGGGGATCATCGGCCAACCGATCGCTTATCGCGGACCGGACGGGCGCGAATATATCGCCATCCTCTCCGGTGTCGGGGGCTGGTCCGGCGCTATTGTCCCTGGCGCTCTTGACCCGCGCGATCCGACCGGCGCGCTGGGCTTTGTCGGCGCAATGGCTGACCTGAAGCTGAAAACCGCAGCAGGAGGAACGCTCTATGTCTTTGCCTTGCCGCCATCTTAAAGGCGCGGCCGCTGCGGCGGTGGTGTTCGCTGCGCCCATCGCCGTCTGCCAG
Organism: Methylovirgula ligni; assembly: GCF_004135935.1. Taxonomy (NCBI): domain Bacteria; kingdom Pseudomonadati; phylum Pseudomonadota; class Alphaproteobacteria; order Hyphomicrobiales; family Beijerinckiaceae; genus Methylovirgula; species Methylovirgula ligni. The sequence goes on along the minus strand of NZ_CP025086.1, from coordinate 2,516,183 downwards.
AGTGCAACGGCCGATCCCAACCAGCCGGCCGCGCAGGCGCGCCCGCAAGGCAGCGTGCTGGATGTGCCGGTGACGGGGCTTTTTGCCAATGGCCAGAAGGCACCGCCGCCCGATCCACTCGACAACCAATACGAAAATAATCCGCAGGCGATCGCCATCGGTGCAAAATTGTTCGATTGGTACAATTGCTCCGGTTGCCATTTTCATGGCGCTGGCGGCATCGGCCCAGCCTTCGATGATTCCGTCTGGCTCTACGGCGGCCAAATCGACCAGATCTACGCCTCGATCTATCAGGGGCGCCCGAATGGCATGCCCACATGGGGCCGTATTTTGCCGAGTTCGGCGATCTGGCAGCTTGCCGCTTATGTGAAATCGCTGGAGACGAATGCCGCAAAAGTGCCCATTCCGACCAAGCCCGTCGCGGCGGCGCCGGGACCGGCCTCGCTCGAGACGAACCCGCAGGAAGGCGCCCCATCGCCATGAGGGATTTCGTGCGATTTCGCATCATGCTTATTTTTCTCGGCCTCATATTTGGCGCCACAACGGCGGCGCAGGCAACGGATTTGCGTGTCTGCGCCGATCCCAACAATCTGCCTTTCTCAAACGACAAAGGCGAAGGCTTCGAGAACAAAATCGTCACTCTCGTCGCCAAGGATATGAACGAGAGAGTGGTCTACACGTGGTGGGCGCAGCGCCGCGGCTATGTGCGCAATACGTTGAAGGCCGGTCTGTGCGATCTCTGGCCCGGAGTGGCCTCGGCGGTCGATATGCTGGCGACGTCACGGCCCTATTATCGGTCGAGCTACGTCTTCGTCACCCGCGCCGACCGGAATTTGAAGATCACATCCTACGACGATCCGCAGCTTCGCAAATTGAAGATCGGCGTTCAGATGGTCGGCAATGACGCGATGAACACGCCGCCTGCACACGCGCTGGCGCGACGAGGCATCATCGATAATATTCGGGGCTATATGCTCTACGGCGATTATCAGAAGCCCAATCCGCCGGCCGCCATCATGGATGCGGTCGCCGACGGCGATGTCGATGTCGCGGTTGTCTGGGGGCCGCTCGCCGGCTATTTCGCGAGGAAGGAGCCGAAGCCGTTGGTGCTTGCACTCGTCGAGCCGGCAGTCGACGGCGCTCAATGGCCGATGCAATTCGATATTTCGATGGGCATGCGCCGCCACGAGCCGGACTTCAAAGAGAGGATAGAGGCCATTCTGGAAAGCGAGCGGCCGAAGATAGATGCTATCCTTGCCGCCTATCACGTTCCGCGAACGGATGTCGGCGAGCATTTCTCCGTAAATGAGCTTCGCTAGGCGCCACGTCGGTCAGTCGGGGAGCCTCGCTGGCGCTGAAGCAACGGGCGTCAGGCGTCAGCGAGGACCTTTCTAAGCCGCGCAAAGCGCACCTATTGCCGCCGACTATCGTCTAACCACGGCCATTCCCTCTTTGAGGTCAACGCGAGCGGGGCTTGCACGCTGCGACGAACCAGGACCGTTCCTGCAACCCATGCCGGGGGCCGGCGTTCCTTGTCCGAACGCGGAGAACCTCAGACATGAACGAACACTCAAAAAATGCCGTGATACAGGCCCAGCGTAATCCAACCAGCAAATATCCAAGGCCACCTTATCGGAAACAGACGCAAACTTGGCCGGGGCTCGCCTGCGAAATGAATCCGCCGCCAGATCATGGCGAGACAAGTTATTGCGGCTCGGGACGTTTGCTCGGCCGCAGGGCCCTTATCACCGGCGGCGATTCCGGCATGGGCCGCGCAGCGGCAATTGCCTATGCCCGCGAGGGGGCGGACGTCGCAATTAATTATTTTCCAGACGAGGAGAAAGACGCAGAGGACGTCATAAAGCTCATCAAGCAGGCCGGACGGAAAGGCGTAGCTCTCCCTGGCGATTTACGTGATGAATCGTTCTGCAGGAAGCTGGTCGAAGACGCGGTGCGTGAACTTGGCGGTCTAGACATACTTGTCAGCAACGCTGGTCGTCAGCAGGCCCGCGAATCGATCCTCGACCTTTCGTCGGAGGATTTCGACGCGACAATGAAGACGAATATCTATGCACCTTTCTGGCTCATCAAGGCTGTGCTGCCCCACTTGCCACCGGGCGCCGCGATCATCGCGACGACATCGGAACAGGCCTATGATCCCTCCCCCCAGCTTTACGACTATGCTCAGACCAAGGCAGCAACAATGAATTATGTGAAGTCGCTAGCAAAGCAGCTTGGGCCGAAGGGCATTCGCGTCAACGGTGTCGCCCCAGGCCCTATCTGGACCCCGTTGCAGGTATCGGGCGGCACAACGATGGATCGTCTTCAGCAGTTTGGCGCCAAAACGCCGCTCGGCCGCGCCGGGCAGCCTGCAGAATTAGCTTCGATCTACGTGCAGCTCGCGGCCGAGGATGCCAGCTTCGCGACAGGACAAGTCTACGGCGCGGCGGGCGGAAGCGGCCAACCCTAATATGGTCTTGGTCGGATTTCCCCCTGGGACACGTGCTATCACTCAAGTTTCACGCGCAAGCAGACATCGCCCGCAAACGCCGCGATCCCAAACCGGAACTTTCTCATGAGAGCGAGGTTCACGGTCCTCCTAACGCGAGGAGCCTCTCATGCGAACGACCGCCGCCGCCATTTGCTTTGCCTTATTTGTTCCGGCCTTAACGCTCCCTGCCGTAGCCGAATCCTTGACTGAAAAGACGGGAGTCAATTCGCTCATCGGCGTCAGCCCCTCGACGCAAGATTTCGTCACCGAGGCTGCCGTCAGCGATATGTTCGAAATCCAGTCGAGCCGCCTCGCCCTGCAAAAGGCAGGCGATCAAGGCACCAAGGACTTCGCCCAGACCATGATCGCGGATCACGGCAAAACATCAGCCGAACTCGAAGCGCTCGTCGCGAGCGGTGCAACCAAAGCCAATCTGCCGACGGCTCTGGACAGTCCACATCAATCGATGCTGGACAAGCTGAAGTCGCTGAACGGCGGCGATTTCACAAAGCAATATCACGATGATCAGGCGCAGGGACACGAGGACGCCGTCGACCTTTTCAAGCGCTATGCAAAGGGCGGCAAGGACCAAAAGCTGAAAGATTGGGCGCGGAAGACGCTTCCGACCTTGCAGCATCATCTCCAGATGGCTCAAGCGTTGGATAAGTGAGAGCTAACACGCCCGTGAGCAACGGAACTTCGCGGTCGCGCTTTCCGATTAATGGCATTGGCTTTCCGATACGTTTCAAGCACGCAAGGAAGCGGACATTGGGCGTCGGAGACTGCGGAAAAGAAACTGGACCGGTGAGGTTGGCGTCAGCCCTGGCGCGAGGTTGCGCCGCAACCGCGAATATTTTCCGCTGGCCCCTTGAAGGCTGCAACCATTTACGGCACCTTCACGTTTAGTTGATCGGTATGGGCCGGAGGAACCGCCATGTCCGCGATTTCGCATCAGAGTTCGTCGTGGCACCGTTTGCGCGAACACTTCCTGCCGGACGATCTCGCCGTCGATGATTTCGCTACCACCGCCGTGGTTATCGTTATTGCGATGGCAATTGCGGCTGCTTGGTATCTCCCGCCTGCGCTGATGAAATGATGGCTGCCACTTTGCGTTAGCTATGGCTTTCGCAGCTACGGAGATGTGGTCGCGCCTACCTTAGCGTGATCCGCTATCACATCCGCGATTGCATCCGGCCCTACTTTCACCGTTCCGGAAAATGGCCGATCTAAAACCACAATAATCAGAAGCTCTGAGAAGATGAGCACAGAGAGCAGCGCGGTCATGAGCATCTGCGCTCTCAAATTTCTCGTTCCGAAGAAGAATGTGAAGCTGATGGTCACCACCGCTCCCACGAAAAGAACCACCCAGAGTATTCCCGGCACCGTCCCCTCGGCGGCGAGGATCCTGGCGCGCCGCGCCTGCGTGACGGCGTCAAGCTGACTAAATATTTCCGAGATCAGGGGCGTCCCACTCTGTGACTTCGCCGTCGCGAGAACGGCTTTGTAGAGACCATCGAGAGACTGATGCGTGATCTTGCTTTCCTTGCCGGATTCCATGGCCGGCCACTCGTTGGAAATCGCTGATTGGAGATATGCTGTCAAAGCGGTGTGAAGCGCGGAAGCTTGGGGTTCGTCTAGGCCCGACGAAAGATGATACATCGCAGCGGCGGCGCCCGCCTCCTTCTCGACCGTTCCATCGGCGTCCGAATATTTCTGCCAAACGAGAATAATCGCGAAAGCAAGAAGCACCGCATAAAGAACGCCAACCGTTGCGAACTTGAAGCCGGCGACTTCATTGTTCGTCGTCAACTTCTCAAGCGCGACGAAACGCCGAACAAGGCGCGGGCCAAAACAAGCGAGGAGACTCGTCAAGCCGACCAGCAAGAGGCCCAAAAGCCAAAGAGGTTCGCGGGTGAGAAGCAGCATCGGTCGATCATTTGAGATAAATCGGCGTTGTGGTGTGTACCCGACACTCCTTAACAACGGTTTAGCTGACGTCGACGGCCGGCGAGCATGTAAAGTACGGTAGGCGGCGAATACCGAACGAGTACGGTATTCGCTCCAAATGTCTGCGCTATATTGCTGGCTTGCCAGTCAATGACTGCCACTTCTTTTCAGCCGCCGTCAAATACGTATGCGGCACGTCCATGAAGTAAATCAGCGAGGTCGCTGAGGTGAAGCAGTACAGTTTGTGACTGTCTGGGTCAGTCCAGTTCAGAGAACAATCGGCCGGAATTAGCTTTCCCGATATAACCCCGATGGGATCGTGGTCATCGAAGCCGCCTGCCATTTTCACCGGAGGAACGACCCATTTCCACGTTCCGTGGTGACCGGATAGCGCATTCCCAATGCGAGGATCGTTAGTTGTTAGCTTCATCGCAGCGTTGGAATCCGCCTCAGCATCTGGCGGTGTGTCCGGTTTGACGCTCTGCGCATTGGCAACTGCAGTACTGAACCCCAACCCGATCAGCACGCAGAGTATGCACTGCATTGAAGATTGCAGCCGCCTCGTCATTTTCTTTCTCCTTGAACCAAAATGGACGACGTTTCCCTTCGACATTATATGTAGGGAGGCGCTCAGCCAATTCCACTAAAACCTATCTTCGCCGCCAGCCCGGCAGCAAAGTCCGCAACGACAAGAAGGCCGGCAACAACCAGGCGCCAGTCATAGCGCGCGCCAGGGCAGCCGCTTCGAGGCCCCGCGCTCGGCGGCATCTAGGTTGTTTTGAGAGCGGTAGCCCATCGATGTACCTTACACTTCCAGCCTAGCGGCGTCCACGATCCCGTTAACAAGCAAGATGACGTCTCGGCCAACCCTGAGAGCCGAGCGTGCCTATTCGGGCGCGCAATGCCAAACCAGCCCAAACGCGGTCGAGCGCCAGCCATCGCCTCGTGCGCAACGCCCCGCCTTGGCCGAACTCGCATCACGCGACGGGAAAGCGGCATGTTTCAGGATCGCCACCGGTCCCGCAACGCGAGGCTGATTGCAGTGGCGCGGTCCGAGGGCTGCACACCCGCCGCTCGGTTCCTGCTATTTACCGCAAGGCGGGGGGCGCATATCCTTTTCCAGAAACATCATCCAATGTTGACCTCGTCCAAACTTGCCGGAAAACGCGAGTACGCCAATGGAGAATTCGTCCTTGACGGTTCGATGGATACTTTCGATCGCGTTGCTCACGCCGGCTGCCGAAGCGGCGAGCGGCGCCTCGATATCCTACACCGACACTTCGTGGAACGGGCCGCGAGATCGGCCGGCGCTCATTGAGCTCGCGCAGGACGAATCCTCACCGGGCTCGGCCTCTTCGCAATGCCACTTGGAGGCAACCGCTGGAAACTATGCGGCGGCGGCGGTGACTTGCCGTGCCGCCGCCAAAGCGGGAAATGCGGAAGCGATGGACGATCTTGGTGTCTTCTACGAGAAAGGGTCGGGCGTTTCCCAGAATTACCACCGCGCGGCCGAATGGTATAGCAAGGCCGCGCGCGCCGGAGACATTGCAGCCTTGGACAATCTCGGTTGGCTGATCGAGAATGGCTTGGGAGTTTCCCAAGACTATCGAGTGGCGCTGCAGTTGTTTCGCCACGGCGCGGACGCCGGGGACGGGGCTGCGATGAACAATATCGGCTGGCTTTATCATAATGGCTGGGGCGTTCCCAAGGACTATGCGCAGGCGTTCCAGTGGTTTCACATGGGCACCGATGCCGGCAATGTGCTGGCGATGGCCAATCTCGGTGTTGCTTACGAGAATGGTTTAGGCGTTCAACAAGATCTTCAACAAGCGATGAATTGGTTTCGCGACGCGGCGCAGCGCGGCGACGTCTCCTCGGCCGACGAGTTGGACCGGCTTGTGAAGAGCCAGTCGGTGCAGGGTCAGCCTGCGCAACCTCAGACCACGCCAAATCCGCCGCCGCAGGATTTCTCTTCTTCACAACCAAATCCTGTTGGTTCGCAATGCGAGGCCGATTGGAACGTGAGCCATTATCCGGCCGCCATCGCCTCGTGTGGCGCGGCCGCGGAGGCCGGCGATGCGGAGGCGATGGAGCATCTCGGCGCCCTCTATAAAGATGGGCTGGGAGTGGCGGAAGACGACGCCCAAGCATTGCAATGGTTCCGCAGGGCGGCGGACGCCGGCGACGTCAAAGCAATCAACAATATCGGCGTCTTCTACGAGAAGGGCTGGAGCGTTCCTCGCGATTACGGGCAGGCCCTGCAGTGGTATCGCAAGGCCGCAGAACTAGGCAACGCGGGAGCGATGAACGCTATAGGCTATTTATACCAGTACGGGCTCGGCGTTCCCAAGGACAATCAACAAGCGCTGCAATGGTACCAAAAAGGCGCCGACGGCGGCAATGCTCTTGCGATGGGCCATCTTGGCGATTTCTATTTTTACGGATGGGGAGTGGCCGAAGACAACGGGCAGGCGCTGCAATGGTATCGCAAGGGCGCCGCCGGCGGCGACGCAAACTCGATGGACGGCCTTGGCTATTTTTATGAAAATGCGCTGACCGTTCCGAAAGACTTGGCACAGGCGCTGCAATGGTATCGCAAGGCGGCGGATGCCGGTAATGAAACCGCGATGGGCGCTCTTGGCCATCTCTATGAAAATGGGATGGGCGTTCCAAGGGACGCGGAACAGGCGCGGCAATGGTATCAAAAAGGGGCTGAAGCAGGAGATGCGTTTTCCAAATCGGCCCTGGCAAGATTGGGTCATTAATTGAGGTCGCTGTGCGGTGTTTTTCAGAGCCGCATAGTCGTACTGTCGAAGAGGCTATTGATCGGCGTACATACCATGTGGCCCTACCTTTCGAGCGCGCTGACGATGTCGCATTAATAGCGGGAATTGCCCTTGAGTGCGGCGATGCTGTTTTTTAGAGAGAACATTACGCGCCATTGACTGTCTTTGCTGCGGAGAAGCTCGCTCTAGCAAACTGCGGCAGACCGTGCATTAATTTGCAAACACTAGAACCGTCGTGAGGTTGTCCGAGTCGTGACCGACGATCAGCAACCAGAAAAGAAGCACTCGCTATTGCGCGACCTGCTAATGGGCATGATCGCGGCGGCTATAGTCGAGGCTTTCCTGTTTGTATTGTCCCTTCTAGGTCTGCAAGAAGCCAGCAACACAGTTTTTGAGCAGGCGAAACAGGGACTCGAAAAGCTCACACCTTTAAGCTTTGCCGAGCATTATCTGCAATATGCCGCCACCTGGATCAATTCCAACGATTATGGCAACTTCATCAAGGATGTGTTCCTAGGTTTTCTGGCCTTCGTGTTTTTTCCATTCCATCTAATGTTCACGGAGCCACCGCCAGCTGCTGTTCTTGACCTGATTCAATTTGCATTCGGGGTTGCTGTGACTTGGTACGTGCTGAGGAAGAAATGGCCTAAACTGTTCGACGACACTGCTGTCTTCGGTTTCGTGATTATCGTTTTTACCTCGTTGTTCGCGACGACAGTGTTCGCATCTATCATGCTGGCTTTAGTCTTCGTCGTAGCGGGCCTTACCTCGATCGTAATTCCAGCAGACCACGCGCTTCCGATGACATACGCAGGTGTGTTTTGCGGAGGTACGAGCTTCGTCTTCCACCAAGGCATGGAGGGCGTTGTGCACAAGGGTCTCGGAGAAGTGGCCAAAGAATAGCGGCGCAGTCGGCGGCCTGAGCCGACATTCGCATCGCGCGCGTCATTCAAGTTGCCCACACGCATATCCTCGCGACACCAAATCCAGCGCGCGGTTGCGCGCCAATTTTAGATACGAGATCTGCTCCAGCAGCGCCCGGATAGCCGCGCGCGCGTCGCCGCCATGCTCGGCGATGATCTCTTCGACGCCCGCAGCGAGCAAATCATCATCGTTCGCAGGAGGCTGGTTAGCCAGATGCGCTTGCATATTTCCTCTCGTAGGTTCACTGTCCGTTCTACTCAGAAAATTGCCCGGCCGTCCTGTGGAGTCGAGTCCTTTTTTGAGGGGAGTGTCATGGACACGATCACATATTTTGTGGCGTTGCCGTTCTATCGAACGGAAGACGGCGAACTGGTGCCGGGCGATGCAATCGAATGTGCGGACGCGGGACGCGCCGTGAGAGAAGCCGAGCGGCTATCGCGCCTCAACGCGGGGGCGATCGCCTTCTCCAGGACTGGCGATCCGAGCCTAGGTGAGTTCAACGACGCGACAGTCATCCGATACTTCGGCGCAGTGCCAGAGGAATTACTCGCCGATCAAGGTGACTCCGGCAACGCATGATTAGCATATGGCTATCAGGCGACATGACGAAAGACGAATTACATCCGGCCTCCGAAGGGGCGTTGCGCGAGCGGCCAATCGACCGGCGCATAAACACGAGCGACGCGGGCGACGAGGATCCGATGACAATTGGCCGATAGAAAGCGGGTTGCTTTAGACGGACGACAAACACGGTCGAAGCGGATCGGGTCCGAATTACTCTGACAATCCACACGCTAGAGCGAACATGCCTCAGAATCGGCCCGCACAAATCGCAAACCGGACGATGTAAAAATCAGGGCAAAAGCGAGGATTGCTGAGAAGAATCCGATTGGAGCGCACTTTGGCCTTTGACCACATCTAATTTGCTGAACTCTTCCGCAACGCGCCTTCCGATTTCGTTCGGTTCATCTGCGCCAGTGAAAAAGAGATCCATAACGCGCCTGGCCATCAATTCGGCGACAGCGCTGGTTCGATCCGTAACACCAGCGAGAGCTAACGCCTCTTCGTGCGCTGCGGTCATGATCTCAATTTCTTTGGGGCCGTAAGGGCTACCGCGCAAAAGTCTTAGAATAGGCACTGCCAGATCCCTCCGGGCTTAGGTGCGTGCATGCTCCTGGCATGCATGAGGTAGACTGCCTCGGGAGCGAAATGCCGTCCATTAATTTTTACATAGGAGTGACTTCAAAGGTTCGCGATGGGCCGCTTGGGGGGCGCCGCTCGGGTTCGAGGCTCAAAAGACAGCTTAAACAGCGCCTTTCTTCGCCCGAATGATCGTTGGCGACAATCAGGCTAATCTGGGTTCGCGCTGAGCGCAGGCCGGCCGCGAACCAATGATCGTTTGGCGCGTTGAGCGCAGCTGGCCGAGTGACAACCGGCCGAAATGGAGACGACGGACGCGGCCTATTTTGCCGGTTTCAGGCTGCGACAGCAACGTATTGGTACGTGCTAACGCCTAATCCGTTCTCGGCCAGCATCATCGCATCAATTTGAAGGAGCGGAAAATGCGATTTATCGCGACGGTCGCCGCTGTCGGAATATCATTGCTTGGCGTGAATGATGCTGTAGCCCAAAGCAATGGCTGGACCTCCGGCGGTACGTACGGCCACCGCGCGCCAATCAAAACGCCTCATCTGAATAGGGCAAAAGAAGCATCAAGGGTGAACGGCGCGAAGGTCAGGCCGGGAACGCCATCTGGCGCGAGTTCGGGAAACGCCGAGACGGGCAGCGGCGCACATGCTTCGGGATCGCATAGCCATCCCCTACATGGCGCAGGAGCGGACCAGTGGCACTAATTCCCGCTAAACAGCTTCTTCGATCTGCGGGCATCAGTGTTGCCGCCCGGCGCGGCCAAGCGGAACTTCCGCCACTCCGAGACATTCGCCTTCAATTGACAACACGGACGACTCTCGATGTCGGAGCCACAGCCATCGCCTATTGAGCCGGACCCGCCGAAGCCGGGACCAAAGGAACCGTCCCCGCAGCCGGTTCCGCCGCGGCCCGATCCGCCGGTGCCTCGCCCTGATCCGGGGCCGCTGATCGATCCACTGCCCGTGCCGCCGATGCTGTAGAACAGCCCTACGTCGGCGAATCGCCGCTCCAATCTGGCCGATCTGAATTCGCGCCGGCGTTAGGGCCGAAGCCCGTGCGCCCTAAGCGTAATCTTCCATCCGCGGCCACCTCTGCAGCTTCGCCAGTATTGCGCCCCTCGTCTTCACGATCGCCTTATGGGGCGCCGCAGCATGGCCAGAGCAGTCCGTGCACTCAAATCCACCGAACGAAGCCGCGCGCTTCGCCCTGAACCGCGTCAGAGCGTGCCGTCGCTCTACCGAAACGCTGCCCGTGGCATCGACCTCGGCCAGCAACGCCCAAGCGCTCAGCCTCCGTCCACTTCCGGCGCCGCTCGACGCGCGGCATCACCTCGATCTCGGTCACTCCGATCCCTCCTTCCGGACGAAAGGAGGCTCCAGAGCGCCCAAGCTCAAATCGATCGAAATATTCAGCCGTCAAAAAATTTTAGCGGAAAAATCGCGCCCGGGATTGTGGAGCGCGGCGCCGCCCGCCCGTTTTTGGCCCCCACCGACGTTTTTAGCTTCCAAGAAATGTGTGGGGATGGGGGCTGCCCAATCGCGTCGCTCAGCGCGCGCGGCCCGACGCGACCAAGGTTGTTGGGGGCGTCTGTCACTAAGCCAGACCATCTGAGCGACCCGGAATTCTAATCCTGCTTACCGAGCGCTTACCGACCGGCGTAGCAATTCACCACAACTGCGAATTGTCACTTATAAGCCGTTGATTTTATTGGTGAGCGCGTCGGGGATCGAACCCGAGACCTCCTGATTAAAAGTCAGATGCTCTACCAGCTGAGCTACGCGCTCTCTCAAAGAAGGTTGCTGCACGTAACTGTATCGGCCGGGCGGGTCAATAGAGCCGGCCGTCATTGCCGAGCCTTCAGGCGCCTCCCCAACCGTAAAAATGCAGCACGAGCATGAGGACGCCGAAGATGACCGCCGAGACAAGAGTTGTCAGCACAGCCTTTTTCAAAAGCTGCGGATGGACCGGCGCGCCAGGGTCCGTGCCCTCGACATAGCCGCCCGATTCGCGCTGCGAGCGTATGCCGATCGGCAGGATCGCAAACAGCGCGATAAACCAGATGGTCAGAAAAAGCGGCACGGCAAGCGATACGGATATTGGCATCTTGCTGTCTCCCTGGAACCATATCGACAGTAAAGAGCTATATCGTTCTATGTATAGCTTTCACTGTTCCGGCTGTTTTATTTTTCGCCGGGCCGGTCGCGGTTGAGGCTCTTGGCCTTGAGTTCGGCGAGATATTGCGACCATTTTTCGGTCTGCCGCGCGCCGAGTTCATAGAGATAATCCCAGGTGTAGATGCCTGTGGTGTGCAGATCGTCGAAGCTCAGCCGCACCGCATAGCTGCCCACCGGCTCGACCTGGGTAACGGCGACATTCCGCTTGCCGCCCAAGGTCTTGCGCTCCTGCGGGACATGCCCCTGCACTTCCGCACTCGGGCTCATCACCCGCAGATATTCAGCCGGCAGATCGAAGCTCCGGCCGCTCTCGAACGCGACTTTTAGCAGCTTGCCGCCGGTGCCCAGGCGAAGCTCGCGCGGCCATTGCTGTGCCTTTGGCGTATGGCAAGGCGGGTATGTCATTGCACTGCGCTTTCTTTGGTCCTATTCAGCCTTTTACTTTCGTGCACTATATCAGGTCGATGAACCAGCCCTGCAGCGATTTACGGCCATCCGAGCCGGCGACGGAACGCCAATCGCGAGCTTGGCCGCTCGTCGATCCCTTCGGCCGCGCGATCTCCTATCTACGGGTTTCGGTGACCGACCGCTGCGACTTCCGCTGTGTCTATTGCATGTCCGAAGACATGAGCTTTCTGCCGAAAGGCGATCTGCTCACACTCGAGGAATTGGACCGGCTCTGCAGCGCCTTCATCGCCCGCGGCACGCGCAAGCTGCGGCTCACCGGCGGCGAGCCGCTGGTCCGGCGCAATATCATGCGGCTGTTCGAGGGCCTCGCCCGGCATCTCGATTCCGGCGCGCTGGATGAGTTGACGCTGACGACCAATGGTTCGCGCCTCGCCTTTTTCGCGCCGGAGCTGGCGGCCTGCGGCGTGCGCCGCGTCAATGTCTCGCTCGACAGCCGCGACCCGGAGAAATTCCGCACGATCACCCGCCGCGGCGATCTCGGCCGGGTTCTCGCCGGTATCGATGCGGCGCAGGCGGCCGGCCTCGACGTCAAGATCAACATGGTCGCACTGAAGGGCGTCAACGAGGACGAGATCGTGCCGATGATCGGCTGGGCGCATGCGCGCGGCATGGATCTCACCTTGATCGAGGTCATGCCGATGGGCGCCGTCGAGCCGGACCGGCTCGACCAGTATCTGCCGCTGCCGCAGGTGCGCGCCGAGATCGCCAAGCACTATACTTTGCGTGACCTTGCCTATGGCACCGGAGGCCCGGCGCGCTACGTCGAAGTTGCCGAAACCGGTGGACGGCTGGGCTTCATTACGCCGCTGACGCATAATTTCTGCGAGAGCTGCAACCGCGTCCGCGTCACCTGCACCGGCACGCTCTATATGTGCCTCGGTCAGGAAGATGCGGCGGACCTGCGCGCGCCATTGCGTGCCTCGTCAGAGAACACGCTTTTGAACACGGCGATCGAGGAAGCCATCACCCGCAAGCCCAAGGGGCACGATTTCAGGATCGACCGCGCCCATAAAGCTCCCGCCGTCCCGCGCCACATGAGCGTGACGGGCGGCTGATATTCATCGGGTGAATGCCTCATTGTAGTGACCGGCGAATCCGAGGCCGAGGCGCGGCTTGTAGCCCTTTTCGTGCATGAAAGCGTAAATCTCCTGCGGCGTCGCGCTGAAGCGCGCCTGTTGACCGGCGTTGACTTCGACGATCACCGTCTCGATCAGGTTCGCGCCGAGCAGATCGCCGATTGACCGGATGACATCGAGTTCCGCGCCTTCGACGTCGATCTTGATCATCGTCTTGCGATCTTCGATGAGGCTTGCCAGCAACGCAGACAGAGGCGGGCCGCCGAGCTGGACCACGCGCGTATCGCCGTGCGCATCCAGGTAGGCGCCGCCGGTGTGTTTCTCGTCCGTTTGAAACCGTCCAACGCCGGTTGAAGGTCCCACGGCGCCCATGAATGGAAAGAAATTGCGAAGCTGATTGATCGATGCGTTTGCGATCAGCTTTTTGAAGACCGCGAGCGAGGGCTCGAAAGCGACGATCACGCCATCGGCGCCAATGCGCTGGCCGGCAATCATGGAAAAGACGCCGGCGTTGGCCCCGATATCGATGAACGCCATTCCCGGCCGCAGGCTTTTGACGACCTCATAGACGTCGTCATAATCGCCGAGAAGCGAGTAGATGTTCGTCTCATCTTTGCCGTCGGAATAGAGCCACACCCCATAACGCGAGCGGATGGGCATACTCGGAAGGATTCTGAGCGCCGTCGAGACGATTTTCCGTTTGCCCGGATGCCGCGGAACCGCGCGGATATACGTAGATATGATCGAGCGGAGCATGCCGGAGTGACGCTATACTCTGCCGTTCGGCGCGCAAAGACTCACTCGATCACGATCTTTGGCGCGGCGCGGGCCTGCGTGCCTTCAAGCTGCGCCTGCACCTTCGCGGCGATGTCGCGATAGGCCGCGGCATAGACGCTCTCCGGCGCCGCCACGACAATCGGCTCGCCATCGTCGGAGTGTTCACGGATCGCCAGCGCCAGCGGCACCTCGCCAAGAAACGGCACGCCGAGTTTCTCCGCCTCGTGGCGCGCCCCGCCATGCGCGAAAATATCCGAGCGCTCGCCGCAATGGGGGCACACGAAATAGCTCATGTTCTCGACGACGCCGAGCACCGGCACTTTGACCTTGTTGAACATGGCGATGCCACGCCGCGCGTCGATCAGTGCCAGATCCTGCGGCGTCGAGACGATCACCGCCCCGGCCAGCGCTACATTCTGCGCCAGCGTCAATTGCGCATCGCCGGTGCCGGGCGGCATATCGACGACAAGGCAATCGAGTTCGCCCCAGGCGACATCGCGCAGCATCTGTTGCACGGCGCCCATCACCATCGGTCCGCGCCAGATGACCGGCTCTTCCTCGTCGAGCATGAAGCCGATCGACATGGCCTTCACGCCGAAGGCTTCGAGGGGTTGGATGCGCCGCTCTACCACCTCGGGCTGCGCCTTGATGTGCAGCAGCCGCGGCAGCGATGGCCCATAAATATCGAGATCGAGAATACCGACGCGCCAGCCGAGCCCGGCGAGCCCAAGCGCGAGATTAACGGCTGTCGTCGATTTGCCGACGCCACCCTTGCCGGAAGCGACGGCGATGATGCGGGCGATTCCCGGCACCGCAAGGCTGCGCGGCGGGGTTGAGGGCACCGGCCGCTGTGGCGGTGGTCTATCGCCGCCTGCTGGCTTCTGCGCCGTGAGGCTGACGAGCACCGCGCCGACGCCCGCCACGCGCCGCACGGCCTGTTCGGCGGCAAGGCGCATGCCTTCGAGGGAAGCAGCCTGCTCCGGCGGAACGGAAAGCGAGAGATAGACCTTATCGCCGCGGATTGTTACACCCGCGACGGCGCCCGTCTCCGGCAGCGGCGTCTTGCCGTCCGGCCCCGCGACGGCGCGCAATGCCGCGTAAATATCCTGCTCGCTGACCATTGCTCCGCCCTCGTGCCATTCGGCATCAATCTAATGCGGCGGATAGCAGGTTCAATCAATAACGTCAGGCTCTATTGCGCGACAGCCTTATCATAATATTGCTCGTCGAAGAGGCCGCTGAGGCTCGGCGCGGATTTAAGAACCCCGAGCTTGACCTGATAGGCAAGGAACGCCTCGGTCGCCTTTTCGATCGCCTTCGGATCGGCGACGAAATTCACCGCCGGCGAAGCGAGCGATTTGCGGATCGTCGCGGCGGGGATGATGCCCTTCGACAAAGCCGCATCGACTGCCGGCGCGGCGCGGTCCGGGTCCGTCTTGAGTTCGGCGACGGCTTTGACGATGCCGTTGACGATCGCCTGCACGGCCTCGGGATGGGCTTTCGCGAACGGCCCGGAGACCGCGACGATTGTGCCCGGCTGACCCGGGAACAGGTCCTCGCCCTTGGCGAGGATGCTGATCGTCGGATCACGCTCCTCGATCACCGTCAGCGTCGGCTCGCGCACCGTCGCGGCGTCGACCGCCTTGGCAAGCAGAGCCTGCTGCGTCGCGTCGATACCGACGGCGACGATCTCGACATCGGCAAAATCAACCTTGGCGGTCTCGCGCAGCCAATATTGCAGATTGGTCTGCGGCACCGAGCCCGGCGGCTGCGTCGCGATCTTTACCGGATGGCCGGTCGCCTTATGGAAGGCCGCGAAGGCGGCGGCCGCCGAAACACCCGGCTTGAAATAGGATTTCAGATTGGCGCCGGCGACGAGCACGTTCTCGTCCACGGCGGAAGCGGTCACCACCCGCAGGTCGATATTCTTGGCGCGGCCGACAGCAACCGGTGCGACGCCCGCGACATAAAGATCGATGTCGCCGCTCGCCGCCGCCTGCACCAGATTGGGGCCGGACTGGAAAACCTTGATCGAGAGATCGAGGCCGGCCTTTTTCAGCCAGCCTTCCTTGTCGGCGACGAAGAGCGGCGCGGCGCCGACGACAGGAATGACCCCGACGCGCACCTGCAGCCCGTCAGCCTCGGCCGCGCCGCCCGCACCGAGAAAAACCAGTGCCGCCGCCGCAAAAATCCGCTTTAAAGACATCGATGCCCCCCGATTGGGAAAATACACGGTTTATCTGTGTGTATTTCATAAACATACAAACTAGATAAGCTATATGCGATAGTCCCGGCCGCGTCACCCCGGCAATTTGTCTCCGAAGAATCCGTGTCCCAACCAAAACTCATCCCTGTGGCGCCCGCTGGCCTCTACGAGCGGCTGAAGCGCCTGCCCTTCGCCGGCCAGCTCGTCTGCAGCCATTCCGCGCTCGAAGCCGGCGCTATCGAGGAAATTCTGCTCGATTACGAGGTCGGCTCGGGCGGCATCGCCGACGGCGCGACCTTCAAGCTGACATTCAAATTCTATTCGGATTGGGCGCCGTTCCAGACCCACGATCCACAAGGCGCGAATTATCTGACAGCCGAATATGTCGCCGGCCCGCTGGCGGACGGCCAGTCGGCGGCGACGGTGCAGCATCTCGCCGTGCGCTTTGAGCAGAAGGGCCACGAGCGGCCGTTCCAGAAGGCGATCATCATCGACATCATCGACGGCTATCTCAATGCCGGCGACCGCATCCTGATCCGCCTCGGCGACCGCCGCTTCGGCGGACCGGGCACGCGAGTCCAGACCTTTATCGAGGATGATTTTCGCTTCCGCGCCTATGTCGATCCGCTCGGCACCTCGCGCTTCGTCGCGGTGCCCGGCGATGTTTCATTGCGGATCTTCGCTGGGCCACCGGCGCATGTCGCGTTGAACGGCCCTCGCTTCGCGCGCCCCGGCGCGGAGGCGCCCTTCCACGTCGCCTTGCACGACCGCTGGGGCAATGCCGTCAGCGATGCGGGCGGCGCGATCGCACTCACCGCGCAGGCTGACGACGCTACCGTTCTCGCAAGCGACATTCCCCTGCCCGCGCAAGGTTGGGCGGCGGCGCGTTTCGACGTGCCAACCGACCGCGATCTGCGCGTGAGCGCGGCCTTCCCCGGACTGTCCGCCGCCAATGCCGATCTCACCATCATTCCAGATGCGCCGGCGCCACGCGGCTTCTATGGCGATCTTCATGTCCATGCGCATGACACGGTCGGCACCAACAGCCCCGCTTACAATGCCGCGTATGCGCGCGACATCGCGGGCGTCGATGTCTTCGGCTACACCGCCAACGATTTCCAGATCACCGACGCCAATTGGCAAGCTGGCGTCGCGGCGGTGAATGCAATCAACGCTCCCGGCAGCTTCGTCGCCTATCCGGTGCAGGAATGGTGCGGCAGCTCGACCGCTGGCGGCGATCACAAGGTCATCTTCCTCGGCGACGAGCCGCCCGGCTTTCCTTATGACGCCGAAGGCAACCACAATCGCACGCTCGTCTGGAACGAGGACATGCGCGGCACGGCGGCGACGCTCGGTCGCTGGCCGATCGAGGAATTATGGGACGCCTATGCCGCCAAGCTCGAGAGCCATCTCATCATCCCGCATGTGGGCGGGCGCCGCTATATCGCCGACTGGCACCATCCCGAGCTTGAACGGCTGGTCGAGATCGTCTCCGCCTGGGGGCATTTCCCCTGGCTCTATCAGGAGGTCATCGCGCGCGGCTATCAGCTCGGCGTCACCGCGAATGGCGACGAACATCGCGGCCGTCCCGGTGGCGGTGCGCCCGGCGTCAATGTCTTTGGCGTGCGCGGCGGCCTCACCGGCATATTGGCCGAAAGGCTCGACCGCGCCACGATCGGCGCCGCGCTGCGCGCCCGCCATACCTTCGCGACAACCGGCGAACGCACCGCGCTCCTTGTCCACAGCGGCGCTTATATTCAGGGCGATGCTTTTATGAGCGACGGACCCGCGACGATCTCTTATCGCTTTCTCGGCGATGAAGGCTTCGAGGAGATCGCCGCGTTCGATCACACGGGGGTGCTGTGGCGGCGCAATCTGCATCAGGAATTGGGTTTTTCTCAAAATCGCCTGCGCCTGCGCTGGGGCGGCGCGCGGATCAAGGACCGTTATCGCTGGGCCGTCTGGAACGGCACACTGCGCCTCGACGGCGCGGCGCTGGGACGTTTCTCCGCCAGCGGCTTCGAGCACAACGAAGAGACGGCCTGGCGCATCGGTGCTGACGCGATCGGCTTTCATTCCGAAACCTATGGCGATGCCGATGCGATCGAGCTTGAGATCGATGATCTCGCAAACGCGCGCTTCGTCGTCGAAGGCACGATCGGCGCCTTCGCCAAATCCGCCAACGCGCCGCCGCACAAGCCACGCGACTACGCACCGGACTTCCGCTGGGAGGTGAGCGGGGCCGAACTCATCGCGCAAGGCGAATTACGCCGCGAGCTGGGCGGCGTCGGACTCTTCCTTGCCTTCGAGCGTGTAACCGAAGCCGAGCTGCCGCGCGATCTTTCCGGCAGTTTCACGCTCGCGCCGCAGAACGCGCCTTTCGGTTTCCGGCCCGTCTATCTCTACGGCCGCCAGCGCGACGATTCGAAGGTCTGGTCCTCGGCGCAATTCATCACCTTCACGGCCGGCGCATGAGCACATCTTTGCAACGCATCATCCTGTCCGCCGCCGGCCTCATCGGCTTTCTGCTGATCTGGCAATTCGTTCCGACGCTGACACCCGAGGCGCGCGCGCTGCTGCCGCTGCCGAGCCAATTGCCCGGCGCCTTCGTCAGCGAAGTGCAAAGTGGCGTCTGGCTGACCTGCGTCGGGGAAAGCCTCTCGCATTACGTCATCGGTCTTTCAATTGGTGTCTTCTGCGGCGTTGTCGTCGGCATCGCGACCGGCATGTTCCGCCGGCTCGAATGGACGCTCGCCTGGGTGACGCGCGTGCTGCGGCCGATTCCGGGGCTTGCCTGGATTCCCTTCGCCATCCTCTGGTTCGGCGTCGAGCAGAAGGCCGCCGTCTTCATCATCGCCATCGGTGTCTTCTGGATCGTCTTTTTTGCCGCTCATGCGGCGATCCGCAATGTCGATCGCGATTTGATCGAAGTGGCGGACGCCTTCGGCTTCACCTCGAACCGCGAAAAACTGGTCAAGGTCCTGTTTCCAGCGAGCCTGCCGGGCATATTCGTCGGCGTACGCACCGCGCTCGGCCAAGCCTGGATGGCGGTCGTCGCGGCTGAGCTCTTCGGCGTCGCCGGGCTCGGCCAGCGCATGAACGAGGCCTCGAGCCTGCTCGCGACCGATATCGTCGTCGTCTACATGCTGACCATCGCCGCGCTTTACGGGCTTATGGATGTGCTGTTCCTGCTGGCGCAGAACCGCATCCTGGGGTGGAAGGCGCAATGACCGCGGCGATTGAAATCTCCGGTCTCTCGCTCGCCTACGCGCAAGACGGCGCCATCACCAAAATCCTCGACCGGCTCGATCTGACGGTCGAGCACGGCGAATTCGTCGCCATCGTCGGCCCTTCCGGCGTCGGAAAATCGACTCTGCTGCGTGTGCTCATGGGCCTCGCCAAGCCGTCCTCCGGGGTCGTGAAAGTGGCCGACGACAAGACCGCGGACCGCGCCATGGCGCTCGTCTTTCAGGATGCGCGGCTGCTGCCTTGGAGGCGCGTGCTCGCCAATGTCGCCTTCGGTCTCGAAAAGCTCGGTCTCAAACGGCGCGAGAGGCAGGAGCGCGCGCTGGCGGCGCTGCGCAGCGTCGGCCTCGACGGCCTCGCCCGGCGCTTCCCCTCGCAACTCTCGGGTGGCCAGCGCCAGCGCGTCGCGCTCGCCCGCGCGCTCGCGGTGCGACCCGCCATTCTGCTCATGGATGAGCCCTTTTCCGCGCTCGACGCGCTGACGCGCCAGGCCTTGCAGGACGAACTCGTGCGCGTCTGGCAGCAGTTCGACAAAACGGTCCTGTTCGTCACGCACGATATCGACGAAGCCGTCTATCTCGCCGATCGCGTCGTCGCGCTCGGCGGCAAGCCCGGCGAAGTCAAGGCATCGCTCGTCATCGACATTCCGCGCCCGCGCTCCCGTTCCGATCAGGCGCTGCAAGCCTATGTCGGGAAGGTGAAGGCCGAACTCGTCGCCGACGCCGTGGCGCGGGAAGACTGGGTGATTTAACTCCTACCCCAGCCTTTTCAGCGCCGCGCCGAGTTTCGTCGCGCGGGAGTGAGCATCCGCCAGACGCTCGCGATTTTCTTCCACCACATCTTCGGGCGCGCGGGCGACGAAATCGGCATTGCCGAGCTTGGCCTCGATCTTCTTCGCCTCGCCTTGCAGCTTCTCGATCTCTTTGGCGAGCCGCACCTTTTCCGCCGCGAAATCGATGATGCCTTCGAGCGGCAGCGCGCCAAGCGTGCCGCGCGCGATCAACTGGGCGGATTGCCCCGGCGCCTCTACGGCGAAGGAAATGTCGGAAAGCCGCGCCAGTCGCTTGATGATCTCGGCCCAGGTCTCGACGCGCGCCTGCACGGACGAATCCGCGCCGACTAGCACGAGCGGCACCTGCGCGCCGGCCGGCACGTTCATCTCCGAACGGACGGAGCGGATTTCCGAAATCAGCTCGACGACGAAGCCGATCTCGGCCTCGGCTGCCGGAAAGCCGATGCCTTCGAGCACCGGCCAGGGCGCCAGCGCCAGCACGCTCTCGCGCGGCGCGTTCGCCCACAATTCCTCGGTGATGAACGGCATGAAGGGATGCAGCAGCTTCACCGCCTGGTCGAGCACGAAGGCGGTCGTCGCCTGCGTCTCGGCTTTCGCGGTTTCGTCCGCGCCCTGCAGCAAAGGCTTGGCAAGCTCCAGATACCAGTCGCAGAAAATATTCCAGACGAAACGATAGGCGGCATTCGCTGCATCGTTGAAACGATAGGCTTCGATCGCCACGGTCACTTCGGAAATTGCCTTCGCCGCCTCGCTGACGATCCACTGGTTGAGCGTGATCCGTGTGTCGCGCGGATCGAAAGCCGCATCGCGCGCACAGCCGTTGATCTCGGCGAAGCGGGCCGCGTTCCAGAGCTTGGTCGCGAAATTGCGATAGCCTTCGACGCGCTGCGTCGAGAGCTTGATGTCGCGGCCCTGCGCCGCCATCGCCGCGAGCGTGAAGCGCAGAGCATCGGCGCCATATTCGTCGATGAGGCCCAGCGGGTCGATGACGTTGCCCTTCGACTTCGACATCTTGGCGCCCTTCTCGTCGCGGACGAGGGCGTGGATATAGACATCGGCGAACGGCACATCCTGCATGAAGTGCAGGCCCATCATCATCATCCGCGCGACCCAGAAGAAGATGATGTCGAAGCCGGTGACAAGCGCATTGGTCGGATAAAAGCGTTTCAGTTCCGGCGTCTCGTCCGGCCAGCCGAGCGTCGAGAACGGCCAGAGCGCGGAGGAGAACCAGGTGTCGAGAACGTCCTCGTCGCGACGGATCATCATCTCCGTTATCTGACTATTATCGTAAGCGTCCTCCGGCCCGAGCGCCGCAAGATCGCCACTGACGACCAGCTCCAAATTTGGAAAGCCGGGCGTGCCATCCGGCAATTCCGACACACGATAAAATTCACGCGCCTGCTGACAGGCCTCTTCCTTGGAAGTGGCGACGAAGATCGCGCCGTCAGGCCCATACCACGCCGGGATTTGATGACCCCACCAAAGCTGACGCGAGATGCACCAGGGCTGGATATTGTCGAGCCATTGGAAATAGGTCTTCGACCAATTTTCGGGAATGAATTTGGTCTTGCCCTCACGAACGGCGGCAAGCGCCGGCTCAGCCAGCACTTTCGCATCGACATACCATTGATCGGTCAAGCGCGGCTCAAGCACCGCGCCGGAGCGGTCGCCGTGCGGCACGGCATGTTGCGTCGGCTCGATCTTATCGAGCAGGCCTCGCGCGTCCATCAGTTCGACGACGATTTTACGGGCCGCTTCACGAGATTTCTTGTCCAGTTGAATGATCGTGCCGACAAGCTCGTCTGATTCAGGCACATCGGCAAGAAACGCAGAATTATCCCTCAACCAGATATTCGCTTCTGCATCGAGCACGTTGATAAGCCGTAGCCCGTGCCGCTTGCCGACCTCGAAATCGTTGAAGTCATGCGCCGAGGTGATCTTCACCGCGCCGGTGCCTTTTTCAGGATCGGAATACGTGTCCGCGACAATGGGGATCAGCCGGCCGACAAGCGGCAGCCGCACGTTCTTACCAACCAGATGCGTGTAGCGTTCGTCATCGGGATGCACGGCAACGGCGGTGTCACCCAGCATCGTCTCCGGCCTTGTCGTCGCGACGACGATGTACGTCGACGGATCGTCGGGATTGAAGTCCTTGTCCGCGAGCGGATAGCGCAAATGCCAGAGGCTGCCCTTCTCCTCCTTCTGCACGACTTCGAGGTCGGAGATGGCGGTGAGGAGTTTCGGGTCCCAATTGACGAGCCGCTTGTCCTTGTAGATCAGCCCTTCGCGATAAAGCTGCACGAAGACCTTCACCACCGCCTTCGACAGGCCCTCGTCCATCGTGAAGCGCTCGCGCGACCAGTCGCAGGAGGCGCCAAGGCGCTTTAGCTGATTGACGATGGCGCCCCCGGATTCCTCTTTCCAGCGCCAGACCTCCTCGAGGAATTTCTCGCGGCCGAGTTCGCGCCGCCCCGGTTGCTGGCGCTCCAGCAATTGCCGCTCGACGACCATCTGCGTCGCGATGCCGGCATGATCCGTCCCCGGCTGCCAGAGCACGTCCTTGCCGCGCATACGCTCGAAGCGGCAGAGAATGTCCTGCAGCGTGTTGTTGAGCGCATGGCCCATGTGCAGCGAGCCGGTGACATTCGGCGGCGGAATGACGATGCTGAACGTCTCGGCGCCGGCACGTTCCGGCCGGCCGGCGCGGAACGCCCCCGCCTCGTCCCACAGCGCCGAAATCCGCTGTTCCACCTGTTGCGGGTCGAATGTCTTGTCCATCATCCACAAACCAAATCTCTCGGCGCCAGACGCCGAAACGCGCCGCTTGCGCCCGGAGGCGATTCTCCGAACGTAAGAAGCTCCAATTCAATAAGTTAGGGCACTTTCCGCGGAAAAGCCGTGCAGCTTTCCCGGAACATGCGCCTCGGTCGCCTAAAAGCCCAAGCGGCGCCGTGAAGTCAACGCGGGTGAAGAAAGCCTCGGCTCAGCGGCCGCCGCGCGCGACGCGCTCGATCTCGGCGCGTACGAGGCGTTCGACCAGGATCGGCAGATTGTCATCCAGCCAAGCCTTGAGCATGGGCCGCAGCATGTCGCGCACCATTTCGCCCATCGCGTCGTTCGATTGGAGGAATCGGCTCGCGATCAACGTGTTGAAAGCATGTGAAACCATTGCATCCGTCGCCGGCGAAACGAGGGCCTCCTCCGCGGCGGCGGGGACTGGCTGTTGCGGACGGGGCGCGGTCGTGATCCGGCGCGCCGCCTCGCGCCGCAGATCGGCGGGCGGTTCCTGCGCCGGACGCGCCGCGGCGGGCTCACGGACAAAAGCCGGTCTTTCCGGCGCCGGGGCGCGTGGCGGCAGCGGCCGGAAATCTCGCCCGGGGACGAAATCGAAGCCGCTGCGCGACGGCGCGGCGACAGGCTCCGCCTGCGCCAGCCGGCTCGGCCGTGGCGGAATGGCCGCCGGAACGTCTGTCCAGCCGTCGACTTCAGCGTCGTCGCCTTCAGGCGACTGTAAGGCAACCGGCTCGGCGATTGCCTCAGCCGGTTCTACGGCTGACGCAGGTACGACCGGGGCCGCAGGCGCCAGTTCCGGCGCTGAATGCGGCAAAACCTGATCGTCCGCAATGATCCGCCGGATCGAAGCGAGAATTTCCTCCATCGATGGCTCGTAGGCCTTTCGCTCGGCGCTGGTCTTGTCTTGCGAAAGGGCGTTGGGCGCATTCATTCGGGTGACGCTCTCTGCTCCGGATGGGGCAAGCCCCGAAGGCAATCGCCGATGCCTTACGCGCGGGCTGCGCCCCAAATCAATTTCGACTCAATTAGACCGCAAGTCGCTGATTTTCGATAGGGGCTATTTGGAGAGCGCCGCATATTCCGCGGCACGGGCGCACAGAATTCAGCGCCCGTCCGGCGTCCGCAAGCCGATCCACTTGTCTTTCACCTGATCGAAGTGAACCGTCGGATCGTAACGGACGACATCAAGCCCGAGCGTGTCGGCGGACAATTCACCGACTGCCGCCAAGGTCGCGTAAGAGGCGACGACCCGATCGCGCTGCGCCGAGACGAGACTCACCCGCGCATTCAGCAAGGTTTGCTGCGCGTTGAGGACGTCGAGCGTGGTGCGCTGGCCGACGCGCGCTTCCTCGCGCACGCCTTCAAGCGCAATCTCGGCCGCTTTCACCGCCGCCTGATCCGAGACGATCACCGCCTTCGCTGTATCGAGCAGGCCCCAGTTGGAGACCACCGAAGCGCGCACCTCCGTGCGCTGCAGATCGGCCTGCAGCTCCGCCTGCGCAAGCAATTCCTTTTCCTGGCGGACGTGGGCATCGACTTCGCCACCGGTATAGATCGGCACCGAAACCTCGCCGAGGATAGTGCCATTGAACAGCCTGAAGCCCGTCTCGCCCGAATAATTGTAATTCTGCGCGACCTGGCCGACGACCGACACCGTCGGCATCAACTCGCCCTCGACGAGTTTCACCTGCAATTCCGCGGCATCGACCTGATGCAGCGCCGCCTGCACTTCCGGATGCTGGGCAATCGCGACACTGATCGCCTGCCCCAGCGTGTACGGCAGCAGGCTTTCGACCGAACGCGCCGGCTCAAGATGAGCCGGATCGACACCGATCACCTGATGATAATTGGCGATGCTCGTTTCAAGATTGGCCTGCGCAGTGAAATAGTCCGAGCGCGCGGAGGCGAGGCTCGAAGCCGCCTGCGCGACGTCGGTACGAGTCACTTCGCCGACATTGAAGCGGTCGCGGGTCTGGCGCAATTGCTCTTCGAGAACGATGATGTTGTTCTTGCGCAGATCGAGAATGGCCGTATCGCGCAGCACGTCCATATAGGCGGTCGCACCATTCTGCAGCACGTTCTGTTCCGTGTTGCGCAGCGTTTCGCGCGCCCCGAGCACGTTGGTTTCGGCCTGACGCACGCTGTTGAAGTTGCGGTTGCCGTTGAAGATCGTCTCGGTCGCCGTTATGCCGAGAACGCCCTCATCGGTCGCGGCTTTATACCCGAACCCGCCGGAGATACCGAGCGCCGAGCCCGGCTCTCGTGAATTGAGGTAGCTGAAGCCATATTGACCCGTCGCCGAGACGGTCGGCCGATAAGCCGAGGCGGCACGCGGAACACCCTCGTCCTGCGCGCGCACACCGGCGCGCTGCTGATTGAGATCGGGATTGCCGCCATAGGCGCGCACCAGCGCGCCCGACATGGATTCGGCGCGCGCGCTGTCGAAGCCCGGAAAGGCGGTCATTGCGACAGAAGCAAGCGCAAACGCCGGCACGAGCGCGCCCGCGCGAAGAGCGAGGCCGCGCGCTTGAAGATTCAAGACACGCCTGCCGATCCGACACCCGCTATTGTTCAAACCTGGAAACTCCACATTGCATCGGTGCAACAGCGTGGCGCCAGTTTGGTGACTGGCGTCAGACCGCGCACGACTCCAAAGTCCGAAGCCCGCAATGTATTGGTATTAAGCCCCTCCCCAGCCCAGCGCCAAGCCTGCGACGGCAGAAAGTGAGGGGGTGCCGCAAAAATGCGACACATTCGGGTACGGTTAGTGAAGGCGGAACGCGGCCCTCAAAAAATGAAGGCCGGGTCCTTGCGGAAGTCTGGGAGAAGCGGCGCCGAAGCATCGAACAGCGGGCGCGTACTGATCTCGCCGGAATTCTTCTCGAAGGCGGTCGCGCGGCATGCGAGCCTGTCCACAGAATTCTCAACTCGCGAAAGCGTGAGGAGCCGGCCGCCATCGCTCAATTGCGCGAACAATGTGTCGAGATGGTCCTCGACCGCGCCATTGACGAAGATGATGTCGAAAGGCGCGGCGGACGCTACCCCTTCGCGCAGCGGACCGCCGAACACCGCAATTGCGCCGAGGTCCGCGGCGGCGAGATTGGCTTTTGCGGCAGCTTGCAGGCCGGGATCGGATTCGAGCGCGGTGACGCTCTGCGCCAAACCCGCCAGGATCGCCGTGGAATAGCCGGTGCCGGGCGCGACATCGAGAACACGATCACCCGGCTTGATTTCGGCCGCTTGGATGAGCCGGGCGAGGATCAAAGGCGGCAGCAGCCGGCGCTCGGGCTCGCCCGCGTGGTCGTCGGCGATCTTGAGCGCGGTATCCGAATAGGCAAGATCGCGAACCGCCGCCGGGACGAATTTTTCGCGCGGCACGGCAAGAAACTGAGCGATGACGGCGCGGTCGGTGACGGCGAAAGTCCGGATCTGGCATTCCACCATGGTGAGGCGCAGGGCCGTGAAAGCCGCCTCCGACCCGTCAGCTTCAAGTGCCATCTGTCGCAATCCCGAGCTTTGCCGCCGCGCAGCATCGGCGCGGCTTATAGGACCGCCTGCGCGCCTTGTCCATGCTGCTTGCGGCACGGCGCGGCGAGGCCGGTCGGGGCGTTGCAAAGCCAGGGCCAAGATGCAACACGTTGACGATTCCGTCAGCACCGCCGCTTCGCCGGCGAACAAATTATGGTGGGGGACGAATGTCCGACGTTGAGCCGACTGAACATTTTGAGCAGGCCGAACATGCCGAACATGCCGCTCATTCGGGCAACCCGTTTTTGGCGCTCGTCGCCGTCACAATCGCGATTTTGGCGGTGATTGCCGCATTCATCGGCAGCCTTGAGACTATCGAGACCGCCGCCACCATCGACGCGAAGAGCCAGGCCACGCTGTTCCAGGACAAGGCGACGGACAGTTGGGGCTTTTACCAGGCCAAAAGCCTCAAGAAGAACCTCTACGACGTCGCCGCGGTTCTCGCCGGTCCGGGTGCCAATGCGGATAATTTCAAGGCGCAGGCCAAACGCAACGAAGAAGACCAGGAATCGATCAGCCTGGCGGCCAAGACGCAGGAAGACCTGACGGAGCAGAGCCTGCGCTCCAGCGAAAAGCACGAACGCCGCCACAAGATCTTGACGGTCGCGGTGACCCTGCTCCACATTTCCATCGCGATCGCGACACTCTCGATCATCCGCCAGGGCGCGCGCTGGCCGTGGTATGTGGCGCTCGGCCTCGGCGTATTGGGCTCGTTCAGCGCGGCCTTTGCGTATATCTAAGCGCCGGTCTTCAAAAGCTCAGCGCGAGACGATAGCCGGTTCGGTGGTCGGCGGACCAATCTGCAGCCAGACATTCTCGTCCGTCTGCGACTGCCGTTTGACGAAATGATAGGGCGTCGCGTTCCACGGCTTGATCTGATCGCTGAGATTGTCGAGCACGAATTCTCCGTGGTCGGTCTTCACCGTCAGGATCGCATGACCTTCGTCGCGCGTATCCTTCACCACGGTCATCAGCAGCGCCTGGCGGGGAAAGCCGAGTTCGATCAGAAGCCGGCGCTTGAACAGGGCGAAATCCTCGCAATCCCCCTTCCCGTCCAGCGGATAATCCCATTGGTCGACGACCTGCCAGTGATCCCAGTCGGTGATCGGCACAATCGTCTTGTTGACCCATTTATTGATGCGATCGATCGCCTTGAAAGCCGCGGCCGAAAGCGTGATCTCACGCGGCGGCAATTGGCCGTGGTCGCACTCGCCGGCATACCGGCGGCAGAAATCGACCCAGCCATAGGGCACGCTGCTGACAACGCCGGTGGCCGCATAGCTCGCCTTGAGCACCGGCGCCTCGGCCGCCCGCGCGGTGAAAACGCCCGCCAGAACCATAAGCGCCAGCGCGCCGGCGCGCCCCGCCAAAACACCGAACATGCTGAAATCCCCCGCCTTTCGTCACGAAACGATGAGCGCGGGCGTTTGCGGGCGGCGTAAGCAATTCATTCGAATTTTATCGAAACGGCTTTTTCGTATTCTAATAAAATCTAGCGAAACCAGTTAGTTAGAGAATTACATTCAATTTTATCGATCATTTCGAGAGAGGGAAAACACACACGCGGGCGGTCACCGGCCTTGGCGGACCCCGCTGCCGGCCTCATATTCCTTTCATGCTTCGTGCGCGCTGAATCTGCGCCTCCCTCTTCCCGGATCATTCATGTCCCTGTCCGAACACCCCAGAGACCCGGCCGCGAACCCGCTGCCGCCCGTGATCGTAACCGGGTCGCTTTCCCCGGAGGATGCCGCAGCCCTCGCCCGTGCAGTGGACCAGCTCGAGCACAAGAGCTTCGCCGTGCGCATCGCCAACGCCTTTGGCAGCGAGATTGAACGGTTTGGCAGAATGCTCCCGCATAATGTCACGACCATCGTGGACAGGGCGGTCGAGGGCGCGATCCGCACGGCCTTTACCGCGACCTTGCGAACCCTGCGGCCCTCTGCGCTGACCGATCAGCGCGGCCTCCACAAAGCCGCCGTAACCCTTTCAGGCACGCTTGGTGGCGCCTTCGGCATTGCGACGCTGCCGGTCGAACTGCCTTTTTCGATCATGGTGATGCTGCGCTCGATCGCCGCCATCGCCCGCGCCTCCGGCGAAGACCTTTCACAGCCGGAAGCGGCGCTCGCCTGCCTTCAGGTCTTCGCCCTCGGCGCCGCCAGAGACGATCAACTCGCCATGGAGAGCAGCTATTTTTCGGTTCGCAGCATACTCGCCAAATCGGTGAGCGAGGCGGCGCGCTTCGTGATCAACCGCGGCGTCACCGACGAGGGCGCGCCGGTCGTCGCCCGGCTGATCGGGCAGATCGCCGCGCGGTTCGGCGTCGTCGTCTCCGACAAGCTCGCAGCGCAGGCGGTGCCCCTGATCGGCGCGGCCGGCGGCGGCGCAATCAACTTCGCCTTCATCGATCATTTCCAATCGGTCGCACAAGGCCACTTCACGGTCCGCAGACTCGAGCGGATCTACGGCCAGACGCTCGTCCGCGCCGAATATGACCGGCTCCTCGCGCAGAAGAACGCCAAGAACTAATCCTGAAGAACTAATCCTTCGGCCAGAGCCACGCGGCGCCGCGCACGCCGCTCGAATCGCCGTGTTTGGCTTGCAGCACGCGCGTCATCATCACATCGGAGAAGGCATAGCGCCCGAGCAGCGGCGGCAGCATGTCGTAAAGCTGCGGGATTTTCGAGAGGCCGCCGCCGAAGACGATCGCCTCCGGATCGACAATGTTGATGACCACCGCCAGCGCCCGCGCCAGCCGGTCCACATAAATGTCGAGCGTCGCCTGCGCGGCCGCATCGCCTCTCGCCGCGGCTTCGGCAATGTCGGTTGCGTTCAATTCTTTCCCGGTGCGCTGGCGATATTCCGCCGAAAAGGCGCCACCGCAGAGATAGGTCTCGACGCAATCCTGCTGACCGCAGAAGCAGGCGCGCGGCGGCAGCCGCCGCTCGATCTCGTTGAGCGGCAGCGGGATATGGCCCCATTCGCCAGCGATCATATTGCGGCCCGAGACGAGCTTGCGGTCGATGACGAGACCGCCGCCGACGCCGGTGCCGAGGATCACGGCGAAGACGCTCGCAGCCCCCGCCGCCGCGCCATCGATGGCCTCCGACAGCGCGAGGCAATTGGCGTCGTTCTCCGTGCGGATCTCCCGGCCGAGCAGCTTGCCGATGTCGGCAACGAAGGGCTTGCCGTTCATCACCAGCGTATTGGAATTACGCAACAGGCCGGTCTTCGGAGAGATCGAGCCGGGCGTCGCGATGCCGAGACTCGCCGTCTCGCCGAGGTCCGCTTCGACGCTGAGAACGAGATCGCGGATCGCCGCGAGGATCGCCTGATAATCGCCCGCAGGCGTCGGTTTGCGGCGGCGTTCGCGAACGCTGCCGTCATCGGCGAGCGCGATCGCCTCGATTTTCGTGCCGCCGAGATCGACGCCGATCCGCATTTTTCCTCCCTGAATTCCAAATTTTGTTTGCTTTATATGGCGCTAAGCTACGTCCGGAAAAGTGTGAAGCGGCCTTCGCGCGGAGGCAAGCTTGGCCGTCGTTGCGGGGACGTATTACTGCGCGCTTGTGCGCCTTTTGACGCTACACGCCGATATTGTCGATAAGCCGCGTCGTGCCGATCCGCGCTGCAACAAGCAGACGGATCGGGCTTTCGCCGCGCGCGGCGACCGGCGCCAGCGTCTCGGCGTGCCGCGCCGCGACATAATCCACGGCAAAGCCGGCTTCGGTCAGAGCGTCCCGCGCACTGTCAACGGCTGACGCAACCGGAACACCCCGCAGGATCGCCGCGCGGCAACGCTCAAGTGCAGCGTGAAGCAGCGGCGCCGCGCCGCGCTCGTTCAATCCGAGATAGACATTCCGGGAAGACAGCGCGAGGCCGTCCGCGGCACGGATGGTCGGCGCGCCGACAATCTCGGCTTCAAGGTTGAGATCGCGCGCCATCCGGCGGATCACGGCGAGCTGCTGATAATCCTTCTCGCCGAAAATCGCGACGTCGGGCGCGGCCATGATGAGCAGTTTGGCGACGATCGTCGCGACGCCGGCAAAATGATCCGGCCGGAATTTATCTTCGAGCCCTGCTGTCGCAGGTCCGCCAAGGCTCACCTTGGTGACGAAGCCCGGCGGATAGACCTCCGCAACCTCCGGGGCGAAAACCAGATCGCCTCCCGCCGCAGCGAAGGCCGCAACATCCTTGTCGAAGCTGCGCGGATAGGCGGCGAAGTCCTCGGTCGGCGCGAATTGCGTCGGGTTGACGAAGATCGACATGATGATGCGATCGGCGCGCGCCCCGGCCTCCTGCACCAGCGACAGATGGCCCTCGTGCAGGGCGCCCATCGTCGGCACGAGAGCGATCCGTGCGCCTTCCGCGCGCCAGCGCGCGACGGTTCTCCGCAAAGCCGCGACATCGCGCGCGATCTCGATACCCAATTCAGATGCCCTTCTCAGATACCTTTGGCCCGAATGGCGCGCCAGCGCGTGCCGTGCCCCGTCTCCGCGCCACCGAACGACGCCAGAAAGGCAATATAATCTTCGCGCAGACCTTCGCCCTTTGCTCCCGCGAGAATGCTCTCAAGATAAGCGGCGGTCGGCTTACCCTCGGCCGCCTCGGCGCCGATATAGACGAGCGCACGCACCGGCTGCGCACCCTCACGCAGGACGGGCTGGACGGCCTTGGTATAAAGGCCGCGGCCAACCTCCTCGAAGCGATCGAGCGCCGGCACATCCGAGAGCGCGAGATCAAAGAGCACGCCTTCGACATTCGCATGCGGATCGCGCCGCACCGAGGCGTAGCCCGACTTCATGATGAAGAACTTGTGCCGCGCCAGCCGCGCCCGGCCGAGCGCCCGCGAATTGGGCGCCCGCAGGCGCATGGCGGCGCTGTCCATGTTCGCGCCATAGGCGAAGTAGAGCGGCATGTTGGACCTGGGTCAGAACTGCGTCCCGACCCTATAATCAGTGTCGCCGCTCTTGTCAGAATTTTTGCGTGAGGGCACCGAAGAATCCGCGCCGCGGCCCATATTGAGGCGCGAAGACGCCGATGCCGGAGCCGTCCCTGATCTCGTAGATGTTGTCGAGCAGATTGACGACATCGAAGCGCAGTTCCAGCGGCCCCAAGCCTGAATTGCCCGGCAATCGGAACTCATGCGAGATGCCGAGATTGACCTGCGTATAGGGCGCCACCGTCCCGGTATTGGCGAAGCCGTTGCGCAGGCCGCTGCCATAGATGAGATCGGCGCTGAATTTTGTCGCCTGCCAGAGGTAGGAGATGCCGGCCGAGCCGGTCAGCGTCTGGGCGTGATCCGTATAGATGTAGTGATCCGAGATATAGGCGAGTTCGTCAGGATCGAACAGATATTGGTTCGACGACACCTGCGTCGCGCGCTGCCGCGCCCAGGCGAAATTGGCATAGGCTGAGAGATCGCCCATCTGGTAATCCGCCTTCAACTCGACACCGGTATTGTAGGCTTTCGCGTAATTAAAGGCGGTCAGCACCAGAGCCTGGCCGAACTGCCCGTCGTCGAGCAGATTGGTCGCGCGCTTGTAATAAGCATCGACTCCGGCGCTGAGACCGGGCAGCAGCTTCTGATCGACGCCCGCATCGAAATAATCCGAGCGCTCCGGCCGCACCGGGCTCGATTCATTCACGCCCGGCGCCGCTGACGTGTTGGCATAGAGCGCCAGATTGGTCGGCGCAGCGAGCGCCTGCTCGGGCGGCGTGAAATAGCGCGCATAGCCGGCATGGAACGTCGTCCCGGCAAAAGGCTTGTACGTGAGGCTGACGCGCGGGCTCAACTGATTGGTCGTGACATAAGCAGCCATCTGATCGAAGCGCAGGCCGGCGTTGAGAGTCAGTTGGTCGGTGATGCGCCATTCGTCCTGCGCGTAGATTGAGCCGAGCCAGCCGAGCTTGCTGCTAGCATCATATTTGCCGACGAGCGTGCTCTCCGGATTGCCGCCGGTATCGAGCGGCAGAACCAGATCATTATTGATCGAATCCGTCGATTCGCCGCTCACTTCGAAGCCGAAACGGATGGTGTGCGGGCCGAGATGATAGCCCGCATCGCCCTGAAATCCGTTGAGCAGGCTATTCCGCTGCACATCCGAGGCGACACCGTTGAAGATAATGTCTCCGAGCGAATCGGGCACGAAATGCAACGTCGAATAGCGCGAGAAAAAAGCGATCTGAGCGTCGATCGGACCGGCTGACTTCTGCCAAGCGGCGACATTGTAGAAATTCCGTTCCACCTGATTTTCATTGAGCAGCGATGAGTTGAAATCACTGATGCCATTGACCGTGTTGACCGGTGCCTGCCCCGGCGAATTGGGAATTTCATACGAGCTGACCGACGTGCCACTGATGATGCTGAACCGTCCGCCGTCACCGAGAAGGGTCGATACATAGCCGAAGAACTTGCCCTGTGCGGTCAAATCGTGGATCGCGTCGTAATCGGGCGTCGGATTTTCGATGCCGACATTGTCGGTCAGCAATTGGCCGGCAACATAGAATTGCGTGTTGCCGATCGTGCCGCCATCATCAAAGCTCGGCGTGAGCGTCGCATGGCTGCCGCCATAAACGCTCAGGCTGCCGCCCGGCTGATACGTGCCGCTGCGCGTCTGGATATCGACGACGCCCGCGGTGTGCAGGCCATACTGGGCAGGCAGCGCACCATCGAGCAGCGTCAGCGAACTGATGAAACGTGTCTCGAGCATCAGCCCGAAGCCGGAAACACCATCGGGCAGCAAAATGTCATTGATCCGGTATTGCACATTTGCATGCTCGTTGCGGACGTGCAGATCGCCGCTCGCCGCCGAATCCTGCGAGACGCCCGGCGCCTGAAGCAGAACTTTTTCGAGTGGCGTGTCCTGCCCCTGCGGCAGGTTGTTGATCGTCGTCTCGTCGATCTCATAGGCATTGGCGCCAACAGGCGCGAAAATATTCGCCCGTGCAGCGTCGAGCGCCTGGGTCTCGACCAGCACCTCATGGCTCGGCGCCAGCGGCGATTGGTTTTCCCCCGCTGCTGTCACGTTGACTTGCGGCAGAGCCTGCTGGGCCTTGACCCCATTCGCGGCGATAAGGGCCGCAGCCCCGGCCGCGACCCGAAACAAAGACGATAGACGCACGAGACCCCCGATCCCAGAAATGTATATGTTATATTATTACATTTCTACGGCGCAGACTGTCAATCGGGGGACACGCATTGCTCCTGGAGATCACAATGAAAAAAGCGCGGCGTTGCCACCGCGCTTGAAAACCGTACTTGTCTTGAGCCGATCTCTTACGACTTCGCTTTTTCCAGCGCTTCGAGCGCCTGGGCGAAGCCACGGAGCGAGAACTGGATCGCGAGATTGCGTCCGGCAGCCTCGGTAAAGGTCAGCCTGCCGGTATCAGCTTCGATCGCGCGCCAGCTCTTCAGCGCCTCGGGCGCAACGCTCGTATCGGCAAAGCAGCCGCCGGGGAAGCAGCGCTTCCAGGCGAGCGCGATGGCCGGATCGCCGTCCTTGGCTTTGATCGCGGGCGCAACCGGAATGTAGACATTCGGCGGGAAGATCGCGGTGATCCGATATTGCCTCTTGTCGGTGCCGATCGGATGACCGATGCCGATGCGGGCGATCGGACTTTGCTGATTCTGCGGGATGACCGATTCCTCGATCTCGCAGATCTTCTCGCCTTTGGCGACGTCGGCACGGCGCTCGCATTGCAAGGTCCAGGCCCCGTAAGTCGCCGTCGTCGTCTCCGGCTGCGAACCGACCGGCGGCGGCTTCTTGTCCTGGGCGAACCCGGCGCCCGCGACGAATTGCACAAGTGCAAAAGAAATCAGGAAAGTTCCGAAGCGACGCACGATCCTACTCCTCAACTCATGGCATGGCTTTAGGCGCAGCCCCCCGCCGGGTCAACATGACCCAGCGAGAATATT
Organism: Methylovirgula ligni; assembly: GCF_004135935.1. NCBI lineage: Bacteria > Pseudomonadati > Pseudomonadota > Alphaproteobacteria > Hyphomicrobiales > Beijerinckiaceae > Methylovirgula > Methylovirgula ligni. The sequence continues at coordinate 2,481,910 of NZ_CP025086.1, read as the reverse complement.
TGCCATGCCGCCCGGTTAGTTAATCCGCCTCGTCGCCGGCGTCGGCCAGCAGCTCCCGCGCGAGCGCCCGCGTTACGGCGCCGCCGCGCGCCAAAGCCATCCGGTCGAGGGCCTCCACAACGGCCCGGGCGACACCGAGCGAGCGTTCGATGTGCAAAGCGATATAGTCGACGACCGACCCATCGACGAGCAATTGGCGATCGCGAAACAGCTTTTGCAGGACCGCGCGCAGCAACTCGTCATCCGGCGCGCCGAGTTCGGCGACAGGCGCGAGCCGCAGGCGCGAGACAAGGTCGGGTATGGCCAAGCCCCAAAGGTCCGGCGGCCGCCTTGCCGTCAACAGCACGCTTTGCTTTTCCTGCCGGGCGAGATTGAAAAGATGAAACAGCGCCGCCTCGGCGCCGCCGAGGGCATCGGCATCATCGACCACCAATGCCGGCTTGGCGGTCAGGGCCGCAAGGCTCGCCACATCAGACTCGGCAAGGCGCGCGCCGGAGAAAATCTCCGCCCCTGCCCGCGCCGCCCAGATCGCCGCCAGATGGCTCTTGCCGCTCCCCGGCCCCCCGACAAGCAGCAATATGTTGCCCGGCCAATGCGGCCATGCCTCGATCATCTGCAATGCCGCGGCGTTCGACTGCGAGACGAGGAAATCGGCGCGGGAGAAATGCGGCTCGATCGGCAATTCGAGGCCGAGTTGCTGCCAGCGCGGAACGCGCGGTCCGAATTTCATCTCACCGCTCGTCCGGCGCCTTTATAGCCTTGGGCAGGATCAGCGCGTGCGATTCCGGAAAGTTCGTATAGAGCTCGCTGGCGCGATATTGCTGAACCGCGAAACGCAGAAGCACGCCCACCGCCGCGGCGACCGGCACCGCGATGATGAGGCCGGTGAAGCCGAGCAAACTGCCGAAGGCGAGCAGCGCGAACATCAGCCAGACGGGATGCAGACCGACCTTGTCGCCGACGAGCTTCGGGGAGATCACATTGCCCTCGAGAAACTGGCCGACGACAACCACGCCCACCGCCGAAGCGAATAACGTCCAGTGCGGCCAGCCCTGCACGAGCGAGATGATCGCCGCCGCGATCAATGCCGTCATCGAGCCGACATAGGGGATGAAACTCAGGAAGCCGCCGGTTATGCCGATCAGCAGGCCGAAATTGACGCCGACGATCGTCAGGCCAAGACCATACCAGAGACCCAGGAAAAGGCAGACCAGCGATTGTCCGCGCAGAAAACCCGACATGGTCGTGTCGATCTGATGCGCGAGCTGATGCACGACGCCGCGATAGCGCGGCGGGATGAGGCTGTCGGCCGCCGCGATCATGCGGTGATAGTCGAGCAGCATGTAGAAAGCGACGACCGGCGTCACCACCAGTAGCGACGCCAGGCTGATGAGCGCCGCTCCGTGGCTGACGACCGAGTTGAGCGCCCCCCCGAACCAACCCGCCGCCTGACCGGCGATGTCGTTGAGGCTCGTCTTGATGTCCGGCATGCTGGTGCTGCGCAATCCCAGCTTGCGCAGCAGCGGCGTGGCAAAATCCGTGTTGAGTTTGGTAGCGGCGCCAGCGATCAGGCCCTGCAATTTGTTGAGCAGCGCGGGCAGCGCCTGGATGAAGGCCGCGAACTGGTGCGTCAACGCCGGCACGATGAGAACCAGAATGAGCGCCAGGACGAAAACGAAGCCGAAAAGAATGACGAGCGTCGCCGCAAGCCGGTTGAGCCCCAGGCGTTGCAAATGCACAGCCAGCGGATCGAGCAGATAGGCGATGACGAAAGCCGCGGCGAAGGGCAGGATCACCCCGTTGAACAGCCAGAGCAGCATGACGAGGCAAGCCAGAGCCGCGAACCAGAAAATGATCTGCCACTCGATCCGCATGAGAACGACCTCACCACGTCTTAAAACCTGTAACGATGCCTCACAGGCTCATGTGTCTCGCCCACCCAGCCAGATAGGCTGCCAGAGAGGCCAGCGTCAATGCCGCGACGGCAAGGGTGCAGACCAGAAACAGCGGCCCCAAGGTAAACTGGAATGCCTTGGCGCCAAGCACCGCCGCCGCGAAGCCGATCTGCGCCGTCGTATTCGCTTTGGAAATCCAAAGCGGGTGGATCGCTACCGGCTTGTTCATCAGCCACGAAATCATGAACGCGCCGATGATCATGACGTCGCGCGCGACGACGAGAATCGTGAGCCACGACGGGACGGCGCCGAAGACCGCCAGCGCGACATAGATGGAAATGAGCAGCGCCTTGTCGGCGAGCGGATCGAGATAGGCGCCAAGTTCCGTCTGCAGGTTGAAGGTTTTGGCCAGCCAGCCATCGATGGCGTCGGAAATGCCCGCGGCGATGAAAATCAGGCAGGCTTCGGTCCAGCGGCCGGCGGAAATCATCGCGATGACGATGGGCACGAGACAAAGCCGCGCCAGCGTGATGAGATTAGGCAGACTGGTGTAAGTGGTCATGATCCTCCGAAAAAGCGTGCGACTCGTATTGGCGCAACTTAATGTCATTATCCGGTGCGGGATAAGGCGGTAAAATCTACGCAATTTGCAAGGCGAGCGGGCGGGAAACCACCTCACGCTTTCGCCCGGCATGTGTTGCTTCCAAGTGCTTGATATGTCCGGGGCGACAGGTTAGGGCTGCCATCAGGACGGGGCAGAGATGGCATCGAAAAAGGACAATTGGATCGGGCGGCGGCCGCTGACTTATGCCGATGCAGGCGTCGATATCGATGCCGGCAATGCGATGGTCGAAAAAATCAAGCCTCTGGTGCGGGGGACGCGGCGTCCCGGCGCCGACGCCGAAATCGGCGGCTTCGGCGGTCTGTTCGATCTCAAGGCAGCGGGTTTCAGCGATCCCATCCTCGTCGCGGCGAATGACGGCGTCGGCTCGAAGGTCAAGCTCGCGGTCGAGAGCAACATCCACCATTCGATCGGCATCGATCTCGTCGCGATGTGCGTCAACGATCTGATCGTCCAGGGCGCCGAGCCGCTGTTCTTCCTCGATTATTACGCGACCGGCCATCTCGACGCCGACGTCGGGGCCGAGATCGTCGCCGGCATCGCGCAGGGCTGCCGCGAGGCGGGCGCTGCGCTGATCGGCGGCGAGACCGCGGAAATGCCGGGTCTTTATGCCGGCCGGGATTATGATCTGGCGGGCTTTGCGGTCGGCGCCGCCGAGCGCGGGCGGCTGCTGCCGCGGCCGGACGTCGCCGCCGGCGACATCGTCCTCGGGCTCAGTTCCTCCGGCCTGCATTCGAATGGATTTTCACTGGTGCGGCGGATCGTGGCCGACGCCGGGCTGGCGCTTGATGGACCCGCCCCTTTCGCCTCGCAGATCTCGCTCGCCGAAGCCCTGCTGACGCCGACCCGGATCTATGTCCGCCAGATTCTTCAGGCGCTGCGTGCCGGCGCGCCGATCAAGGCGCTGGCGCATATCACCGGCGGCGGCTTTCCCGACAACCTGCCGCGCATACTGCCGAATGGGCTCGGAATCCGGCTCGATCTGCCGGCCATACCGGTGCCGCCGGTTTTCCGCTGGCTCGCCGCGGAAGGGCCGGTGGCTGAAGCCGAGATGTTGCGCACCTTCAATTGCGGAATCGGCATGGCGGTGATTGCCGCAGCCGATTCGGCGGACGCCGTGGCCGCGGCCTTGCGCGCGGCGGGCGAAGAGCCGGTGCGAATCGGCGAAGTCGTCACGGCCGCGACTGGTCTGCGCGTCATCACGACCGGGCGGCTGGCGCTGTGAGCCGCCGGCGCGCGGCGATCTTTATTTCAGGTCGCGGCTCGAACATGCGCAGCCTGGTCGAAGCGGCGCGGGCGCCGGATTATCCGGCTGAAATCGCCCTTGTCCTCTCCAACCGGCCCGAGGCGGAAGGGCTTGCCTACGCGCGGGCGCTCGGTGTTCAGACTGCCGCCGTCGACCACAAGATCTACGCCGGCCGCATGGAATTCGAAAAGTCGGTGCAAATTCTGCTCGATCTGCACCGAATCGAATTGATCTGCCTTGCCGGCTTCATGCGGCTGCTGACGCCGGGTTTCGTCCGCGCCTGGGACGGCAGGCTGCTCAACATCCACCCGGCCCTGCTGCCCGCCTATCGCGGCCTGCATACCCATGAGCGGGCGCTCGCCGACGGCGTGAAAATCCACGGCTGTACCGTGCATTTCGTCGTGCCGGAAATGGATGAAGGCCCGATCATCGCCCAGGCCGCTGTCGCCGTGCTGAACGACGATACACCGGATACGCTCGCCGCGCGGGTGCTCGCGCAGGAGCATGTCATCTATCCGGCCGCGCTGGCCGCCGTTGCAACCGGGCGCGTGCATGTCGCCGGCAACCGGACAAGGCTCGACGATTCACATCAGGATTTCGCGCCGCTGCAGGTGCCGAAGATCGGTTAAGCCAGCCTGCCCCGGTCATCTATAGCCGGGCGTTATGGCGTCCAGGCTTCGTAATCGCCCGTCGCGGCGGGGCGTACGCCTGTTGCCAGCGTCGAGCCTTGCGGCCGCCAGGCCTGCGGCGTCCCTGTAAGATTCGGCTCGTAGGGCAACTGCCAGTCGCGCGGCTTATAATTGTCGTCGGGCGGCGCGATATCGGTCGTATGGTGCAGCCAGCCATACCAGCCCGTCGGCGTCGCCGAGCCTTCCGCGTAGCCGTTGTAGATCACCCAGCGGCGCTGGAAGCCCAGCGTCGGATCGATCGCCCCGCCCCGCGCCCGATAATAGCGGTTGCCGAATTCGTCCTGGCCGACCAGCTCACCCTTGCGCCAGGTATAGAAGAGCGTGTTGAGCGTGGCGCCTTGCCACCAGGTGAAGATACGCGTGAGCCACACCATGAGGTCGGTCCCATAAGCCGTGCTGCGCCGCAAATATGCCGATCGCGCAGCAATTGTCCACACGCAAGCAATTCTAATACGCGCAAGCTTCGCCCACGTTTGGCGGCTGATTCTCGTATTTCGAGGCCCGAGTCTGTGGATGAGTCCGGCCCCCGCCTGTTGATGGTGGGGATAGCGCGGATGGGCGGCGGAAAAGCGCCGCTGACGGTTGCGGCGCACCCCTCTCGGGGTCAAGATCAGCCTGCCGTCGCGGTCTTGAATTTTAACGCTTTGCACAACATTTTGTATCTAGGCTTCGCCCGCCTACTAGGCTTAGGCTTATTCAGAAGCGCGCGAGTCGGACGGCTCCCGCGTTACGATCTAAAGGGCGCGGGACGGGAAACCTCCTGCGTGGGGCACTATCTTCATCATTCGGGGCCAGAAAACATGCGAATCGAGCGTCGTTATACGACTGAGAACCAATCGCCCTACGCAGCGATCGAATTTCGCACGACCCGCAGCGAGATCCGCAATCCGGACGGCTCGACCGTCTTCGCCCTCGACGGCATCGACGTGCCGGCGGCCTGGAGCCAGGTTGCGGCCGATGTGCTGGCGCAGAAATATTTCCGCAAGGCCGGCGTCCCGGCGAAGCTGAAGCCGGTCGAAGAACCCAACATTCCCGAATTCCTCTGGCGCCATGCCGCCGACGAGGAGGCGCTGGAAGAGCTGCCAAAGGCCGAGCGATTCGGTTCCGAAATCTCCGCCCGCCAGGTCTTCGACCGGCTCGCCGGCGCCTGGACCTATTGGGGCTGGAAGGGCAAATATTTCGACACCGAAGCCGATGCCCGCGCCTTCTATGACGAATTGCGCTTCATGCTGGCCAAGCAGATCGCCGCGCCCAATTCGCCGCAATGGTTCAACACCGGCCTGCATTGGGCCTATGGCATCAACGGCCCGAGCCAGGGCCATTATTACGTCGATTTCGAAACCGCCAAGCTCGTGAAGTCGAAGTCGGCTTACGAGCATCCGCAGCCGCATGCCTGCTTCATCCAGTCCGTCGCCGATGATCTCGTCAACGAGGGCGGCATCATGGATCTATGGGTGCGCGAGGCGCGGCTGTTCAAATACGGCTCCGGCACCGGCTCGAATTTCTCCAAGCTGCGCGGCGAGAGCGAGAAGCTTTCGGGCGGCGGCAAATCCTCCGGCCTCATGTCCTTCCTCAAGATCGGCGACCGCGCCGCCGGCGCGATCAAGTCGGGCGGCACGACGCGCCGCGCCGCCAAGATGGTGGTCGTCGATGTCGATCACCCCGATATCGAGGCCTATATCGACTGGAAAGTGAAGGAAGAAGAGAAGGTCGCCGCGCTCGTCGCCGGCTCCAAGATCGTCAAGAAGGCGCTGAAGGCGATCCTGCGCGCCTGCGTCAATTGCGAAGGCCCGAACGGCGATTGCTTCGAGCCGGAGAAGAACCCGGCGCTGAAGCGCGAGATCAAGCTCGCGCGCAAGGCGTCCGTGCCGGACAGCATGATCAAGAAGATCATCCAGTTCGCCCGCCAGGGTTATAAGGACATCGCCTTCGACACCTATACGACCGATTGGGATTCGGAAGCCTATCTCACCGTCTCCGGCCAGAACTCGAACAATTCGGTGCGCGTCACCGATGACTTCCTGCGCTCGGTCGAGGCTGGCGGCGACTGGACGCTGATCCGCCGCACCGACGGCAAGGTTCACAAGACGCTGAAGGCGCGCGATCTGTGGGAGAAGATCGGCTATGCCGCCTGGGCCTCCGCCGATCCCGGCCTGCAATATCACACGACGATCAACGACTGGCACACTTGCCCGGCCGCGGGCCCGATCGTCGCGTCGAATCCCTGCTCCGAATATATGTTCCTCGACGATACGGCCTGCAATCTCGCCTCGCTGAACCTGTTGCCGTTCCGCGATCCGCAGACCAAGCAGTTCGACATCGAATCCTACGAGCATGCGGTGCGGCTGTGGACCATCGTGCTCGAAATCTCGGTGCTGATGGCGCAATTCCCGTCGAAGGAGATCGCCCGCCTCTCTTATGAATACCGCACGCTGGGCCTCGGCTACGCCAACATCGGCGGCCTGCTGATGTCCTCGGGCCTCGCCTATGATTCGGACGAAGGCCGCGCCATCGGCGCCGCGCTCTCCGCGATCATGACCGGCGTCGCCTATGCGACCTCGGCCGAGATCGCGCGGGAACGGGGGCCTTTCGCCAATTATGCGGAGAACAAGGACGCCATGCTGCGCGTCATGCGCAACCATCGCCGCGCCGCGCTAGGCGAGGCTGCCGGCTATGAGAAGCTCGCGACCGCGCCGGTTCCGCTCGATCACGCAGCTTTGCCGCAGCCCGCGCTGGGCGAACATGCCGTCGCCGCCTGGAACAAGGCGGTGACGCTGGGCGAGCAATCGGGCTATCGCAATGCGCAGGTCTCGGTCGTCGCGCCGACCGGCACGATCGGCCTCGTGATGGATTGCGACACCACCGGCATCGAGCCCGATTTCGCGCTGGTGAAGTTCAAGAAGCTCGCCGGCGGCGGCTATTTCAAGATCATCAACCGCGCCGTGCCGGAGGGCCTGCGCGCGCTCGGGTATCGCGAATCCGAGATCGCCGAAATCGAGGTCTATGCGGTCGGCCACGCCTCGCTGCGCCAGGCGCCGGCGATCAACCCGCCCAGCCTCAAGGCCAAGGGCTTCACCGACGCCAAGATCGATGAGCTTGAGAAGACGCTGGCCTCGGCCTTCGACATCAAGTTCGTCTTCAACAAATGGACGCTCGGTGCCGACTTTCTCGTCAACACCCTCAAGGTGCCGGAAGACAAGCTCGACGATCCGGCGTTCGACCTGCTCGCCTTCCTCGGCTTCTCCAAGGCCGATGTCGAAGCCGCGAATATTCATGTCTGCGGCGCGATGACAGTAGAAGGCGCGCCGCATCTGAAGCCCGAGCATTATGCCGTCTTCGATTGCGCCAATCCCTGCGGGCGGATCGGCAAGCGCTATCTCTCGGTCGAAAGCCACATCCGCATGATGGCGGCGGCGCAGCCCTTCATCTCCGGCGCGATCTCGAAGACGATCAACATGCCGAACGATGCGACGGTGGAGGATTGCAAGGAGGCTTACACGCTCTCCTGGCGCCTCGCGCTGAAGGCCAACGCCCTCTATCGCGACGGCTCCAAGCTTTCGCAACCGCTCAACAGCCAGTTGATCGAGGATGAGGACGAGGAAGACGATAATGTCGAGGCTCTCGTCGCCGCCAATGCTCCGGCGCGGGCGACGGTCGTTGCCGAAAAGATCGTCGAGCGCATCGTCGAGAAGATCGTGCATGACCGCGAGCGCGAGCGTCTGCCCGACCGGCGCAAGGGCTATACGCAGAAGGCTGTCGTCGGCGGCCACAAGGTCTATCTGCGCACCGGCGAATATCAGGACGGGCGGCTCGGCGAAATCTTCATCGACATGCACAAGGAGGGCGCCGCCTTCCGCTCGCTGATGAACAATTTCGCCATCGCCATCTCGGTCGGCCTGCAATATGGCGTGCCGCTCGACGAATATGTCGATGCCTTCACCTTCACCCGGTTCGAACCGGCGGGCCTCGTGCAAGGCAATGACGCGATCAAGAACGCGACCTCGATCATCGACTATGTGTTCCGCGAACTCGCGATCTCCTACCTCGGCCGCACCGATCTCGCCCATATCGACCCGAGCGACATCGGCCATGACGTGCTGGGCGGCGGCGAGGCACAGAGCCGCGCACCGCAAGGCGCGTCCGCGACGTCGAATTTCGTCTCGAAAGGTTTTGTGCGCAACAAGGCCGACAAGCTGATGCTGGTGCAGAGCGCGGCGGGCGGCCAGACGACGGCGCTGAAGAAGAATCTCGAAAACGAGATCGAGGCCGAACTCGGCGCGCTCGACTGGTCGGTATCTTCCGAGCAGACCACCGTCGCGGATCGCCGCAACGAAGCGCGGATGAAGGGCTATACCGGCGAAGCCTGCCCCGAGTGCAATAACTTCACTTTGGTCAGGAACGGCACGTGCCTGAAGTGCGACACCTGCGGCGCGACGACGGGGTGCTCGTGAGTTTCGAGTCTTTAAATTCCTCGAGGAGAACGCCATCGGCCTGGGGCGCCGGTGGCCGCATCAGGCCAGTCTATGAGCACCAACTTTTCGGGTGATCCGCTATCAAACGACGAGATTGCGCGTTACGCAATCGAGTTACGTCGATCGCAAGGGCTAAACGACCTTGATATACCTAACTTAATGGCAATCCTTGAATGCGACACTCTTCTCACTCGTTTCGGCACAAAAAGGCTTGAGCGAGTTGTAGTTCCGGATGAAGAACTCGGTGGCGACGAGGCTCACACGCTTATAACGGAGTCGTGCGTTCGACTGCGCTTCTCTCGCACGACGAACAACCGTATTGAACAACTTGATCGCCGCGCCCGCTTCACTGCGGCGCACGAACTCGGGCATGGTGTCTTACATCGAAACAGCGCACCCCTCGCGCGCGCGCGTCAACAGAACGTCCGGCGAATGGTGGACTCCTTTGTCTCCGTCGAACGGCAGGCCAACTTTTTCGCATCAATCTACCTCGTTACAGATGCGATGGCGGCCTGTGTAGAATGCGCAGACGATCTTTCGCGTTATCTCCTCAGTGGCGAAGCCGCCGATGTTCGTTGGGAGCGCGAGTCAAAGCGACGAAGCCGCCCAAAAATTGCAGCCGCTTTCCGTTCGCTCGCCGATGAGCTTAGAAATGTTGGCCGGCCGCCAAGCACCTCAAAGCTAGAGCCACTTGTCTGTCCGAAATGCTTCGCAAAGACGCTTGTTTTCGTCGGCGACCGTTACGAATGCCAAGGACCGTGCATGGGGGTTAACGGCGAATTTCCGGACGGTGACGGTCCAATCTTTTAGCTATATCTGCCGCGGCACTTTCTGCAACTTCCGGCCGATAGCTGTATTCTGTCCTCGCACGGCGCGTAATGGTATTTACAAATCGAGAGAAGTATCGCGTTTTGCTAACGCGTATCGTGAGAACGGAGATGATTGGCGCATCGAGGGCGCGAATCTTCCAGGCAACATCATATGAAGAAAAGCGCCCCGAAACATTTGGTTTCGGGGCGCTTCCTGTTTTAGCGATTTCGCGGTGAACCGGCCCTTAGCCGAACTGGTTCATCGTGTTGTGGGCGCCACCGGCCTTCAGGGCCGCCTCGCCGGCGAAGTATTCCTTGTGATCGTCGCCGATGTCGGACCCGGCCATGTTCTGATGCCTGACGCAGGCGATACCCTGACGAATCTCCGCACGCTGAACGTTCTTCACATATCCAAGCATGCCCTGCTCGCCAAAATATTCCTTCGCGAGATTATCGGTCGACAGAGCCGCCGTGTGATAGGTCGGCAGCGTGATCAGATGGTGGAAGATGCCGGCGCGCTTGGCTGAATCGGCCTGGAAGGTCCGGATACGCTCGTCGGCCTCGATCGCCAGCGGCGTGTTGTCGTATTCCGCCTTCATCAGCTCGGCGCGGTTGTACTGGCTCACATCCTTGCCGGCCTTCTTCATCGCGTCGTAGACTTGCCAACGGAAGTTCAGCGTCCAGTTGAAGGACGGCGAGTTGTTGTAGGTCAGCTTCGCGTTCGGGACCACTTCGCGGATGCGATCGACCATCTCGGCGATCTGCTCGATATGCGGCTTCTCGGTCTCGATCCACAGCAGGTCGGCGCCGTTCTGCAGCGAGGTGATGCAGTCGAGCACGCAGCGATCCACACCGGTGCCGGGACGGAACTGGTAGAGGTTGCTGGCCAGCCGCTTCGGACGCAGCAGCTTGCCGTTGCGGTTGATGATGACGTCGCCGTTGCGGGCATCGGCGGCCGACACTTCCTCGCAATCCAGGAAGCTGTTGTACTGATCCCCGAGGTCGCCAGGCGTGTGGCTCACGGCAATCTGCTGCGTGAGGCCAGCGCCGAGCGAATCGGTGCGGGTCACGATGATGCCGTCTTCGACGCCGAGTTCGAGGAAGGCGTGACGGCAGGCACGGATCTTCGCCAGGAAGACCTCGTGCGGCACAGTCACCTTCCCGTCCTGGTGGCCGCACTGCTTTTCATCGGAAACCTGGTTTTCGATCTGCAGGGCGCACGCGCCTGCCTCGATCATCTTCTTGGCAAGAAGATATGTCGCCTCGGCATTGCCGAAGCCGGCATCGATATCGGCGATGATCGGCACGACATGCGTCTGGAAATTGTCGATCTTCTCGATCAGCGCCTTTTCCTTCGCCTTGTCGCCGTCCTTGCGGGCGGCGTCGAGGCTGCGGAAGATATCATTCAGTTCGCGGGAGTCCGCCTGACGCAGGAAGGTGTAGAGTTCCGCGATCAAGGCCGGCACCGAGGTCTTCTCGTGCATCGACTGATCGGGCAGCGGTCCGAACTCGGAGCGGAGCGCGGCGATCATCCAGCCGGAGAGGTACAGATAGCGGCGCTCGGTCGAGCCGAAATGCTTCTTGATCGAAATCATCTTCTGCTGGGCGATGAAGCCATGCCAGACGCCGAGCGACTGGGTATACTTCGAGCTGTCCGCGTCATAGGCGGCCATGTCCGCCCGCATCAGCGCCGCGGTGTAGCGGGCGATATCCAGGCCGGTCTTGAAGCGGTTCTGCAAGCGCATGCGGGCCACAGCTTCGGCGCTCACGCCGTTCCAGGTCTCCTTGGTCTTGAGGAGCGCCTCAGCCGCCTCAACCTCGCTCTTATAGGACGCCGGTCCCTCAATAGCCCGGTCGCTGATCCCGTGGGGTTGGAAGTTCATGCCCATGATCCCTTTAGTGAAAAATTCTGCGGCGTTTGTACGCGAAATAGCGGCAGTCACAAGCCATTTAGCAGAAAACTTGTCACACTTTACAAGAATATCGTGTATATGTGTAAGAACATTACACAACGCAAGGACTGGACATGACAACCTCCAGCGCCCGCTCGATCTTCATGGGACCGCGACTGCGACGGCTTCGGCGCGAGCTGGGGCTGACCCAGGCGGACATGGCGGCCGATCTCGAGATTTCCGCCCCCTACGTCGCGCTTTTGGAGCGCAACCAGCGGCCGGTGACGGCGGACATGCTGCTTCGTCTGGCCCGCACTTACAAGATCGACCTTACCGACCTCGCCGGCGATGGCGGCGCCGATCACACGGCGCGGATGCAGTCCATCCTGAAGGATCCGATGTTTTCCGACATCGATATCCCGGCGCTCGAAATCAGCGACCTCGCCGTCAGCTATCCGGGAATGACCGAGGCCTTCCTTCGGCTCTACACGGCCTATCGCGAAGAACAGCTTGCGCTGGCGGAGCAAAGAGCGCCGGCGGTGAAGGGCGTCGTGCCAGCCTGGGGTCGGGGCAAGCCTGACGCAAACGACCCCGTCGCCGACGTCAGACGATTTCTTGCAGCACGCCGCAACAACTTTGCCAATCTCGACGATGCGGCTGAGCGTCTTGTCCAGGTCCCGTCCGGGCCGGCGGGGTTCATCGAACGGCTTCGCCTTCGCCACAACCTTCAGGTCCGTTATCTGCCGCCCAGCGTCATGCTCGGGTCCGTGAGGCGTCTGGACCTGCATCACAAACAGCTCCTGCTCGAGGACTCGCTCGATACCGCAAGCCTCAACTTCGAGCTGGCCAAGCAGCTCGCCTATCTTGAAATGGAAGATGAGATCGATGCGGCGCTGGAAGCCGGCAAGTTCGCGAGCAAGAGCGCCGAGTTGCTGGCCCGCCGCGCCCTCGCAGCTTACGCCGCCGCCGCGATCATCATGCCATATTCCGCCTTTGCGAAGGCCGTCGACACGCGCCGTTACGATCTCGAAGCGCTCGCGCGTCAATTCGGCACCAGCTTCGAGCAGACCGCCCATCGCGTCACGACCTTGCAGAGGCCGGGTCTGGAGAAGGTCCCGTTCTTTCTGATCCGTGTCGATCCGGCCGGCAACATTTCCAAGCTGCTCGACGGCGCCGGCTTCCCGTTTGCCAAACACGGAGGCGCCTGCCCGCTGTGGTCGGTTTATGGAATCTTCAAGACGCCGCGCCAGATCGTCACGCAATGGCTGGAAATGCCCGATGGCCAGCGATTCTTTTCGATCGCGCGCACTGTGACCGCGGGCGGCGGTTCGTTCGGCGCGACTCGCGTAGAGCGGGCCATTGCGATCGGTTGCGCGGCCGAGCACGCAGGACAGTTGATCTATACCGGCTCTGGGCAAGGGCTGCGTGCCGATGAGCCCACACCGATCGGCGTCGCATGCCGTGTCTGTCACCGTCCTAAATGCGCGGCGCGGTCGGCGCCTCCGATCGGGCGCGAGATTCTTCCCGACGACTTCAGGACCTCAAGCGTCCCGTTTGGATTCTCCGCGGATTGACGGTTTTTCGTCTTGGCCTGGTCTGCGCTCGTTGCGCCGACAGCACCGCTAAGAACGGGCGCGTTCCGGGAACGCGCCCGAAATATTCAGGTCTATGCAAATCAGTGACAAGATCGGCTACGCAGCAAAGGCGCGCATCACCCCGGTCTTCGGATGACAGTTGATGTATTCGAAATATTGCGCCGACGCATCGAACACCGACACCTCGTGATAGAGCACGAGTTCCTTGAACTTCTTGGCAAGTCGGTTGAACGTCACGAAAATCTGCAGATGCGTGGGGTGCGATTCCGCCCAGGATTCGAGATTGGACAACGACCGCCACAGGCTGACGCCAAATCCCTTTTCCTCAACCTTGCCGTCTTTGTCCATGTGGTAGCAATAGCGGTTGCAATAGCAGCCGACCTCAAGGCCGTCGTCGCGCAAATAGTTCATTCCATCCAGAAGCACGGGTTGAATGTCCTCGAACCAGGTGCGGCGCTCTTCGCCGTCCGTCCGGCTCCAATCCTCGCCGGAGCGGATGAGCGTCAGATTCTGATGGCCGGCCACGATCACGCGGCCGCCCTTGGCCGGTGTTCCCTGCTTCAGCGCCAGTTCACCCGATGGATCCATCGTGTCGGTTTGCGAGAGCGGAAGGCGGTCCCGCATCGATCCCCAGTAGCCGTGCTCGATAATCGGTTCAGTCAGGCCCCCGAGCAGGATGCTGACGCCTTCGAGCGGCCCCGGCGCCGTGAAGATCGTCTCGAACTGTTCCATGCGTGGCGAGAAAATCTCGCGGAAATAGCCGACACCGTCGTTGAGCCGGTCATCGGAAGACCACCAGCTCTTGACCGCCGGTTTATCGTTCCACTTGTGATATTTCTCGGGCTCTTCCCAATAGGCGACGGCGATCAAGTTGAGATGACCCTGGCCATCGACGAATTGCACCAGATCGTGCCGCGCCGGGCCATCGTCCACGTTGAAGCTCTGCAAGATAGTGCGGAAGGCGGCGCAAGCCTGCCCTTTCGTTTCATCGCTCTTTATCTGCACGCCGAAGTAAGCCATCACCAACTGCTTGATCGACTGCGGACCCAGCGCGGAATAGGCCGGGACGGCCGGTTTCCATGTGTCGCTCACCCGGCGGGTGCGCGTGCGTGGGCATCTAAGATGGCTCGGAATCGAAGAATCCAGACTCATCAGGTCGTCACTCCCTTTTTTCGCCGGCCCTCAAAGAAGCCGGATCGTTATTTACCCGTCAGGTTGAATAATAAGTGAGAGCGTTTGTCACGGGTTTTTCGGGGCGTTGGCTTACCCTCGGCTTCACTGCCTTGCTGCCGCTTCCGACCCATGCTTGAATGTGCGGCGTGAGCGCGCGGGGCCAGCTTGAGATCGCAGCGGGATTTGCCACCCGCGCCGGCAAGCGCACGAACAATCAGGACTTTGGCACTGTCGATATCGGCACGGCGTCTCAGCGGGCCGTGCAAGGCATTGTCGCCGCCGTCGCTGATGGGTTCGGCAATGCCCAGGGCGGCCGCGTCGCATCCGAACTTGCCGTCAGGGCCTTCATAGACGGCTATCGCTCGCAAAGAGAGCCCGTCGGCGTCGGCGCCGCCGCGATGAAATCGCTCGATGCCTATAATCTTTGGCTTCATGGCCAGTCGCGATCCGACCCGGTGCTGCGCGGCGCCTCGACGACGTTCACCGCGGCGGTGCTTCTCGGCCGGATCGCCACCATCCTCCACGTCGGCGACAGCCGTGCGTGGCATCTGCGCGCCGGCAATCTCACCCTGCTGACCGACGATCATTCCGCGCCGCAGGCGCATGGCGGGCGGGCGCTCCTGCGCGCCGCCGGGCTTGAACCCGCGCTTCGGCTGGACATCAAGACGCAAAGCCTCGAAGCGCAGGACCGCCTTTTACTGACGACGCGCGGCGTTCACGAGTTTCTTTCCGCGAATAATCTTCTGCAACTCCTCGCCCGGCGCGAAGAAGTCGCGCAGACCGATGCCGATGCGATTGTCGACGCCGCAATCGCGGCTGGCAGCGATGACGACACAACGGCGCTCGTGATCGACATCATCACCGTGCCATCGCCCGCCTACAGTTCAGTCGTCGCGGGCATGGAGGCCCTGCCGATCCGGCCAATCCCGGCCCTCGGCGAGACGATCGATGGCTTCAAGCTCGTCCGCATCCTCGCCGAGAGCAAGACTGGGCGCCTCTTTCTGGCAAAGAGGGATGACGAATGGGCGGTGCTGAAACTCCCCGATCCCGCGACGACGACTCCAATCGAGCGCACGCGATTCATGCGTGAAGTTTTTCTTGGCCAACGGATCGCGCATCCAAACGTCGGCGCCTCGCTCTTGTTGCCCGAAGGCCGCCAGAGCCGGCTTTATGTCGCCATGCCCTATTACAAGGGCGAGACTTTGGAAGACCGGCTGCGACGCGACGGCCCGATGAAGGTCGATGAGGCCGTCGCGATTGCCATTAAGGCGGCGCGCGGCCTTGCCGCGCTCCACAAGGCCAGCGTGACGCATCGCGACATCAAGCCCGGAAATATCATGCTGCTGGAAAACGGCGACGTGAAGCTCATCGATCTTGGCGTCGCGCACCTCCCCCGGCTGGAGGATGTCGATGAAGTCGAGACACCCGGCACGCTCGACTATATGGCGCCGGAGCTGTTTCGCGAGAACAGAGGCGATGCCTTGTCGGACCAATATGCGTTGGGCGTCACGCTCTATCGCATGCTCTCGGGCAAATATCCCTTCGGCGAGACTCCTCCCGGCGAGCGTCCGCTGTTCGGCCCGGTGCCGCCGCTATCAGCCTATCGCGACGACATACCAGCCTGGCTCAACGCCGTGATCCTGCGCACCATCTCGCTGCGCCGGGACGATCGTTTTGGCGATCTCGATGAATTTATCTTCGCGCTGGAACACGGAAATCTTCGCCCGGCGCCGCTTCATCGTGGGCCACTCATCGAACGAAATCCCCTGCTCTTCTGGCAAGTCCTTTGCGCCGTTTTGATTATTCTTCTCGTTCTGAGCATCGTCAGGAGATGAAAGGCCCTGCCTTCAACCGACATTGATACAAAGCCTCGCGATGGGCCTCGATATGCGGCGGCATGATGTGTAGAAGGAGCCTGTCCACGGCGCGCCCGCACAGGCGGGGCGCCGTTTCGAGGGAGTCAACAGCGTGAGCAAACTCATCGTCCTTTACAAAAAGCCTGCCGACCCGGCGCAGTTCGACAAGCATTTCCGCGCGGTTCATGTGCCGCTCGTGCAGAAACTGCCGGGTCTTCGCGGATTTTCCTTCGGCCCCGCGAGCACGCTCGATGGCGGCGAAGGCGCGTTTTTCTGGACGTTCATCGGTACGTTCGACAGCCTGAAAGCGATCAACGAGGCTTTGGCTTCGCCGGCGGGGCAAGATGTCGTCGCCGACATTCCGAATTATTATGCCGAGACGCCGACGATCCTTTATCTGGATTCGACCGAAGGCTGACAAGCATCCCTCGCCCTTCGCGCGATTTGAACATCCAGATGCCAATTTCGGGCAAGCCCGGAATTGGTCCGGCTCCTTGGGAAGCGAAGAATTGGCGGCTTGCCCCGGCGCCGCTATAATCGCGGACGCATTGATCCGGGGACAGCACGGCGCCATGCACGTCGCCGATTCAAAGACACACCATCCGGCTTCGGAACCGTCTACGCAAGGCGGGCCCGCCGCCGAGCCACGCAAGATCATCCATATCGACATGGATGCGTTCTATGCGTCGGTCGAGCAGCGCGATAATTCCGATCTGCGCGGCAAGCCGGTCGCCGTAGGCGGCGCAAGCCGGCGTGGCGTCGTCGCGGCCGCAAGCTACGAAGCGCGGAAATTCGGCGTCCGCTCGGCGATGCCATCCGTGACTGCCCTGCGCAAATGCCCGGAGCTTGTTTTCGTCAAGCCGCGCTTCGACGTCTATCGCGCTGTCTCGCTGCAAATCCGGGCCATTTTCGCGCTTTACACCGAGGAGATCGAGCCGCTGTCGCTTGATGAAGCCTACCTTGATGTGACCGAAAACAAGATGGCCATTCCGCTAGCGACACAGATCGCCGAGGAAATCCGCGCCAGGATCAGAGCCGAGACGGGTCTCACGGCGTCCGCCGGCGTCTCCTACAACAAGTTCCTGGCCAAGCTCGCCTCGGACCATCGCAAGCCCGACGGGCTCTTCGTCATCACCCCGAAAATGGGGCCGGCTTTCGTCGAGACGCTGCCTGTCGCAAGATTTCACGGCGTCGGCCCGGCGACGACGGCGAAGATGAAAAGCCTCGGCATTGAAACAGGCGTCGATCTGAAGGCCCAGCCGCTGCCGTTCCTGCAGCGGCATTTCGGCAAAGCGGGTTCCTATTATTACTGGATCGCGCGCGGCGTCGACGAGCGCCCGGTGCGCGCCAATCGCGCACGCAAGTCGATCGGCGCGGAGAATACATTCTTCGATGATCTCACCGAGTTTGAGGCGATGCGGGCGGCGCTCCAACCCATCCTCGACAAGCTCTGGCGTCATTGCGAAAGCTCGGGCCTTCGCGGCCGCACCGTGACCCTGAAGGTGAAATTCGCGGATTTCCAGATTCTCACGCGCAGCCGCTCCAATGCCGAAGCTGTCGGCGAGCGTGGTGCGCTGGAAACAATCAGCCTCGATTTGCTTCGACCCTTGTTGCCAACGGCGAAAGGCGTTCGTCTGCTCGGCGTTTCGCTGTCAAATCTGCTCGCGGACGACGATGAAGTGAGCGGAAGCCAGTTGACCCTACTCTGATGCAGCTCGCGGCGGCTGGTATGCGATCCCCGCCGGTGGCAGCCTCATTGCGTTCGCCCTGCACCTCAAGCAATATGAACGGCCGGCTCGAAGCGCCTGAAGCGCCTGAAGCGCAAGGAGCTACGGCCATCTTCATTTCGCTGTCATCCGTGCGTCAGAGCGCAGACGGCAGCGAGATATCGTTCAAGCCAAACGGAATGGAATCATTTGATGCGGTCAAAGCAAACCAAAGCCTTCCGGAACTTGCGTCTCAAGAATGGCGTGTTGGCCGTGTTGGCCCTGACGGCGGTCCTGGTGCTTCCGGGCGAGGTCTCCGCGCAACAACAGGGCACAGCTGAGCAGCGCCATGCCTGTACGCCGGACGTCTTCCGTCTCTGCAGGGCCTACATACCCAACCGTAAGCGGATCACCGCCTGTCTGGAGCATCACCGGCGGTTGCTGAGCCCCGAGTGCCAGCTCGTCTTCGCTCACTAAAATTTTGCCACGCTGAAGTGCGTCCTCGCCGTTTGGCCGGCGCACTTCTTTCGTTGCATCGACTTCCGCATCGCTGAAGTCCGCGCCATTCGCTATCCTATATTTCTATAATTTCGATTGACTTTATATTCTTAGAATGTTTTTTTCGCCCAAAGCGACTTGAGTGGCGCCAAGGCACAGAATGCTATTGCATTCAATTTCAAGAGAAATTTCCAGCGACCCCGTCGCGGGCCGGGATGCCCGGCCGCAACAGGACGGCTCGTTGCTGCTGTTTGAGACCCTGCCAAATCTGGCGGGCGTCCCGGATGTCTTCGCGACATTGACGGCGCGCGAATCTGCGCGGGTCGCCGCCGCTGGCGAGCGCATCGACTTCGACGCGGGCGATCACCTCTTCCGCCAAGGTGACGCGCACAGCGGCATCTTTATCCTGCGCGAAGGCATCGTCCGCAGCTTCTATGTCGCGCCGAACGGGCGCGAGATCACGCTCGCGAATTGGACGCCCGGCAATTTCGTCGGCGGCCCGGATATTTTCAGCGAAGCGCCGCATGTCTGGTCAGGCATCGGCATAAAGGCGGGCCATGCGATCCGCCTGCCCGGCCCGGCCGTGCGCCGGCTGATGTCGGATATTCCCAACTTCGCACTCGGCCTCGTGCAGGGTCTTGCCTACAAAGGCAAATGCTATTCCTCGCTGCTGCAGATGCTCGGCACCCGTTCGGTCGTCGAGCGGCTGGCGCACCTTCTGCTCAATCTCATCGACCTCAAGGGCGTCGAGTCCGAAGGCACGATCGTCATCGCCGAAATGCCCTCGCATGAAGAGCTTGCCGCGATGGTCGGCGCGACGCGGCAATGGATTTCGATGACCATCGAAAAATTTCGCAAGCGCGGCCTCGTCGACATCAATGGCCGGCGCCTCGTCGTTCTCCGTCGCGAGGCGCTGCGCGCCATCGCCGATGGCTGCTGACTTTTCACAACAGGAGATAATTGTGCGTCACCTCGTAAAGCGCGTAGCTATTTGGGCTCTTGCCGGTCTTGGCCTGGCGAGCGCCAATAATGTGCAGGCGGCAGACCTCGACTATGGCAAGCCGGGCGATCCGATCCATCTCGTCGTGGGCTATCAGCCCTACTACAGCGAAGCCTGGTCGGGCGCCGTCATCAACGGCCTGCAATTGTGGAAGAAATATCTGCCCGCCGGCTCGACCGTCGAATTCCACGTCGGCTTGCAAGGCTCGATCGTCGTCAATTCCATGCTCGCCGGCAAAGCAAGCCTCGGCTATCTCGGCGACATGCCGGCGATCGTCGCGACGACGAAGCGGAGCGTCGCCGACCTGCGCATCATCGCGAACATCGGCCTTGGCCATGACCAGTGCAACGTCTTCTTCGTCCGTAAGGACGCGCCGCAGTTCACCGATGCGAAGGCGGCCGTGACATGGCTCAACGGCAAGACCGTCGCGAGTCCGAAGGGGAGCTGCGCCGATCGTTTCGCGCAAGCCGTCTTCCAGAAGACCAAAACGGCGCCCAGCGCCTATCTCAACCAGAGCATCGAGGTCATCACCAGCGGCTTCCGCGTCGGCAAGATCGACGGCGCCGTACTGTGGGAGCCGACAGCCTCACGGCTTGTCGCGGAGGGCCTCGCCCGGCGGGTCGCCAGCGGCTATAATTTCGACGAACCGGATGGGGCCTTCCTCGACGCGCGCGCCGATCTGATCAAACAGCGGCCCGACATCATCAAGGCGTGGCTCGAAACCGAGCTTGATGCAGAGCTCTTCCTCGCCAATCCGGCCAATGCCGTCAAAGTCGCCGAACTGCTGAAGGCGCAGACCACCGGCTTCACCCAGAAGGAATTGTGGCAGGCTGAATTCGGCGCTTATCCGGCGTCGAGCGGCGGCGGCCCAGTCCGGCTGACGGTGCCCTTCGGGTTTTCGCAGAATGCACTGGCGCTCATCGCCAAGGATACCGCCTTCCTCCACTCGATCAAAAGCATCGATGCCGAGAAGCTGGCGGACGACGCGGTGCTTCCCGGCTATACGACTGAAATCTTGAAGACGCGCGGGCTCGCGATTCCGGTTGGCGAGATCAAGGCCGCGCCCGAAACCGCCTTCCGATAGAGAGCGCGGCATGAGCGACGTAGAAGCGCTGATCGCCAAAGCCCTGCCCTTCGAAGCTCTGTCTCCGGCCGCGCTCCAAGAGATCGCGGCCGCGGCTCAGACCGTTGAAGCGCTGCAAGGCGATCTCATCTACGCCTCGGGCGCGCCGGCAAATGCGCTTTACATCGTCCGCGAGGGCACCGTTCTGCTCGAACCGACAAGCGGCGGTCTGCCGCCGCAGTCGGTCCAGGCGGGCGAGGCCTTCGGCTGGACGGCGCTCGGCGGCAAAGCCGGGCGGCGCTATCGCGCTGTTGCCGCCAGCCCCGTGAGCCTTCTGCGGATTCCCGGCGACCGCGTTCTCGATCTTGTCGCAAGCAGTTCGAGCGATGGCACGGAACTGCGCCAACATGTCGAAGACGCACTTGAGGACATCCATGCCCCGGCCGGGCACAGCGCGGTCTCGCGGACGCTCGAACTTTCGTTTTATCGCTTTGCCTATTGGCTGCGCTCGCCGACGCCCTACCTCGGCCTGATCGGCTACGCTTTGCTGCTCGGCTTCTGGTATCTGTCGGTCGAGGTGCTGAAACTGCCGCGCTTCGCCGAAATGCCGGGCCTCACGCAGGTTCTGCATGAATGGCTGAGCCGCAATCCGACCTATGGCGTCTCGATCTATACGCCGGTCTACTACCAGCACATTTTCGTCAGCTTGCAGCGCATTGCCATCGCTTTCGCGCTGGCGACGACGCTCGGCGTCCCCTTCGGCCTGCTGCTCGGCTGGTCGCGCAGTTTCAAGGATTATCTCTTTCCACTGTTCGAAATCATCCGGCCGATCCCGATCCTCGCCTGGGTGCCGCTCGCAATCATCATGCTGCCCGGCTCGGAACTGCCGGTGATCTTTCTGACGTTTCTGGCCTCGTTTTACGCCACGGCGCTCAACACGATGCTCGGCGTCAAATCGATCGACAAAACCTACGTGCTCGCTGCGAGTTGCCTCGGCGCCTCGCAATTGCAGATCTTCCGGCATGTGATCGTGCCCGGCGCCCTGCCCTATATTTTCACCGGCTTGCAGATATCGGTCGGCGTCGCCTGGTTCTCGCTCGTCGCGGCGGAGATGGTCTCCGGCCAGTTCGGACTCGGCTACCTCATCAATACGTCCTACACGACCGTCCAATATCCGACGATCGTCATCGCCATGCTGACCCTCGGCATCCTCGGCTACGCGACGAGCGCGCTGGTGCGCGCCGCCGGCGATTGGGCGATGCAATGGCGCGCGCGCCAGTTCGCGATGGAGGGCCAGGCATGAGCCTCGCGGCCGAAAGCGTCGCGACGCGTGGCGCGCTCACGATCGACAATGCGGTCAAGCTCTACGATCCCGATGGCGCGCGCGTGCTCGCCGTCGATCATTGCAGCTTCGATGTCGCGCCCGGCGAGATTTGCATGATCGTCGGGCCGTCCGGCTGCGGCAAGACCACCTTGCTCAATGCCATCGCTGGCTTTCACGGCCTCGACGGGGGCGCCATCTATCTCGACGGCCAATTGCTCTGCGGCCCCGGCCGGCCGAAAGCGGAGGTGGGCTCCGACCGCATCGTCGTGTTCCAGAACGGCGCTTTGTTTCCTTGGAAGACCAATCTCGAAAACATCGCCTTTGGCCCGCTGGTGCAAAAAAAGCTCAGCCGCTCCGAGGCTTTCGAGAAGGCGCGTCATCTGATGGCGGAAGCCGGGCTTGAGGGCGTGGAAAATGAATATCCGGGCGAGATTTCCTCCGGCCTGCGCCGCCGTGTCGAGATCGTCCGCGCGCTCATCAACGATCCGACCGTGCTGCTGCTCGACGAACCCTACCGTGCGCTCGATGCACTCACCAAATCGGTGATGCACGAAGCTTTGCTGGAGACGCACCGGCGCACCGGCATCACCATCTTCTTCATCACCCACGATCTTGAGGAGGCGATCTTCCTCGGCCATCGCGTGATCGTCATGACGGCGCGGCCCTGCCGGCCGAAGCGGATCGTCGAGATCGATATCCCCTACCCGCGCGATTATACCGTCCTAACCAGCCCCCGCTTCCGCGAGCTTGCCGCCGACATTTCGGCGGCCGTCGACGAGGAAGCAGCGAAGTCCTTCGAGCGCGGCGAGAAGGAGGGCTGATGGGCGCCGATGTCGCCAGCACCGCGCCGCCCAAGGACCGCACGCGCGGCCGGAAGGCGCTCGGCTGGCGCAATCCCTTCCTCGCGCTTGGCACGCGGCGCGCGCTCACTTCCATCGCGATCGCGCTCCTCATTTGGGAGATCGGTTCCACAAGTGGCACCTGGCTCGGCCATCCATTGCCGATCCTCGGCGTCGTTCCCTCGCCGGTCTCCGTGGCGGTCGCCTGGTCGCATCTGATCGGCGACCCCGGTTATTGGCAGAGCTGGTATCTCAGCTTCCTGCGTGTGCTGCTCGGCTTCTCCGCCGCGGTCGTCGTCGGCATCCCGTTCGGGCTTTTGCTCGCGATCAACAAAACGTTTCGCGGCATCGCCTTCCCGGTTTTCGAGCTTCTGCGGCCGATCCCGCCGCTCGCCTGGGTGCCGGCCTCGGTCATCTTCTGGCCGACACAAGAGCTTTCGATCGATTTCGTCATTTTCCTCGGCGCCTTTTACACGATTGTGCTCAATGTCGTCGGCGGCGCGCGCGCGATCGACATCCGCCTCATCCAGGTGGCGCGTTCGATGGGCGCGTCGCGCGGGAACATCTTCCGCAGGATCATCCTGCCCGCCGTGCTGCCCTCGATCTGCACGGGCATGGAAGTCGGCATCGGCATCACCTGGGAAGTCGTTATCGCGGCCGAGATGATCTCCGGCGGCGGCGGCGCGTCCGGCGGAGATTCCTCCGCTGGCGGCGGCCTCGGCTTCTTCATCTGGAATTCCTATATCGGCGGCTCCTACCCCGATATTATCGTCGGCATGTTCTCGATCGGCATTGCCGGCTATCTGTCGAGCGCCGCCGTGCGTCTCATCGAGGACCGGATCACGCCGTGGCGGAGGCTGCGCTAGAATGACGGAGGCCAAACCGAGGGGCGAGATCATCGTCCGCAATGTGAGCAAGGCCTATGGCTACGGCCCGTTCGCGACGCCGGTCGTGGAAGATTGCTCCTTCACGGTCGAGCCGAACAAGTTCACGGTGATGATCGGCCCGTCGGGCGTCGGCAAGAGCACGCTGATCCGCCTCATCGCCGGGTTCGAAAAACCGACGCGGGGCGAGATCATCGCCTCGGGCAAGCCTGTCACCGGGCCGGACAAGAACCGGCTTGTGGTGTTTCAGGAGACGGCTCTCTTTCCCTGGATGACGACGGCAAAGAACGTGCTCTACGGGCCGCAGGCGCGCGGCGAGGCCAATGCGGCGACGAAAATCCTTGCCGATTTCCTGCTCGACAAGGTCGGCCTGCGGCCCTTTCGCGATCGTTATCCGGCGCAATTGTCGGGCGGCATGCAGCGCCGCGCCGAACTTGCCCGCGCGCTCATAAACAATCCGGACGTGATGATCCTCGACGAGCCGTTCCGCGGCCTCGACGCGATGACCAAGAAGCTGATGCTCGAATATTTCGCCAAGCTCTGCGAGGATGAAAAGCGCACCAATTTCTTTGTGACGACCGATATCGACGAGGCGATCTTCCTCGCCGACCGGCTCATCGTCATGAGCGCTCGCCCGACCAAGGTGCGCACGGTGATCGAGGTCGATCTGCCGCGTCCGCGTGATTACGCGAGCATTTTCCGCGACGATCGCGCCAACGCCATCAAGCTCGAAGCTTTGTCGCTGCTGCACGAAGAAGCGATGAAGGCTTTTGCCGGCGGCAGCAAGGCGGCAGCCGATTTCATCGAGGCTTATCGGCGCAGAAGCGCGGGCGTGAGCTAAGCGCCGCTTGCCTTCGCCGTCGCCCAGCGATTGAGTTTGCGCACGTCGGGGTCGGGATCGTCCGCGTGGGCGGTAAGATAGGGCAGCGCGTCTGCATGGCCGATTTCGCCCAGCGCCGCTGTCGCCTCCTTGCGCAGATTGCTGATCGGATGATCGAGCGCCGCGCCGAGCGCGGGGATCGCCGCCGGATCGCGCAATTTTCCAAGGCTCGCCGCCGCCTTCACACGTATCTGCCAGATCTCGTCCGCCATCGCATCGATCAAAGCGGCAACGCCTTGGCCGCCGCCGAATTTGCCAAGCACGTTGGCGGCGCTCTCACGCACCTGCCAATCCGCATCGCCCAGTGCGCTGACCAAAGCGGCGTGAGCGTCAGCGTCGGCATTGTCGTAACCGAGCGCCGCGACCGCGACGCGGCGCACATCGGGATCGGGATCACGTACAGCAACCACGAGGCCGCGCGTCGCCTCTTGCGCACGCAGCCAGCCGAGCACGCTCGCCGCGTTCTTGCGCACCTCGGCGGCAGGATCGGCAAGCGCCGCCAGCGTCGGTGCAAGCGCGGCGGGTTCGCGCAGTCCAACCAGGCCCCTCAGCGCCGCCGCGCGGACGCTCGCATCCGGATGCACGATGAGCGTGACCAGCACAGGCGCGGACGCCGGATCGTTCTTGTCGGCCAGCACTTCCGCAGCAGCATGGCGCACCGGCTCGTCCGGATCGGACAGCGCATCCGCGAGGGCCTGCGCCACCGCGTCGCCCTCGAAGGCATCGAGCGCCCGCACCGCCGCCGCGCGCACGCCCGCGTCGGGGTCCGTCAGCGCCGCGATGACAGCGGGCACGGCCGTCACATCGCCGAGGTCGGCGAGGTCCGCGAGGGCGATGCGGCGGCTTTCGGCATCGCCCGCGCTAAGCCGATCCAGCACATCATCAAGATCGCCGATCCGATCCTCGAACAGACCCATAAAACTCACCGCAAAAGATAGGGAATATCGACCGTGATGGCGCCTGTCGGGCAATCCACCTCGCACGGCAGGCAATACCAGCATTCGTCGTAGCGCATATAGGCCGTGTTCTTCGCCTCATCGATGCGCAGCACGTCGAGCGGGCAGACATCGACGCAGACGGTACAGCCCTTCCCGGCGATGCATTTATCGGCGTTGACCTTGACGGGAACGCTGGTGCTATGGGTGCCAATCGGCAATGGGAACTCCTATTCGGCGGCGGGTCTCAGCCGGATGTTGTTGTAAGACCCGCGCTCCGCCTCGGGAACCGGGACGACATAAGGCGCGACCGGCAGTTTGCGCGACGCCGTGGTGCCGTCAGGCTGCTTTTCCAGAAGCGTGTGGCAGAACCAGTTTTCGTTGTCGGTCGCGGGATGATCGACACAATAATGATAGAGACCCCAGCGGCTCTCGGTGCGGAACAGCGAGGCGCGCGCCGCCATTTCAGCGCAATCGAGGATCGAATGCACCTCCATCGCCCGCATCAATTCGTGCGGATCGCGGGCGACGAGGGACGACAGATCCTCGCGGATTTCACCGAAGCGCGCGAGGCCGATCTCCATCTTGCGCGTCACCTTCGGCGGCTGGAGATAATCATTGACCATCCGCCGCGTCTTGTATTCGACCTCCTCCGGCGTCAGGCCGTCGGTCCGCTGCGTCGGCGCCAGAACGCGCGCCTGTTCCTGTGCGATGAAATCGGCATCGATCGCGCCGAGATCATGTTCGGCGCAGAAGTCGGCGGCATCCTCACCCGCATAGGCGCCGTTGACGAAAGCGCCGAGCATGTAATTGTGCGGCACGCTCGCCATATCGCCAGCGGCGTAAAGGCCCGGCACGGTCGTGCGCGCATGTTCGTCGACCCACACGCCGGATGCGCTATGGCCGGAGCAAAGGCCGATCTCGGAGATGTGCATCTCGACCATGCTCTCGCGATAATTCGTCCCGCGCTGCGCGTGGAAGCGGCCACGGCTCGGCCGCTCGTTGGTGTGAAGGATCTGCTCGATCTGGCCGATCGTTTCTTCGGCAAGGTGATCGAGCTTGAGAAACACAGGGCCGTTACCGCCTTCGAGCTCGCGATAGAATTCGAGCATCATCTGGCCGCTCCAGTAATCGCATTCGATGAAGCGGTTGCCCTTGGCATTGGCGGTATAGCCGCCGAGCGGGCCGGTGACATAGGCGCAGGCCGGGCCGTTGTAATCCTTGATGAGCGGATTGATCTGAAAACATTCGAGATTGGCCAGCGCGGCCCCGGCATGGAAGGCCATCGCATAACCATCGCCGCAATTGGCCGGGTTTTCATAAGTGCCGAAGAGATATCCCGAGGCCGGCAGACCGAGCCGGCCGGCCGCGCCACACGCGAGCACGACGGCCTTGGCGCGGATGACCAGGAATTCGGCGGTCCGTGTATTGACGCCAATCACTCCCGCGATGCGGCCGTCCGGCGCGGTCAGCAGCCGCGTCGCCATAAAGCGATTGGTGATATCGACGCGCAGCCGCCGCAATTGCCGATAGAGCGCTTTCTTGACGTTATGCCCCTCCGGCATGGGCAGAACATAGGTGCCCATGTGATGCACCTTGCGGACATTGTAATCGCCGGTGCCGTCCTTCTCGAATTTTACGCCGAGCTTGTCGAGATATTGGATCATCGGGAAGCTGCGCTGCGCATAGGCCATTACCGCGGGCTGATGGATGATGCCATCGTTCGCGATCGTGATTTCCTTTACATATTGCTCGGGCGTCGCGTGGCCGGGGATGACAGCGTTGTTCAGCCCGTCCATGCCCATGCTGATGGCGCCGCTGCGCTTGACGTTGGCCTTTTCCATCAGCACGACGCGCAGATCTGGGTTCTTCTCCTTGGCCTTGATGGCGGCCATCGGGCCGCCGGTGCCGCCGCCGATGACGAGAATATCGGTCTCAACCTGATGGGTGATCGGTTCGCTCATTCGGGAGTCCGCGCGAGGAATTTCGACCACTCTGCCGGGTTGGCCCGCGATGCGGGAGCAATAAATTGCCTAAACCGCGGCCTTTTCCTCGGTCAGCGCGCTGGCGAGCTGGCCCGCGAGCCGCTCGGCATGGAGCTGGATTTCCGGCGCGCCATAGGTGTCGCCGAAGCGCTCGCGCGTCAGCGGGCCGATCGCATAGACGTCCGGCGCACCGCCGATAGCCCTGAAATTGCGATCGACGGCGAGACCGAGGCCAAACGGATCGACCTGCACAACGCCGGCGGCGATGAGCGCCCCGAGAAAAGTCGCGGGGTCGGCGCCGAGCCTTTGCTTCGGCCCGGTGCAATTGACGATCGCCTCGACCTTGAGCTGCTCGTCGACTGGCGCGCCGCGGCGGCGGATGATGGCCTCGAAGCCGGTGGCCGTCGCTTCGGCCCGGACGAGATGCGCGGCGAAAATCTCGACCTGCCCGCGCGCCTCGGCCGCTTCGATGAGTTCATAAGTTTCCGGCGGCATCCGATAGCGATGTACATCATAGAACGCCTTGAGATGGCGCAGGAAGCGCCGCTGGTCGGCAGGCGTAAGACGCGACCAGAGATGTTCGCTCTGGACGCGCAAGGCCGTGAAGACGCCGCGCCAGGGAAGGCCCTGTGCCTCGGCCTGGGCGATTTCGGCGCGGATCAGCTTCACATATCGCGCGAGCGAGGCCGCCGGCCACGCCGCAAGGTCGAGCCCGGGCGGCACATTCCCGGGCCCTGCCTTGCGCGCTTGCAGGCCGTGGCGCGAAAACGCAAGGATACGGCCGCGATGGCCGCGCGCGACAAGCGAGGCGATAATATCGGCCATGGTCAAACCCGTGCCGATGATGAGCACCGTGCCCTCGGACGGAATCTCCGCCAGACGGTCGATGTTCCAAGGGTTTTCCAGAAGGCCGCGCTTCCCGGCCAGCGTCGGCGGAATGCTATGCGGCAGAGCCGGCAGGCCGTGGCTGACGGCAATCACGACATGCCGCGCGCGCAGCGGCGTCTCGCCTCCGGACAATTGGATTTCGGTGCCGCCGGCGATCGCGCGCGCCGACACGGCCCGCGCTTCGATATGGCGTAAACCGACATGCGAATTGCGCAGCGCCTCCGCGAGCCTGTCGCGGACGAAAACGCCAAACCAGCGCCGCGAGACATACGTGTGCTCCGGGTCGCCGTCCCCGATCAATTCCGGGTGATGCTTTTTCAGCCAGACATCGAAGCGGTCCGGCGCCTCGACGCCGACGCCCATCCTCTCCGCCGGCACATTGATGTGGTGCTCATCGGCAAGGGTGTCGTAAGCGAGACCGGAGCCAAGCTCCGCGCGCGGCTCGACGATGGCGATCTGTGTGCCGGGTGGCGCATTACGGACGAGATGCAGGGCGAGAACAGCGCCGGTATAGCCGCCGCCGATAATCGCAATGTCAAAAAAATCGCTCATCGCCGCTGCCCTTGATCCTGCGCAAGGCTCTTACCACCGACGAGATATAGTCTATAATTTATATTGACTGACAAGCCGGGGCCATGATGAGTTCCGCTCCAGTCACTCAGCAGGATGATACGAATGACCGAGACCACGCTGCAACCGCCTCCCCCCGCAGAAGCTGCCGATATCCTTTGGTTTGTCCCAACGCACGGCGACGGACGCTATCTCGGCACGCAGGAAGGCGCACGTGGGGTCTCTCTTTCCTACATGAGGCAAATCGCACAGGCCGCGGACGACAATGGTTATTTTGGCGTCCTGCTGCCGACCGGCCGGTCCTGCGAAGATTCGTGGATTGCTGCGTCCGCGCTGGTGCCGCAAACTCAACGGCTCCGCTTCCTCGTTGCCGTCCGGCCGGGACTGATCGCGCCGGCCGCGGCCGCACGCATGGCCGCGACGCTCGACCGGATTTCCAACGGCCGTCTGCTGGTCAATGTCGTTTCTGGCGGCGACCCGGTGGAACTGCATGGCGATGGTCTCTTTCTCGGTCATGACGAGCGCTACGAATTGACCGACGAATTCCTGCATATCTGGCGGCGGCTGATGGCCGGCGAGACCGTCGATTTCACGGGTAAATATCTCACGATCGAAGGGGGCAAGCTCCTCTACCCGCCGGTGCAGCACCCCTATCCGCCGCTCTATTTCGGCGGTTCGTCGGACGCCGGGCATCGCATCGCCGCCGAGCATGTGGATACCTATCTGACCTGGGGCGAGCCGCCCGCCGAGGTTGCCAAGAAGCTGGCCGAGGTGCGTGCCATAGCGGCAACCAGAGGGCGTGTATTTTCTTACGGCGTGCGCCTCCACGTCATCGTCCGTGACACCGAATCCGAGGCCTGGGCGGCGGCGGACAAATTGATCGAGAAGGTCGACGACGACACCATCGCCTCGGCGCAAAAAATCTTCGCGCGCTTCGACTCGGTCGGGCAGCAGCGCATGGCGCAACTGCATGGCGGCAAGCGCGACAATCTCGAGATCAGCCCCAATCTCTGGGCCGGTGTCGGCCTGGTACGCGGCGGTGCCGGCACGGCGCTCGTCGGCGATCCCCGGACGGTCGCGGAGCGGCTCAAGGAATATATGGCGGTTGGTGTCGATCGCTTCATTCTCTCAGGCTATCCGCACCTTGAGGAATGTTATCGTTTCGCCGAGCAGGTGTTTCCCTTGCTGCCCCTGCGCGGGACGACCGGCACCGAACGCGCGGCCGTCCGCAACGCGGGGCCGTTTGGCGAAATCATCGCCAATGTGGTGCCGCCGGCAAAGCTCGCGTCGCAATCTTGAGCGTGCGCGGTGCGTGGGGCGTTGGTCTGCGCGCCATCAGTGCGCGCTGTGATAAGTCACCCAGCGCAGGCGCGCGATGCGATAGGCATCGATCACTGAAACCGCGTAAATAAACAGGCCGCCCGCAAGCCTGCCGATGAAGCTCTGCTGCGGCGTCGTCAGATGCCAGGTGATCCAGCCGAGCGCGATCATGAAAAGCTGCATGACCAAGCCCCGCTGCGGCACCCCCGACAGAACCTGTCCGGCGCCGGGCAGCAGAATGGCCGCAAGCAAAATCCAATAGGGATGCGGCGGCGGCCGTGGCGACGTTTGGCTCATGTCATCCTTTGACCAGCGCGGGAATGGAATGAGGCGTTCGCGCCAAGGATCGATAAATGGCGCACAATTCATCGACAAGCTGACGTGCGCCGTCCGCGTCGAGTGTGGAGGCGCCGAATTTGGCATGGCGCAGCACGGAATATTCCGCCCGCTCGGCCTGCGCCGCTTGGTAGATGAGCCGCACGCCTCCCGGCCCTATCAAAAGCTCTTTGCATTTCGGGTCATGCAGCAGCTCGTGAAAGCGATCGAGGAGCGATAGCGGCGGCGCGTCTTCCGGATCGCTGCAACGGATGAGGACATCCTTCGGCCATCCCGCCGGCGCTTCGACGTCGGACACGAGATCGAATGCCGGGGAGTAGAACTCCGTTCCGCGGGGCCTCATCAGGACGGCGAGAGCGCCCGAATAGGGAACCGGCGCACTCAACCACAGCTTGAGCCAAAGCGAAGGCAGTTTGCGGACCGACATATCGTCGATGATGGGCTCGATTTTTATGTCGAAGCCCTCGTAGCCCCCGCTCAGAACCGGGAAATGCGCCCCGTTTTCGTGCACGCTCGGCTTTTCAAACAGGCCAAGACACGCATCGAAGAACGCGGCGCGGCTTTTCCGCAGCCGAGCTTTATCGCGGCGGTAGACGGCAACAATACAAATCAGCGCAAGGCTGACGACTATCAAAACATCGTAACGCAAGATGGCTCTCCGAAAAAAGCGCTGGTCACGGATACCGTGCCCAGCGCCAGGTGGGGAGGTCCGCCCTTATGCCATCGTCCCCCCAATTTCAGTAGCCGGCTGGCCTCGGCCAAGGCATCGTGAACTGATCGCCGCGCTTGACATAACGATAGCGATAGAACGCGAACCAGCAGGATGCCGCGATGTAAAACGCCATCATCGCCAGCAATTGCCGCCCATATCCCAGGTAGACCGCAAAGAACGTAATGCTGCACAGCGTGAAAAGGACGATGGACGGAAACGGGTGGAACGGATGTTCGAACCCACGCTGGATGGAACCCAAAGGCCACATACGGCGGAACTTCACCATGTTGATGGGCATGAACGTATAGTTCAGCAATCCCGACAGAATCGAGAAGGTGATGACCTGCGCCAGCGGAATAAAGAGCGCAAAGATGATCGCCACCGGCATAAGAAAGATGATCGATCGGAATGGCGTGCGGTAGCCCGGATGGACCGCGCCGAACCAGATCGGCAAATAGCGGTCGCGTCCCATCGAAAACCACGCTCTGGCTGCGTCGTTGATGCAGCCGTTCGCGGAGGCGATCGCCGAGAACAGTGTACCGACGAAAAGTATGACAGTGAGCGTCGGGCTGCCGGTCACATGCGCAGCGTCGTAGAGCGGCGCGAGTTCGTTATCCCAACCCAAATATTCCCAGGGCAGCAGACCGCAACAGACATACCAGGTGAGCGCGGCGGCGATGAGCAATGTGATAATGCCCAGCATCGTCCCCATCGGCAACGCGCGGCCGGGAGATCTGACCTCCTCGGCGGCTTGGCAGGTTCCCTCGATTCCGAGGTAATACCAGATGCCGAAATGAAGCGAGGCAAGAACGCCGATCCACCCATATGGCAGGCCCGTCAGCAATTCCTTATGAAGCAGAACGGCGCCCGGGTGCCACGGCTGCGTCCCGATCACCAGGATGATGATCGACGCAAAGGCGGCCGCGGTTATCACGAGGTTCACTGTCAGCGTCGCCAGAACGCCACGATAGTTCATGTAGGCGAGAAGGACGAGCGAGAGGACGGTGAAAGGTTGCCAGGGAATATTGTAGCCGAGATTTCCGGCGCCGATCTGGATCAACTGCCCGGCGACCTGAACGTCGCCCGCCTCCAGCATCGTGTAGGCAAGAACGAGATAAAGCCCCACATTGAAGGCCATCAGCGGGCCAATCATATGTTTGGCTTGGGTGTATTGGCCGCCCGCCGCAGCGACCGTCGAGGTTATTTCCGAATCGATCATCGCGACGCAGGTATAAAGCAGGCCG
Source organism: Methylovirgula ligni (assembly GCF_004135935.1). Lineage (NCBI taxonomy): Bacteria > Pseudomonadati > Pseudomonadota > Alphaproteobacteria > Hyphomicrobiales > Beijerinckiaceae > Methylovirgula > Methylovirgula ligni. The sequence goes on along the minus strand of NZ_CP025086.1, from coordinate 2,449,477 downwards.
ATGACCCAGCAGGCGATCAAGGCGCCGATTGCGCCGCCCTTGCCGACGGCATAGTTCCACCCCATGAACTCGCCGACAAGAACGATGCCGACGCCAAGCGCCCAAATGTGCGCGGGCCCCAGCACTTTTAAAAGTTGAAGCTGTTTGGGTTGCGGTGCTTGCATCTGTAGGGTCATGGCTCAGCTCCCCGAGGCGGCGTTAGTCGTATTGCTGTCGCCGAACAGATCGTCCACGCCCTCACGCGAACTGATGAGCGTGTCTTCGCCATATTTCAGATTGATCTTCGCGAAATCCCAAAGCATCCATGCGAACACCGCTGCGGACACTATCCATGCGGCCCATACTATCGCGTCCAGCATTCTGTCCTCCCACCAGTTCTTTCTTATGTCGTGTTCAGTCGAACTTTTCGGCGATGACTTCGCGATATTCTTTTTCCGACATCACGAGCATGAAAACGAAATAGCCAATGACGACGATCGCGGTGATCCCGACGCCGAGGACGTCGATATCGTATTTGAACGGCTGGGTGATGATGTCTGCCGCCTGCTCCTTCGAGTAGCCCAGCTTCTCCCATTGCTGTTGCATCGTCGGATTCTGCCGGAGCTTCTCCCAGGTCAGCCCGCTCCACTTCTTCGAGCCATCCGTCTGCAATTGATAACTCACGCCCGGCGGCAGCTCCTCAACGCGCGACGGAACCGCGATCTTCAGCCAGATCGGCAGGAAGAGCGCACCGAACACGAGCGCGAGCAAGGACGCGACGTCGAACAATTGGCTTGCAACGCCCTGCTTCGGCGGAATGTATTTCTTCGCCATGATCCACCCTCCAAGAATTTGCTAGCGACCCGCATCCTGATGACGGATGTCGACCGAATAGATGTGATACTTGTCGCGTGAATAGTGTCGGATCATCGCTGTGATGGACGTGCTGTTGAACAGCACCAGCAAGAAAGCAGCGACCCAGCAAACGAGTTCGGCGGCTCTGTTGTCGATGTAGGAATGGACGCCGAGCAGAACGAAGAAAATCACGAACCAAAGCGCAAGCACGAAGCCGATCGCAGTTATGCGATCGCGCGAGAATGTCGACTCGATCCGGCCCAGCAACCGCTGATTATCGGCTGCCGCCGTCTGCGTATGATTTGATGCTGCCTCAAAAGACATTTTCATCTTCCTCCCATGACGAATTTGCCCGATCGCCGCGGTTCTTATCCGCGCACGTCATCGCCAAGCCTGTCTTGAGAGGCTTGCGTGGCTGAAATTCCGATGTGGAAAGGATCGCTCGGGTCGAGTCTCAATGGTGATCGCGTGGCGAATCCCATCGGGCAATCAAGCGATCCAGTGAGAGCGGCGCGCTTGGCGCTACAATCGCGTAACCCGGCTAAGCATGATCGGCATTTCCCTCTCCTTTGGATTTATACGTTCCCATGTTGTTTTATATGCGGGAACTTTATTTTCTTAATGAGAAAGTAAACCGGAACCTTTTATTCCTGTCAAGGCGGATTCGCGTTGTGCGAACAGGCTCAAGAGTCCCGATCAGGCTGCTTCCTTCGTGCCGCCCACAAGCAGCACTTCAGCCGCGCCGGCGGCGCTGAGTTCCGCGCGCGCGGCGCGCGTGTCGGCCGCATCGCCGCCCTCGGGCGTCGCGAGCACGACGAAATCGGCGAAGGGCGCGAGCGCCTTGGTCATCGGGTTGCCGCGGAACGGCGGTGCCGCGAGCACGACGAAATCATAGGTCCGCGACAGCGCATCGAGGATCATGTCGAGATCGTCGGGGTTGAATTCCTCTTTCGAGCCGAAGGGCACGAAATGCAGGCGCGACCCCGCGTCGCGATGAATCACGTCGGCGAAGCTCGCATCGCCATCGAGAAGATCGGTGAGCCCCTTCATCTTTTCGTCGGTCTCTTGCGGCCCGGCGAGCTTGGCGAACTGGCTGTCTCGGGAATCGAGATCGATGATGACGGGGCGCCCCTCGCGCGCCAGCGTGCGGGCGAATCCAATCAACGCATCGCTCGCCTCCTCGCTCTTGTCGAGCCGCGTCGCGACGATGTTGACGCCCTGCGGGGCGCTGGATTTGGCGGCGAACTTCTCGCCCGCCTCTTCCTCGCCCTCGGCTTCGGAGATTGTTTCCGCATCCCCCTCCGTCTCGCTGCTGCGCGCCCGGGCGAAACGCCTAAGCCGCTCGACGGTTGAGAGCGGCGCGGGCCGACGGCCTCCGGCCACGACCTGCACTGGCACAGAGTCGTGCTCGGGAACCTGCGCCGGGGCCTCCAGCAAGATCTCGCGGCCGGCAAGAGCGCCGAGGGAAAAGACAAAGGCGCCGAGCGTGGCAAAGCCGAGAACCAGCGGCTTCTTCGGGAACGAGGGTTGATCGGGCGCAACCGCCACAGCGATCACACGCGCATCCGCCGGCGTCGCGGCGGACTGGCGGGCAATCGCCTCCTGATATTTCGAGGTGACGCTGTCGAGCTGATCGCGATAGGCCTGAGCGATTCGCTCAAGTTCCCGCAAATGCACTTCGTCGGCGTTGGCCGTTGTCACCGCCTGCTTCTGCTGATCGAGGGCCGTCTCGATATTGGCGATTCTTGAGGCGGCGATCTTGGAATTGTTCTCCTCGGCGATCGCGATATTGTCGGCGGCGAGCCGCAATTGCGCGTCGAGATTGATGATCTCCGAACGCAATTCGCGGATACGCGGATGGCCCGGCAGCAGCGTGCCGGATTCGAGCGCAAGCTGGGCGTTGGCCGTCACCCGCTGTTCGGCAATCCGGCGGATCAAATCATTGTTGGCGACATCCGGGACTTCGGAAACCCGGCCTTGCCGCAACAATTGACGGATCAAGGTCGCTTTGGCCTGGCTATCCGCCGCCTCGGTTCGCGCATGGGACAGATCGGTGTTGAGATCGGCAAGCTGCTGTCCGGTGATCGTCATATTGTTGCTGCCCGCGAGCAGCCCCGACTCGGCGCGGTAGCGCTCGACCTCATCGGCGGCGCTCAGCACTTTGGTCTTGAGATCGGTGATCTGGGCGGCGAGCGCATCGCCGGCGCTCTTGGCAATATAGCGTTTGGCACCCGCCTGGTGCTCGAGATAAACGGCGGCGACTTCGTTCGCGACTTTCGCTGCGAGAGCTGGATCGTGCGCCCAGAAGTCGATCATCACGATTTGCGTTTTGGGCGGCGAGTAGACGGTGAGTCTCTCTTCGAACGTATCGATTGCGCGCTCCTCCGGCGCAACACGCATCGGATTGTGCGCAAGGCCGAAGAGCACAAGCGTCCGCTGCAGCGCGCCAAGCCCTTTCGCCAGCGGATCGAGTTCGGGATTGCCGACAAGGCCGAGCTTTTCGATGACCTCGCGCGCAACGTCGCGGGACGTGATGAGCGCCACCTGGCTGCCGACCCAATTGTCGTCGATGGTGGGCGGCATCTCGATCCCCTGCTCGTTGCGCTGCGCGCGCGTCAGGTAGCTTTCCTGATTCTCCAGCAGGATCTGCGTATCGGCGGTATAGCGCGGCCGCGCCACCGTGACGTAGAGAGCGGCGAGCAGAAAAGCCAGCAGCGTGGGAATGATGACCCAGTTTCGCTTGGCATAGATCGCCGACCCGAGCGCCTTGACGTCCACATCGTTCGCCGACTCGTCGATCGTCATGTCCGGCTTGAACGTCCTGCCCATCCGCTGCTCCAAGGGTCACACTCGTGGCGCACGCTTCGCCGTCGCAAAGCCTTCCGCCCTCTCGCTATCAAGCCGCTTTATGGTTGAAACGAGGTTAATTTCGGCGCCGCCATCGCTGCCGAGAGTTAAGCTTTGTTAACCATGACAACCTATAAACGGCTGCGGACCTGAGCTTCTCATCGAAATCTTCATCTGGTGGCAGTCGACATGTTGCGCGGTTTGGTTTCGGCAGGCTTGATCATTCTCTCGCTCGCGCTTGGCGCCTGCGCGACGACGTCTTATTCGGCCTATTTCGACACCAATCCGGATGCCCCCTATACGCTGGCAAGCGGCGACCGCCTGCGCATCATCGTGTTTGGGCAAGATAGTTTGAGCAATTCCTATGCCGTCGACGGAAGCGGACATATCTCGATGCCCCTGATCGGGTCGGTCGTCGCGGAAGGCGATACGACCGCGTCACTTGCGCGAAAAATTGAAGCACGGCTGCGCGCGGGCTACATTCGCGACCCGCGTGTTTCGATCGAGGTCGAAGCTTTCCGGCCCTTCTTCATTCTGGGCGAGGTGACGACGCCGGGCCAATATCCTTATGTCAACGGCATGACGGCACAGACCGCGGTTGCGATCGCTGGCGGCTTTACGCCGAGAGCCTACAAGGACTCCGTCGATCTCACGCGAACCATCGACGGGCACCCCTACACGGGTGCGGTCCCCATCCTTCAGCAGGTCAAGCCCGGCGACACGATTGTCGTGCGTGAACGCTATTTCTAAAGAGGGACAAACCCTCATGACACAGCCCGCGTCCGCGAGTCGAAAATTGCGAATCTTGCATGTCTTGCGCGCGCCTTTGGGCGGCCTGTTCCGTCACGTCGTCGACCTGACGCGCGAGCAGATCGAGCGAGGGCACGCGGTCGGTCTTGTGACCGATTCCCGAACCGGCGGTCGCCGTGCCGATGAGACGCTCGACGCTCTCACGCCGTCCCTCGAACTCGGCCTTCTGCGTATCCCGATGCAGCGGCCGGCGCATATCCTCGACATTCCCGCGGCGTTGCGGGTCGCCGCGCACGCCAACGCCCTCAATGTCGATGTCGTTCATGGCCACGGCTCCAAGGGCGGCGCCTATGCGCGGCTCCCCGCCGTTCTTTCGCGCGCTGACAAGCCGGTTCGTGCCTATACGCCGCATGGCGGCAGTTTCAATTATCGCTCCGGGCCGCTGATCGAGCGCACCTATATGGCGATCGAACGGCTGCTGGTCGCCGGTACCGACGTCTATTTGTTCGAGAGCGGCTATATCGCGCAGCAGTTCCGCCGCCGCGTCGGGCCGACAACGAAACTCACGCGGATCGTCTATAACGGCTTGAGCCCGAACGAATTTGTGCCCGTCGCGCCGAATGCCGATGCGGCGGACTTTCTCTATGTCGGCGAATTGCGCGCCGCCAAGGGCATCGACACGCTCATCGACGCGATCGCGCTGATCTCACAAGGGCCGATAAAGCCGCGGCTCGTCCTGGTGGGCAGCGGGCCGGACGACGCCAAGCTTATCGAGCATGCGGTACAGCGCGGCATCGGGGAACAGGTTACTTTCGCAGGCGTCATGCCGGCTCACGAGGCTTTCCGCCTCGGCCGCGTTCTCGTCGTCCCGAGCCGGGCCGAATCATTGCCCTATATCGTGCTGGAGGCTGCCGCCGCGGAAGTCCCGCTCGTCGCGACGGATGTCGGCGGCATCAATGAAATCTTCGGACCTTACCGCGACCGCCTCATCGTTCCCGACGATCCGCAATTGCTCGCCGCGACGTTGAAGAAGACGCTGACGCGGCCGGCGGATCAGGTGCGCGCCGAAAGCCGTGCGCTCGCCGATTTCGTCAAGACGAAATTTAAGATCAGCGATATGGCCGACGCCGTTATCGCTGGCTATGCCGAGGCCCTTGCGGCGCGTCGTAGCCGCCGCAGCCCCGCCAATTCGTCCGTCGTTCCTTCTTCGTGAGTTGCAGCCAGGATGAAAAAGATCTCGCTCTCCGATCTGCAACAGGTTGCTCCCGATGATGCGACGAGCGCGCCACGGCCTGACGCCGAGGTAACGGCGGAGAAGCTTGCCAGCGCCGCGCGCGCAATGCAGAGCGGCGCCAATGTGCCGGCGATCTCGCGCGTCGTTCTCGAAGGTCTCGTGCGCTTCGCGGAATTTCTGCTGATCACCGCCGTCGGCTTCGCGGTTCACTTCGTCTATCTCGCGCACAGCGAAGGCTATGGATCGCAATATCTGATCGTCATGCCGCTCATCGGCGCCCTGTCCGTCCTCGCGATTCAGAGTTCGGAACTTTACAAGATCAGCGCCTTCCGGAAATTTCCGGCCGACGGCCTGCAAATCGCCGGCGCCGTGACCATCGTCTACGGCAGCGCGCTGGTGTTCATCTTCTTTCTCAAGCTCGATGCGGTCTATTCGCGGGTTTTCATGCTCGCCTGGTATCTCGGCAGCCTCGCGATTCTCACCGGCGAGCGCGCCCTGCTGGCGCTGATCGTCGACCGGCTGATCAGCTCCGGGCGCCTGGCCCGGCGCACCATTCTCGTCGGCGGCGGCGGCGCGGCGGACATCCTGCTCAACCAATTGGCGGCGCAACCGTTAGCCGATCTTCAAATCCTCGGCATTTTCGACGACCGGACGGACGCGCGCTCCCCCGCCGTCGTCGCAGGCTTTCCCAAGCTCGGGACGGTGGACGATCTCATCGCCTTCAGCCGCCGCACACGTATCGATCTGATCATCTTCACGCTGCCGATTACCGCCGAGGCGCGCATTCTGCAAATGCTGCGCAAGCTGTGGGTGCTGCCGATCGACATCCGCCTCGCGGCGCATATGAACAAGCTGCATTTCCGGCCGCACTCCTATTCCTACATCGGCAGCGTCCCGCTGATCGATATTTTCGACAAGCCGATCGCCGGATGGGACGTCGTCCTCAAATATGCCTTCGACAAGATCGTGGGCAGCCTTTGTCTTGTTTTGCTGGCACCGGTGATGGCGCTCGTCGCCTTGGCAGTGAAGCTCGACTCGAAAGGACCTGTGCTCTTCCGCCAGAAGCGTTACGGCTTCAACAACGAGATCGTCGAGGTCTTCAAATTCCGCTCGATGCGGACCGATCTGCTGGACTTCGGCGCCACGAAGCTTGTCACCAAAGACGATCCCCGCGTCACCCGGGTCGGCCGTTTCATCCGCAAGACGTCTCTTGATGAATTGCCGCAGCTGTTCAACGTCGTCTTCAAGGGCAACCTTTCGCTCGTCGGGCCACGGCCGCACGCTCTGCACGCCAAGGCGGCGGAGCGGCAATATGATGAAGTCGTCGATGGCTATTTCGCGCGCCACCGGGTGAGCCCGGGCATCACCGGTTGGGCGCAAATCCACGGCTGGCGCGGCGAGACGGATACGCCGGAGAAAATCCAGGGCCGCGTCGAGTGCGACCTTTATTATATCGAGAACTGGTCGATCGTACTCGACATCTATATCCTGCTCGCGACGCCCTGGGCGCTTTTCAAGAACAGAAATGTCTATTGAGCGCACGAGCCGCCACGCCGCTTGCGCGGCCTTTGCGCTCGCTCTCGCGACGCCTGCGGCCGATGCGGCAAGCCTCCCACAGCTCAATGTTTCTCTCGCCGGAAATCCGCAAGTCGTCTTCGACATGATGCGTGAGGATTGCGATCCGCCGGACGTGATGCCCGACGTCAATGCCCGCGCTTTTCGCGACAGCTCCGGCAAGATCGTCTTTTTCGGCCTGCATTCGATCAATCGCACCTTGCGCGGCCCCGACTTGTCGCATCTCAAGCTCGATTGCCATATCGTGCTGGACAGCGGCAACGATCCAAACCCGGCCCATTACAACGATCGCAATTTCATTACCGCGACATGGACGCCAAACGGCAAGGATGTCGCCGCGCTGGTCCACCACGAATATCATGCCGATAATTTCGGCCGATGCAGCGTCAAGGACTCGCTCGGCTGCTGGTACAATACAGTCGTCGCCTATCGCTCCGCCGACGGGGGCCAGAATTTCATCAAGGCGGCGCCGCTGGTCGTCGCCGCAGCGCCTTTCACGCAGGACGCGGGACAAGGACGCCATCGCGGCTTCTTCAATCCGTCGAATATATTTTCAGACGGGCACTATGAATATTTCTTCGCCGCCACGACCGGATGGGACGGGCAACCTTACGGCGCCTGCCTTTTTCGTTCGTCTACGCCGCTCGATTCGGCCTCCTGGCGCGCCTACGATGGACGTGCCTATAGCATCCGCTATACCGACCCTTACCGGCAGCCTGACCCTGGCGTGAAGGCTTGCGCGCAGATCGGCCCTTTCACCTTTCCTGTCGGGGCGGTGGTGCGTCTGCGTCGGAGCGGCGATTGGCTCGCCGTCTTCGATGCGCAACATAACGACACGCTCTTCCCGGTCGACGGCATCTATTATGCGACGGGTCATGATCCGCTGCATTGGAGCCTGCCCAAGCTTCTGCGCGCCGGCCCGAACCTCTCGTCTGATTCCTGCGCGACGAATGTCGCCGTTTCCTATCCGTCCATCCTGGCCGAGGATTCCACCGGGCGGAATTTCGATAATGCAGGCGAGGACGATGCTTTCCTCTATTTCATCGCCATTACCATGAAGGACTGTCAGGCCGGCCCGCGTCTATTGCTGCGGCAGAAGCTTAAAATCACGCCGGAGGCGGGTTAAGCTCATGACGATGACATCGATTCCCCTTGCCCGGCACGGCGGCCGCAACCGGCAGATCTCCTATCAGACTCTGCTCGATATCGTGTTCGCCGTTTGGGTCTTCGCCGGGCTCATGTCCGTCATCGAGCCTTCGCCCTACGACTTCGTCGCGCTTGTGGCGATCCCGATGTGGTTCGTGGGCGGCTTCAAGATTCATCGCGTCCAGGCATTGATCCTGATTCTCTGGACGATTTTTCTGGCCTGCGGCTTCATCGCCCTGATGCCGTATTGGGATAGCTCCGAATCCCGCATCTACCAGTTGCAGAGCCTTTATCTTGTCCTTTCGGTCTTCTGCTTCACGCTCTATTTCGGCGAACGGACAATTCACCGCGCCGAGCTTTGCATGAAGGCTTATACATTTGGCGCCTTCGTCTCCGCTTCGGTCGGCGTTCTCGCCTATTTCCACCTGATCCCGAAGCCCGAAATGTTCGTCTTCGAAGGGGGCCGCGCGGCCGGTACATTCAAGGACCCGAACGTCTTCGGCTCCTATCTCATTCCCGCGATCGTGTTCACGTTCCAGGATCTTCTGATCGGCACCGGCGTCTCGCGGCTCATCTCCTTCGCCGCAGCGGGCATGCTGATCCTTGGCGTTCTGCTGTCCTATTCGCGCGGCTCGTGGGGAACGGCCATCATTGCCTTGCTGCTTTTGATCTTCAGTTCCTTCGTGACAGCGGATAGTGCAGCCAAGCGGCGTCGGATCGTCATCATGACGCTGTTCGGCCTCGGCGCCGCGATTCTGTTTCTGATCGTGATCTTGTCGCAAGATAACATTCGCGAATTCTTCTTAGAACGCGCCGCGGCGCACAAATACGACGAGGGTTCGACCGGCCGCTTTGGCAATCAGCTTCATTCGATTCCGATGCTTCTCGAGCGGCCCTGGGGCTTCGGGCCCCTGCGTTTTCGCGTCATCTTCGAATTTGAGCCGCACAATAGCTACATCGGCGGCTTCGCCAACGACGGATGGCTTGGCGGAATGGCCTGGATTCTGATCGTTCTGATGACCTGTTTCGTCGGTTTTCGCCTGATGTTCGTCACCTCGCCGTTCCGGCGGGTTGCTCAGGGCGTCTTTCCCGGCCTCTTCGCGCTTTTCCTGCAGGCCTTCCAGATCGATGTCGATCATTGGCGGCAGCTTTATCTCTTCTGCGGCATGATCTGGGGATTGGAGGCCGCGCGCCAGCGCTGGCGCTTCCGGAGCACGAAAGCCGCCGCTCCACCCGCCGACACGGCGCCAATGGCGGCAGCGGCCCGGGAAGGCTACGGCTGACGACGATGCGGCTCCGGCAATTCGGATCGACCTCGGTTCGCGGCCTCGGTTATATGTATCATCCAGCCGTGAGGCTTCGCATCGCGCATCCAAGACGAATGAGGACATGACCAAAGCCCCACAGATTTTTGCCGGCTTCGCCGCGCTTCTCGCCGCCGCGGGCGTCGCGGAGGCCGCGGCCGCCGCCCACGCTCTCCCCAGCCCGCTGCTGAAAACATCGTCCGAATTCCTGCTCGCCAACGCGGTCGGAATCGTCGCGCTCAGCGCCTTTGCGCAAACGGCTATACCTGCCAGCCGCCTGCTCTATTTCGGCATCGCCGCCCTCCTTCTCGGCACGCTGCTCTTCAGCGGCGAACTGACGAGCCATGCCATCTTTCCGCAGAGTCCGCTTGTTATGATCGCGCCAATCGGCGGCTCGCTGACTATCCTCGGCTGGCTGATAGCCGCTGCCGGACTTTTCGGCGGCGCCTGGCGGAGGCGAGATTGAGAGAACGGCGTCCTTTATGCACGCGATCATCGTCGCAGATTTCGCGGAACTGACAGGCGGCGCCCAGCGCGTCGCAGTGGAATCGGCGCGCGCGCTTGCCGAGACCGGAGCGCGTGTGACCTATATTCACGCAACGGAAGCCGTCGATTCCCAACTCACACACCCGGCGATCGAGACCATCTGCCTGCATCAGCCCGACGTCTGGACGCTTGGCGCGGCACGCGGCGCCGCCGCGGGAATCTGGAACACCGCCGCGGCACGGAAGCTGTGCGCGGTTTTGGCGCCCTTCGCAGGCGCGCCAGAAACGGTGATCCATCTGCATCAATGGACACGGGCATTCTCGCCGGCGATTTTTCCGGTCTTGATGCAGGCGAAGCTGCCGCTCTTCATCACGGCGCACGATTACTTCCTCGCCTGCCCGAACGGCGTCCTGTTTCGCTTCGATCGCACTGCGCCCTGCGAATTGCAGCCGATGTCGCTGGCCTGCATCAGCGCCAATTGCGATCCGAAAAGCTATCTGCATAAGGCGGTACGTGTACTGCGCACGGCGGCGACGCGGCAAAGCTTCGGCACAAACGACGTCAATATGATTCATGTCTCCGATCGCGGCCGCGATACGCTCACTCCCTTATTGCCGGAAAATTGGCATCACGATCGCATCGACAATCCGATCTCCATCGCCAAGGCACCACCGATCGATGCGGCAATGAGCGGACGAAGCTTTGCTTTCATCGGCCGGTTGACGCCGGAGAAAGGCGCCCTTGTCGCCGCGCGCGCCGCTGCGGCTGCCAGCGCGCCCATCCTGTTTGTCGGCGATGGCCCGGCGGCGGCAGATATCAAAGCCGCATGCCCGCACGCGGAGATCACCGGCTGGCTCGCTCCGGCGGCGGTTGAGACGCTGCTGCGCACGCGCGTGCGGGCCGTCGTCGCGCCTTCCCTTTGGATGGAAACCGGCCCCATGACCGTCTACGAGGCGCAGGCTTTCGGCCTCGCAACCATCGCGTCGGATCGTTGCGGCGCGGCCGAGCGCGTGACGGCGCAAACCGGTTTCGTGGTCGCGCCCGCGACGGAGGCCCTTGCCGAAGCCTTTATACGTCTCAAGGACGATAATCTGGCGCAGGACATGGGCCGCGCAGCTTACCAGACCTACTGGGCCGACCCGCCGACGCCGGCGGCGCATGCCCGGCGGCTTCTCGCGCTCTATGCGCTAAGATGCGCGCCGGATCGCAAGGCTCAAGGTTATTGATTGGCAAAGCTTTTCGGTTAGACAGAAACCGCCCTACGGCAGTTTTGGAACCAGGCTGTTGAAAATCGTCATTGTTGCCGACCATGCCCATGTTAACGGCGGGCAAGCGAAAGTCTCGATCGAGAGCGCAAAAGGCCTGGCGCTGCTCGGCCATGACGTCGTCTATTTCGCCGCTGTCGGTCCGGTCGATCCCGGCCTCGCGGCGGCCCATGTCAAGACCGTGGTGCTCGACCAGCCCGACGTGACATCGGCCGGGTCGCTCACACGCTTCGGCGTCCAATGGTTGTGGAATGTTGCGGCGGCACGAAAACTTGCCGAAGTGCTCGATGCCTGCGATCCGCGCCAGACGATTGTACACGTTCATGCCTGGGCCAAGGCGCTTTCGCCCTCCATCGGCCCGGTTTTGAAACGCACGAAAGTGCCGCGCGTCTTCACGATGCACGAATATTATCTCGCCTGCCCCAATGGCGGCTTCTACGATTATCCGGTCGCGCGGCCCTGCCTGCGCCGGCCCATGTCGCTGGCCTGCGTCACGCATAATTGCGACTCGCGCAACTACGCGCGCAAGCTGATGCGCGTCGGCCGCCATGAATTGCTCAAAACCGGGATGCTGGACAGTCTCAGCGACGTCATCACCATCAGCCGCCTGCAACGCGAGATTTTGCAACCCTATCTGCCAGCCGGCGTGCGCTATCACGATATTGCCAATCCGATCGATGTCGCGCCGATGGGCCAGAAGCCGGAGGCGCCGCTTCGAGATTTCGTTTTCGTCGGACGCCTCTCGGCGGAAAAAGGCGCAAAAATATTCGCCGAGGCCGCGCGGCGCGCCGGCCGACAGGCGATCTTCGTCGGCGACGGACCGGCGGCCGATGAATTGAAAGCCCTCTATCCAAAGGCGAGGATTCTCGGCTGGAAATCTCCTGCCGAGGTCAAGCAATTGATGCGCGCCGCGCGGGCGCTCGTCTTTCCTTCGGTCTGGTATGAGGGCCAGCCGCTGACCGTGCTCGAATCGCTTGGTCTTGGCACGCCGGTCATCGTCAGCGACGTCTGCGCCGGGCGCGAAGCCGTGCAGGATGGCGTCAACGGTCTCTGGTTCAAATCCGCCGACCCGGATTCGCTCGCCGGTGCACTGCAACGGCTCTCGGACGACGACACCGCGCGGCAGATGTCGCGCGCTGCCTATGATCTCTATTGGACGAAGCCGCTCACGCTCGAACGCCATCTCGATGCGCTGGTCGCACTCTACCGGGCCGTGCTGGGGGAAACACCACAACCCGCCGCCGCATTTGACGCCTCGCATCAGAGTCCCTAAGCATCGGCCAGTGGACATTCTGAAGCGGCGGGTGGCGTGGCAAGTGAACGAGCCGATGACCCTCGTGAAGGCGCGCACCCGGCGCGCATTCTCGTGGTGGAAGACGAGCCGCTCATCGCGATGATGCTCACCGATATGCTGGAAGAGCTCGGCTTCACGATTGCTGCCTCTTTCGCCCACGTCGCACCGGCGCTCGAATATCTCGCCCAGAGCGATGTCGATGTCGCCTTGCTCGACGTCAACCTCGGCAACGAGAAGATCGATCCGATCGCCGATTTTCTCGCCGAGCGCGGCTGTCCTTTCATCTTTACCACGGGATACGGGCGGACCGGAATCCCCGCCTCGCATGCCGGCCGGGCAGTACTACAAAAGCCTTTTCAGATCAGTAATCTGGAGACAACGCTGCGCGAGGAACTCAATTTATCTGGCGAGCTTTGAGGCACCGTTCGCTTTTATTGCAAGCCGGATGAATTCCAGCGCGGCGGCGGGATTCTGGCGCCGTTGAACTGCTGCTGCTGCGAGCGGTTGCCGACGAAGGTCTGACCAAGATTGACCATGCCGATCGTGTCAGGCCCGGGCATGGAATCCGGATCGTTCGGCAGCGGTGCACCGGCGACGCTAAACCGCGTGCCGGCATCCCCCAGGCCACCGCCGACGCCTTTTCCGGCCGATAGAGCCGCGTATTCCGCGTCAAGCGCTTGCAGGGATGTCTGACCGGGCGTTGCTATGGAGTCGTGACGGCTGCCCACATGCACGGTGAAGCCGGAGCGCAGGATGAGCTGATGGCCCACATCGTTGGCGACGTCGATATGGCCGTAGTGCGACATCACATTCACGCCGTCCGGGCCGACACTGACCGTCATCATGCCGCCGCGCACGCCGATGGTCGCAACCGGCGTCAGCACCTTAACGCCCGTCGTATGGCTGATCTGGCCGCCGATGAAGCGCATGACGCCCTGCGCCATCGTCGCCGTCATCACGCCCTTTCCGGTCGCCGGATCGTAAACATATTTGTCGATGACCAATGTCGAGTTGCGGCCGATGGACAGAGTCGTGCGATCGAGGAAGACGACATTCAGCATCCCCTCACCGCTCGTCTGAATGAGCTCATTGGCGATGACGCGCGCGCCGATCACCATGTGGCGAGTCTTTTCGCCGGGCGGCGTGCCGAGCGAAAGCGGCGTGACCGCACCGACATTGCCGACGGCTTGAGCCGCGGCCTGTCCTGGCGACATCGCCAGAGCAGCGAGCGCAAGCGCGAGCATTGGCGTCCTTGATCCCGCGCGGCTGATCGGCATAGGCTTTTCTCCTCCGCTTCAGAATCGCGCCGTCGGTCCAAACAGGACCGTCACGTCATCATTGGTGAAATTCGGCAAGTTCGAGTTTGTCCGCGCATATTGCAGCATGCCGGACAGGCCGAGAGTCGCAGTAATCGGCATATCGAGCAGAACGCCGCCATAATAGGCGAAATCGCACCGACGAACGTAAGGATTGACCGCGACGTCCGGCGCGTCGAACGCATCCCACAGCGCGCTGAAATAGGGCGTGACGCTCCATTGCAACGGCATCCAGGGAAACGGCGGCGCGAATTCGTCGTGGAAGGAGACCTGGAAGCCGCCCTGATTGAAGCTCTGCCACGGGTTGACGGCGCTGGCGCGCGCATAGATCGGCCGCACATCGATCGACATAAGCTCGGTAAACCGATAAATCCCGTCCGCCGAGACGGAGATATAATCGCCATCGCCGAGGGCGGTAATCTGATAGCGGCCGGGATTGTTGACGGAAATGTGCCGCCATTCGACATCCGGCGCGATGGACCAATCCCGCGCCGTATCGAAGCCGAGCGTGACGCCGGCGCCGCCGGAATTGAGATAGGACTCGCCGCCGATCCAGGAGAGATTGCCGACGAGATAGGGCTTGATCGTCACGCCCGGCCAATTGGCGGGATCGAGCGCAAGCCGCGGCCCGATATTGGCCTCGACATAGCCAAGATCGAATTGCGAGAGCGAAAACTGGCTCGTCCCATAGCCAATGAAATTCGTCTCGATCCGGTCGCCGCGCTGATTTTCGAAGTCATAAACGTTGCTGATCTTGGCGAGGCCGAAGACCTCGCCATCGGATTGCTGCGGAACATTCGAGCCCTGCGGCACATCATGCGCGAAGAGGCTGAGAAATCCGGCGTCGGGCAGCGCCGCGACATTCGATTGATACCCGATGCCGGTTTGCAGAAAGCCGCTCCACCGGATCGGCTGGAGCTGCTTTTCCGCCTCCGGCAGATAGGCCGTCAGCCGCGCCCGCAAGGTCACTGGAAGATCGGGCGCCGCCCCGGCCACCTTAAAATAATGCACGGCGTTGTCATAGGAGCCGAGGCGAAAATAAAGCGTCGCGAGTTCGAAATTGGCGCGGGCGAGACGCGGCGCGAAGGCCAATACGCGTTCGAGCGCCGAAATCGCCGCCTCGTAGTCGCCAAGCGCCTCGGACACCTGCACATATTGGAAGACGAGATCGAAATTCCTCGGCGTCTCCAAAGTCTCCGCAAGCAGCCTCGCCTGCGTGGCGGCGAGGGCCTGACGATCCGTGCGATTATCCGCCTGCGCGGTGAAAACCGCGCAAACGCAAAACCCCAGTCCAGCAAGTAAAAGCTGGAACCTTCGCACGATAGCGCCCCCACGCTGGACCGCCGCGTCGTCCATCTGCGGTCTGTACAATCGGGGCAACTCTAGAGATCAATCGAATTCCAGCAAGGGGCCGCTCGCGCGAAAGTCGAATCTCGTCGCGGGTGTGGCGCATTGGCACTTATGCGCGATCCACGATCCGCCAAAGACTTAGCTAAAGCGGGGCTTGATTTTGCCTCACAAGGTGGCCACACAGTCCGGCGGCACCGCCCTGCGGGATTGCAAACTCTACCGCGCCAGAAAAAGTAAAGATGATCGATTCTCGTGGGTTAGAGCTGAATGCCGCGGTCCTTCGGGGGCCAAGGCTAGGCACCGCCCGTCCCCGGCTCTAGTTTATGGCAAAGCGCGGCGTGACGCCGATCCGCCGACCTACGGGCTTTGAACGCCAATGATCGAAATTGCCTCCGGCGCAAGGACGGAGCCCTCGACCCGCAAGAACCGGGCGAGAGCCGCCGCTGGCGTTGCGCTGGCCCTTATCCTCGCGCTCGTCGCTCTCTGGTCGGCGCAGCGGCTCTTGTCGACCGATCTTTTGAGCCAGGAAGTCGCCGCGCAAATTCAGCGCGCTACCGGGCTTTCGACCAAAATCGAGGGGCGGACAGAATTTCGCTTTCTGCTGCGTCCGCGTCTGATCATCCGCGATGTTCGCGTTGCCGACGCTTCGGGCGCCATACGGGTCGATGCGCCCGAGGTTATCGGCTATCTGCGTCTTCTCCCCCTCCTTGTCGGCCGCTTCGAAATCGGCCAGGCGGTCCTTTACCACCCGAAATTCTACGCCAGGCTCGACCGGGCGCCGGCGGGCCCGGGCGGCGACATTCAGCAGGCCGCAAACGCCGCGACGGATGATTTTCGGCGCCTTCAGGCGCCGCTCGGGACGATGGACATTGTCGACGGCCAGCTCCGGCTCGCAACAAAGAAGCTCGCCTCGGACATTGCCATCGACGCGATCGATATGCGCGCGAGCTGGCCGCGCCTCGGCGCTTCGGCGAATTTTGCCGGACGCCTGACCTATCGCGATGCGGCCGTGCGTTTTCAAGGCTGGCTGGAACAGCCGCTCGAGATTTTGCGCGGCGGCGATTCCGCCAGCGTTTTCCAACTCCGATCGGACCTCCTCACCTTCTGGACCTCCGGCCATCTCTCCGGCGGTCCGAAGGTGGAATACAGCGGCTCGATTTCGGCGACCGCGCCGTCTCTGCGCACATTTGCCGAAACGATCGGCTATTCATTCTCCAAGCACGGCACGTTCGCCGATCTCGCCCTGTCCTGCGATGTCGATGTCGCCGCCGGCAACGCCACCTTCACCAATCTGACCCTGCGCCTCGACGGCAACGACTATCAGGGCAATCTCGAAATCCAGAATGTCACGCACAGCCCGCAGATTTCGGGCACGCTGGCGAGCGATTTTCTCGATGTCACGCCGTTTTTGACCGGCGTACGTGAGCCCGCAGTCTCCGGCGGCCTGTGGAGCCGCAAGCCGCTGGATCTGCCGCAGCTAGACCTCGCCAACCTCGACCTGCGCGTCTCCGCGACCCGGCTGCGGCTCTATGATCTGGAGGTCCACGACGCTGCTTTGTCGCTTTTGGCCAAGCCAGGGATGATCGACCTGTCCCTGGCCGAGGCGACCGCGAACAACGGCGCGATTCGAGGCCGCTTCGCTCTGACCGAAAAGGATCACGTCTTCGATCTGCGCGTCAGCGGCAGCGGCGGCGGAATCGACCTTCAGCCGATGGTGTTCGAGGGCGAGCGCCCGCTGACGGGTTCTCTCGACGCCTCGATCCGGCTCGAAAGCTCGGGCCAGGACGTTTACGCTCTGATGCAGGGACTGAGCGGCGTAGCCGCGTTTTCCGCGAGCAACGGCTCCTTCAATGGCGTCGATCTGATCCAGACCCTCGCACACGCCAATGGCCGCAAGGCTGGCGAGAAGCTCGACACGGTGCCGGGCGCGACGAGCTACGATCATCTGACGCTCAACCTGGCGCTCGCGCAGGGGGTCGCCGCAATCTCGGACAGCCAGATCAGCGGCCCGAATTTGCAGCTTGGGCTCGCTGGCACGATCGATATGGGGCGCCGTCAGCTCGATATTCTGTCGCTCGCCGAGATCGGCGAATCGGCCGGCAAGACAACCCATACGACGCCGGCGCGCTTTGAGCTGAAAGGGCCCTGGTCGGCGCCACGCTTCTTTGTCGGGCCGGCCAATCTCGTCCTGCCCAAGTCCACGCCGCAAAAGGACACCCTGCCCGCGACAACGATGTCACCGCCGCCAGCGCAGGAATAAGCCAAATCAGCGGTCGTCGCGCAGGGCCTCGGCGAGCCGCGCTTCCAGAACCTGCGGCTTGGAGAGAACCAGCGCGCCGCGCGTCTTTTCCAGCAGACCCTCCTGCGCCATGGCGGAAAGTTCGCGCGTCACCTGCTCGCGCCGGCAGCCGATCCGCGCCGCAAGCACATGATGGAACGGCGGCGGCGTGACCGAGCGTTCTCCAGGGCGGCCCGGCCGCGGGCCGGCCATTCGCAGCAGTTCGGAATAAAGCCGGTGCTTGAGATCGAAGATGGAATGTTCGGTGAGGCGCGCGTTGAGCTCGCGCACCCGCGCGGTCAGCAGATGCAGCACCCGATCACCCACCGTCGGCGAGGCGAAGATCACTTCCCGGAAGACATTGGCCGGCATGATGCAGAGTTCGGCCTTGGTCAACGCAGTGACATTTGCCGAGCGCTTCGTGCTGTCGATGGCCGAAAGCTCGCCAAAGAACTGCCCGGCGCGCATTTCGGCAAGGATCACTTCCTTGCCGGCCTGCGTGCGAATCAGGATTCGCACCTCGCCGGCGATGATGAAATAGACGTCGGAGGTCTCGTCTTCATAATCGATGACGACCTCGCCTTCATCGAACCGGCGCCAGGTACAGCGACGGTCGAACAGGTTGAAATCAAGGTCGGTGACGTCCTTGAAAAAAGGAACACGCGCAAGGGTCTGCATGATTTCTTGCCCCCGACGCCGGAACAATTCCCCGGCGCGATTATTCTACTGACCGACGACCTTGAGCAACACGTCGTCTACGCGCGGGCAACCCATAAGCAGCCGAGTCCGGGTGCTTGCCAACTTCGCCGCTCGCAAGGCATTAGCCATTAGCATAACAATTGCCATTGGCCCAACGCCCGGCACCGGAGTGATGGCGCGGGCGCGCGACAAGGCCGTTTTGAATGCGACGTCACCGCCGAGTCGCGCGGCTCTCAGGATGCGGCCGTATAGCGATAGCGCGCCGCGTGGCGGCCCGTCGCGCCGGGGGGCAGCACACGCATCGACGGCTTGCCGAACAGGTCGCCGGCGAAATCCTCCGGGTCGCTGAAGCCTGTCCACTGCTCGATGCAGAGGTAGCCATTGCCCGGCCGGCACCAAACGCCCCAATGGGCGAAATCCTCACCTTCGACCGTGATCGCCGCGCCGCCGGGCGCCTCGAAGCGCAGGCCCGGGCTCGCCGCATTCAGGAAACAGAGCGCGTCATTATCGAAGAGGCTTGGCGCGAGGGGCAGCACCGCACCTTCGAGCGGCAGCCTGCGGGTAGCGCGCGCGATCAGTCCGCCCGGCGCGATTCTCGGAACCACCGGGTTTTCCGGCGCAGCAAAATGAAGCCGGTAGTCCGTCGCTGCACCCCCGGCGAAGGGCCAGCGAAAGCCGGGGTGGAGGCCGCAGGCATAGGGCATCGGCCGGTCGCCCGTATTCGCCACCATGAGCACCGTCGAGACAGCCCCCTCCTCCACCGCGTATTCGACAGTGAAAGTAAAATCAAAGGGATAGAGCCGCCGTGTCGCCGCATCGCTGGCGAGTGTGAAGCGCGCGCGGTCAGCGTGCTGCGTGACGAGGCGAAATTCCCGTTGGCGGGCAAAACCATGCAAGGCCAGAGGATAGGTCTTTCCTTCCACGCGGACTTCGCCGTTGCGGGTCCAGCCGACAACCGGAAACAACAGCGGCGCCGTCTCCGGCCAGACGTCCAGGCGTGGTTCCCAGAGCAAGGGACGGCCGCCAACCTCCCACGTCATAATCTCGGCGCCTTGTCGCGCGACGCTGACCGACGTTGCACCACTCCTGATGACGATCATTATCGTAAATCCGTTAAATTCAGCGGGTTACGTGATTAATGGGGGAACTGTCCGAGTGCGTTAGCGCACATTGAGGGCATTCCGCGGGCGCTAAGAGGTCGCATTACGGAAGCTTTATTGCAAAGTCGCCGTAATCTGCCCTTTAACTCCTCGGTCACATGAAGGGGTTCCGTATGAGAACTTGGTTGCTGACGGGGGCGACGACAGTTCTAGCGACAGCGGCCGCGCTGGCCATGGTATCGACCACACCCGGTCCGATCGGCGAATGGAAAATTGCTGACGGGACGGCCAATGTAGAGATTCAGCCCTGCGGCACGAATCTCTGCGGTTTCGTTTCCTGGGCCAAGGAAAGCTCGACCACCATGGGCCGCAAGGTTCTTATCGACATGAAGCCTAACGGCCATTCCTGGTTCGGCACGGCCGTCAATGTCGTCGACGGCGAGCAATATTCCGCCCGCATGTCGCTGCAAGGCCCCACCAGCCTCAAGGTCGAGGGTTGCATCATCGGTGGCATAATCTGTGGCGGCCAGATCTGGTCACGGGTCAAGTAACCACAAAATCGACCGGCCTCCCGGAAAGCCCGCCGCCCCGCCCGCGGGTCTTCATTCCGCTCATCCTTTATGTCACAGTTGCATCCGCACGAGCTCTCGCGCGTCCGGGTGAACGGGTGAAAGAGTGAAACTGCCGTCTCGTCTAGGGTGGTTTGGCCGAAGAAGCCTCTTCGGCAAATATGTCGTCACCTTCGTCGCTTTGGTCATTTCCATCCTGGCGCTCAGCGGCGCCACCGAGATGTGGTTCACCTATGGCGACCGCAAGGCCGAGCTGCTGCACACGCAGATGGAAAAAGCGGATGACGCCGCCCAGCGTGTCGAACAATTTATGGCCGAGATCGAGCGCCAGATTAACTGGACAACGCGCGCAAGCTCTATATCGCTGGCGCAGCGCCGCGACGATTACGCGCTGATCCTCCAGCACACGCCGGCTCTCGCGCAGATTTCCGAGCTTGACCCCAAGGGCCGCGAAATCCTGCGGATGGGCCGTGCCGGCCTCACCGCGGACCCGCAAGAGGACTTTTCGACTTCGGCCGCCTTTCTCCACGCCAATACGTCGGCGGCCTGGTTCGGCCCGGTGACCTTCACCCATCGTGGACCGACCATGGAGATCGCCATGGCCCTCGCCGGCAAACCGGCGGGCGTGACCGTTGCCACGGTCGAGCTGAAATTTCTGGCCGATATATTGAACGGCATTCAGGCCGGCGCCGGCATGTATGCCTATATCGTCGACGCCGAGGGCAATCTCATCGCCCATACCGATTCCTCGATGCTTGTGCATCGGCCGCATTTGCAACGCCTGCCGCAGGTCGCGGCACTGGCCAAGGCTCCCGAGGGCACGGTTTCCGTCGGCCGCAGCCTCGACGGGCAGTCCGTTCTCGCCGCCTCGGCGCCGATCCCTTCGATGCAATGGTGGCTGTTCGTCGAGCAGCCCCTCGCCGACGCCTATGCCCCGGTCACCGACCTGCTCGGCCGGCTGTTTATCATCCTGCTGGCGGCGCTCGTGCTCTGCATCGGCGCCGGGCTCATTCTGGCGCGCTGGATGACCGTGCCGATCCAGGCGGTTCGAGACGGCGCGGCGCATCTGGCGGAAGGCAATTTCAGCCACAAGATCGAAGTGCGGACTGGCGACGAGATCGAAGACCTCGCCGACGATTTCAACCTCATGGCCTCCCAGCTCCAGGATTCCTACGCCAAGCTGGAGCAGAAAGTCGAGGAGCGCACGCGCGATCTCGAACGCTCCGTCAGCGAGCTGCGCGCGCTCGAGGAAGTGGGCCTCGCGCTCGCGGCTTCCCTCAATCTCAACGAGGTGCTGGCGACGATCGTCGTGCGTTCCGTCGAAGTGACCGGCGCGCATGGCGGCGCGATCTACAGCTTCGATCCCGAGCGGCGCGCTTTCAATCTCGCCGAAGCCTATGGCCTCGACCCGGATTTCGTCGCCGCGATCCGCGAAGTCAGGATCCGGCGCTCGCACGGGTTGCTGAGCGAGGTCGCGGAACGCAAGATTCCGATCCAGATTCCGCATATCGCGGCGGCGCGCGACTTTCCGCTGCGCGGCGCGACTTTGGCCGCCGGCTTCCAATCGGCGCTGATCGCGCCGCTGATCGGCTCGGCGGAGCTCCTCGGCGTCCTCGTCATCGAGCGGCGGGAAGCCGGCTATTTCCCCGACAACACGGTCGCGCTGATCAAGACGCTGGCGAACCAGTCCGTGCTCGCCATGAGCAACGCCAAGCTCTTCGAGCAGGTGCAGGAGAAGAACAAGCAGCTCGCCATCGCCAACGAGCACAAGTCGCTCTTCTTCGCCAATATGAGCCACGAATTGCGCACGCCACTCAATGCCGTGCTCGGCTATACCGAGCTTATGCAGGATGGCATTTATGGCGACATTCCGGAGCGTGCCAAGCAGGTGCTCGCGCGCGTCCAGACCAACGGCGCACATCTCCTCAGCCTCATCAACGACGTGCTCGATATTTCCAAAATCGAGGCGGGTGAACTTTCCCTGTCGCTCGGCGATTATTCGCTGCGCGCCGTCATCGAGACGGTTGTGAATGCCACGGGCTCATTGGCACAGGCCAAGGGCCTGCGCATCTCGACCGATATCACGCCGGACCTGCCCGTCGGCCACGGCGACGAGCGCCGGCTGACGCAAGTGCTCTTGAACATCATCAGCAACGCCATCAAATTCACCGACAAGGGGGGCGTGATGATCCGTGCCAGGGCCTCGGGCGGTGATTTCAAAATGGCTGTCGAAGATACGGGGCCCGGAATCGCGCCGGAGGATCAGGCACGGATCTTCGAGGCTTTCCACCAGGTCGACAGCACCATCACGAAGCAAAAGGGCGGCACCGGCCTCGGACTTTCGATCAGCAAGCGCTTCGTCGAAATGCACGGCGGCACGATCAGCTTGACCTCGGCCTTGGGCGAGGGTTCGACCTTCCGGGTACAAATTCCGGTGCGCGTCGACCGGCAGATGGAGGCGGCATGACCAAGCGCATCCTCGTTGTCGAAGATACCGAGGACAACCGGCAGATTTTGCGCGACGTGCTGAACGACGCCGGCTTCGATCTCATCGAGGCGGGCGACGGCGAAGAAGGCGTGCGCATGGCCGCGGAGTTTCTTCCCGATCTCGTTCTGATGGATATTCAGCTTCCGGTCGTCGATGGCTATGAGGCAACGCGGCGGATCAAGGCCGACCCTGCCCTGCGCCATATCCCCGTCATCGCGGTGACGTCTTATGCCTTGTCGCAAGACGAGAAGAAGGCGCTCGCCGTCGGCTGCAGCGGCTATGTGGCCAAACCTTTCAGCCCGCGCGCTCTGCTCGCCAAGATTCGCGAGTTCCTGCCCTAGCGGGCATTGAAAGAGCGATATTGAAAGAGATTGTGGTATTCTCCGAGAAGCGCCGAAAGCGCATCTCGATGAAGCCTCAGGCAATTCTCAAGAGAGCTATTCTTGCGCGAACGCCCCTCAATCCTCGCCGTCGACGATGTGTTCGAGAATCTCGAAATCGTCTGCCTGCGGCTTGAAGCCAGCGGCTACAACGTCATCACCGCGACCGACGGCATCGAGGCGCTCGAACAGGCCCGCACCCACAAGCCCGATCTCATCCTTCTCGACATTATGATGCCGAAACTCGACGGCATCTCCGTGCTGAAAGAGTTGAAGGCCGACCCGAGCCTCGGTTTCATTCCGATCCTGCTTCTCACCGCCAAGGCCGACCGCAGCGATGTTGTCGCCGGGCTCGAAGCGGGCGCCGACGATTATCTGACGAAACCGCTCGACCAATCGGCGCTCGTCGCGCGGGTGCGCTCCATGCTGCGGATCAAGGCGCTGCACGACAAGGTGCAGGACCAGGCAAGGCAGCTCGCGACGCAGGCCGAGCAGCTCGCCGAATGGAATCGCGTGCTCGAAGCGCGTGTCGCCGAGCAGGTCACGCAGATCGAACGCATCAGCCGGCTCAAGCGCTTTCTGGCGCCACAGGTCGTGGATGTGATCGCGCTCTCCGGCGATACGGATGCGATGCTTGCAAGCCATAGCGCGGAAGTCACGGTGCTTTTCTGCGACCTGCGCGGGTTCACCGCCTTCACCGAGGCGGCCGAGCCCGTACAGGTGATGAAAGTGCTGAGCGAATTCCACGCCGCGCTCGGCGATCTCATCCATCGCTACGAGGGGACGCTGGAGCGTTTCGCGGGCGACGGCCTGTTGACGCTGTTTAACGACCCCATCCCCTGTGCCGACCATACCGAGCGCGCGGTTAGGCTCGCGATCGATATGCGCACGGGGCTCGAGACCCTGTCGCAAGCCTGGCGCGAGCGAGGCCACGATCTCGGCTTCGGCATCGGCATCGCGCGCGGCACAGCGACATTGGGCAAAATCGGCTTCGACCGCCGTTTCGATTATGCCGCCATCGGCAGCGTCACCAATCTCGCGTCGCGTTTGTGCGACGAAGCGAAATCCGGCCAAATCCTCATCGACCGCAACGCCTTCCTCATCGCCGAGCGGTTTTTCAAAGCCGAGCGCTTGCCGCCGCTCACGTTGAAGGGCTTCAACCGCCCGATTGAAGCCTTTGCGATTATCGGACCGCAGCCCGATTCGGCCTAGGAAGTGGGAGCTTCGAGAAGCCCGGCAACGATACGGCGCGCATCGGCGACGACCACGCCGGCGGCCTGCGGGCGGTTCAAAATGTCCGCAAACGAAAAGATATCGGCAAGCCGCGCAATGCGGCGCCAGTCGCGCGGCAGAAAACCACCCGCCTCGACATAGGCACGCGCGAGCGCCTCCGCGAAGGTGGTATCGGCGTCAAAGGGCGGCCGCAGCAGATTGCCGAAATCGATCGCCGGCGAGGCGGAGAGCGCATATTCCCAATCGATGATCGCCGCGATTTCGTCGCCGGCCTCGGGACGAATGAGAATGTTCGCGGCGTTGAAATCGCCATGCACGAGACTCGGTTGTTGCAGCCAGTCGCTGAGAATGTTGCCATGCTCGGCGGCATAGGCAAGAAGCCGCTGGGTCAGCTCCGGTCCGAGCCGTTCACCGCCCCGGCCCTGGATCAGGCTCTGGTCGAGATAGGCGAGGAGGCCGGCGCGGTCGAAATCGATCGGCCCCTTGATCTTGAGGTCATCCTCGAAGAAGCCGAACACCTCGAAGCGAAAACCGTGGATCGCGGCAAGCGTTCTGCCGATTTTCGGCGCCAAAGCGAGCCGCCGCTCCTGCGTCATATAGGCGAGACTCTGCTGGAGATCGGGGGCCTCGATCCAGTCGAGCACCGCATAGGGATGGCCGGTGACCGGATTGGCCTCGCCAAGATGGAAGAAATGCAGCACCGGCACGCGGCGCGCGATCAGAGTGTCGATCGCCCTTTCCTTGCGGGCCGGCGCGATGCCGCGCTGGTAGAGCCGCAGCAGCAGCGGCGCCCTATGCTCCACGAGCTGAACTTTGTAATTGGTATTGGTGAGGCCGCCGCTGACCGGGGCGAAGCTGCGCAGACGATCGCCGGGGAAAAGCGGGAGCACCAAACGCGCGACGCCCGCGGCGTCGAGTTCGACGGCCGGCACTTGCCGGGGCCAATTTTCCTTCATGCCCAGACACACCCTGCCCGGTTTATTCCGCCGGTTCGTTGGCCGAGCTGGGCTTGCGTGTAAAGACAAATCGCAATTCTTGCAATTTCGGCAATTTGCGCGGCAACGCGATCACCGCCCGGAGACCCGCCAGGCCGGCGCGGCGCATGTCGTCCGTAACGGCGAAGACCGCGGGCACGAAGAGCAGCGACAGGAAGGTCGAAGCGATCAGGCCGCCGATGAC
This sequence comes from Methylovirgula ligni, assembly GCF_004135935.1. Lineage (NCBI taxonomy): Bacteria > Pseudomonadati > Pseudomonadota > Alphaproteobacteria > Hyphomicrobiales > Beijerinckiaceae > Methylovirgula > Methylovirgula ligni. The sequence continues at coordinate 2,424,150 of NZ_CP025086.1, read as the reverse complement.
GGCGATCGCCATGGGCGAGCGGAATTCGCCGCCAGCGCCGAGGCCGAGCGCGCTCGGCACCATGCCCGCGACCATAGCGATCGTCGTCATGACGATCGGCCGCGCCCGCTTCGTCCCCGCCTCGGCAATTGCCGCCGTGCGCGGCACACCGCGCGCAATCGCGCGGTTGGCGAAATCGACGAGCATGATGGCGTTTTTGGTGACGATGCCCATGAGCATCAGGATGCCGATGATGACCGGCAAGGACAGCGGCCGGCCGGTGATGAGCAACGCGATAATGGCGCCGCCGATCGACAGCGGCAGCGAGAAGAGAATAGTGATCGGCTGCAGCACCCGCGCGAACAGCAGGACGAGGACGATATAGACAAGGATGAGCCCGTTGCGCATCGCCTCGGCAAAGCCGCTGCTCAGTTCTTCCATCGATTCCGCCATCGCGGATTTGCGCGATTCGACGCCGGGCGGCATGTGCTTCATCAACGGCAGGGCGTCGATGGCTTTTTCGACATCGCCGAGCGCCGCGCCATTGGCCAGATCGGCCTCGACCGACACGGAGCGCGCGCCGTCGAACCGGGTCAGCGTCGCCGGGCCCTTCAGAGATTCGAGGCTCGCCACGGCGCCGAACGGCACGGCGTTGTTCTTCCCCGGCAGTTGCAATTGCGCCAGCGCCTCCGTACCAGTCGCCCCGCTACCCCCGCCGAGCGTCACGCGCACCGGCAGCGAGCGGCCATCCGGCGCGGTCACATGCGAGAGGCTGTCGCCAATGGTCGCCAGCGTGATCGTGCGCGTCAAAGCATCCTGCGAGACGCCGAGCTTGTCCGCGTCCGCATCCTTCGGCGCGATGTGGAATTCCTTGCGATCGGCCTCTGACGAGATGAGAATGTTCGATACGAGCTTGATGCCCTTCATCTCGCGGGCGAGTTCGGCAGCGAATTTAGCCAGCGTCGAACCATCCGGTCCGGTGAAGATGCGGGCCACCGGCCGCGCGCCGTAATCGTCCACGAACCAGGCGCGCAGGCCAGGAATCGCCGCGAGATCGGCGGTAATCGATCCCTCCAATTGCGCGACGGAGAGCTTGCGCTCGGTCTTCGGCACGTAATTGACGATGAGCTGCGCCTTGCGCACTTCCGGCGTGCCGGGCGATATCCGACCGCCGTCGATGAAGACGCTTGTGACTTCGGGGCGCTTGCGCAGCCGCGCGGAGATCGTGTCCGCCATCGCCTGCGTATCCTTCAGCGCGGCGCTGGGCGCGAGCGCGATCGCCAGATGCGACCGGCCGGAATCCTGCACGGGCTGGAAGTCACGCGAGACGAGATTGCTGGTGATGCTGAGGATCGAAAGGCCGAAGAAAACAAGCCCGATCACCAGAGTCGTGAACCGGTGCTCGACGGACCAGGTGACGACCTTGCCGTAATGCTGCGCCCAGGCGGGTGTTTTCTCCTCACGCTTTTCAGTGCGTGGCTTCAGGAAATACGCCGCGAGCGTCGGTGTCACGAAACGCGCCGCGAGCAGCGAGAAAATAACCTCGGCGGAGATTGTCAGGCCGAATTGCTCAAAATATTGCCCGGCGACGGAGCCGATAAAGCTCACCGGCGCGAAGACCGCGACGATCGTCAGGCTGATCGCGATGACGGCGAGGCCGATCTCGTCGGCGGCATCGATCGCCGCCTGCATCGCCGTTTTGCCCATATTCATATGGCGCACGATGTTCTCGATCTCGACGATCGCATCGTCGACGAGAATGCCCGTCGCCAGCGTGATCGCCAACAGGCTGATGAGGTTGAGCGAAAAGCCGAGCGTCTTCATCACGAAGAACGCCGGGACGATCGACAGCGGCAGCGCAATGGCGGCGATGATCGTCGCGCGGAAATCGCGCAGGAACAGGAACACAACGAGGATCGCCAGACCCGCGCCCTCGAACAGCGTGTGCAGCGCCGCGTCGTAATTGCCCTGCGTATAGCGCACCGATGTGTCGATCAGCCTGAAGGCGACCTCCGGATGCGCCGCGCCGGCCTTATGCACGAATTTCTCGACCTCGTCGGCGACGGTGACGTCGCTCGCGCCTTTCGCGCGCAAAACGCCGAAGGCGACGATCGGCTGGCCGTTGAGCCGGGCGAAGGTGCGGGGCGTTTCGGTCGTGTCCGTGACATGCGCGAGAGCATCGAGCCGCAGGCTGCCGCCGCGCGGCAGATGGATAGGCGTCGCCGCAAGCTCGGACAAAGTCTGTGGGGCGCCAGCGTCTTTCTGCGCCGCCTTCAGCTGCGCGTCCGCCTCCGCGGCGGTAAGACCATGCATCGCCAGCGCAACGGGATCGAGCTTGACGGAGATCTCGCGTGTCACGCCGCCGATACGCTCGACGCTGCCGACGCCCGGGAGCGCCTTCAGACCGCCGATGACATCATCATCGATCAGGGCGGATAGTTTCTCCGGCGTGAGATTTGACGATTCGGCGGCATAAGTGACGATGTTGAGGCCGACCGCATTGATGCGCTTGACGATCGGCGCGTCGATGCCACGCGGCAAGTCCGGCGTGATCTGGGCGACGGCGGCTTTGACCGCGCGGGTCGCCTTGTCGGTATCGACGCTGAGGTTGAAGCTGATGGCCGTCGCCGAAATGCCATCGCTGATCGACGACGTCACATGATGCACCCCGGCGATGCCGGAGACCGCCGCCTCGACCTTGCGGGTGACCTGGTCTTCAAGCTCGGTCGGCGTCGCTCCGAAATCAGTGACAACGACCGAGACGATTGGCGGCTCGATGCTCGGCAGCAGCGTGATCGGCAATTGCCGGAAGCTGACGATGCCCGCCGCAAGCGCGATGAGCGCGAGCAGGATCACCGGTATGGGGTTGCGGATCGCGAGCGCCGAGACATTGAGCGAGACGCCACGGTTTGCCATGAGCTTGAAACGGTTCATCCAATAGCTTTCAGCGCAAAATCAACGATGCGACTCGAGGCCGCCGGTAATGACCAGAACCCAACACCAGAACGCAGACGGAATACCGACACTCAAGCAAAATCCATGCTTCGAGGATGATCCGCATGCGGGGCCCCGGCCAGCGTGACCCGCCTTAGAGCGGAAACCTTAAGAAGCTCCAGCGGTCTGTCTCGTCCCCCAACGGGTCCGACCGCTCGGCCTAGCCCAAAACCGGCTTGGGATTAGCCTGATAAATGGGCCAAAATTATGTAGTGCCGCCGCGCACGCTCTGCAAGCTTTTGACTTGTAAAGAAAACCCGCGAAATCAGTAAGCATCTATGCAGACAGCCATTTATCGGATTTTATGGCCCGCCACAGAAAACTGAAAGAATAGGCTGCAGATGAAGGCCCGTTTGCAAAATGTCTTTGCGTTGAATGCCGCCCCGCGCGCCATCACGCCGCAGCAACCGGACCTTCGCCGAATTCTCTGCGTCTTTCCGCGCTATTCGCCTTCATTCGGAACCTTCGAATATTCCTATGGGCTGACCATGGGAACCCGCGCGTTCATGCCGCCGCAGGGCATTCTGCTGATCGCCGCCGCCTTGCCGAAACATTGGCAGGTGCGCTTCATCGACGAGAATATGGAGCCGGCGACGGATCGCGATTTCGCCTGGGCGGATGCTGTTTTCGTCAGCGGCATGCACATTCAGCGGCATCAGATCGACGATATCTGCCGCCGCGCACATCGCTTCGGCAAGGTCACGGTACTCGGCGGCCCCTCAGTTTCCTCCTGCCCCGACTATTATCCGAGCTTCGATTATCTGCATGTCGGCGAGGCCGGCGATGCGACCGACGATCTGATCGCGATCCTCACGCACGACGTCGCGCGGCCGGCGCAACAGGTCGTGCTCAGGACGAAAGTGCGGCGCGAGCTTTCCGACCTGCCGGCGCCCGCCTATGAGCTGGCGAAAGTCGATCGCTACCTGCTCGGTTCGATCCAGTTTTCAAGCGGCTGCCCCTATAAATGCGAGTTCTGCGACATTCCCGGCCTTTATGGCCGGGTGCCGCGGCTGAAGACGCCCGAGCAGGTCATCGCCGAGCTCGACAAGCTGGTCGATGCGGGCGTTGCGGGCTCGGTCTACTTTGTCGATGACAATTTCATCGCCAACCGCAAGGCAGTCGCGGAACTGCTGCCGCACCTCATTGCCTGGCAGAAGAAGCGCGGCTACCCGATCGGCCTCTCCTGCGAGGCGACGCTCAATATCGCCCGCACGCCGGACATCCTCGCGATGATGCGCGAGGCCGGCTTCGAGACGATCTTCTGCGGCATCGAGACGCCGGAGGCCGACGCGCTGAAGGAGATCGACAAGAAGCAAAATCTCACCATGCCGATCCTCGACTCGGTGCGGGCGATCAACCAACACGGGATGCAGGTCGTCTCCGGCATCATTCTCGGCCTCGACAGCGATACGCCCAACACGGGCCAGCGACTGATCGACTTCATCGCCCAGTCGCAAATCCCCATGCTGACGATCAATCTGCTGCAGGCGCTGCCGCAGACGCCGCTCTGGGACCGGCTGACGAAGGCGGACAGGCTTATCGAAGACGAGGGCCGCGAGTCGAATGTGCGATTCCTCCTGCCCTACGACGATGTCGTGCGGATGTGGAAGCATTGCATGAAGGAAGCCTATCAGCCGGAGACGCTCTACAGCCGTTATCAATATCAGATCGAGAACACCTGGCCGAACCGGCTGAAACGTCCGAACAGCAGAGCCCGCTTCGCGCCGAAGAACGTCCTGCGCGGCCTCGTCATGCTAACGAAAATTTTCTGGACGCTGGGCGTGCGCGCCGATTATCGCCGCACCTTCTGGAAATACACTTTGCGGTGGTTCAGGCCGGGCCAAATCGAGTTCGTCATCGCGACGTCTATCTGTGTCCACCATCTCGTGATGTTTGCACGCGACGCCTGCGCCGGCCGCACCAATGCGTCGCATTATGCGCATACACAGCGGAGTCAGGGCGAAGAGGCCGCGCCGCAGATCGCCGCGGCGGAATAATCAGTCCTCTTCCTCGCGATCGGTCTCGTCTTCAAGCGGCTCGTCTTCGATGGACGCCGCCACGATAAACTCCTCCTCGACGAGTAATACTTCCTCGCCGTCTTCGGCAGTTTCGGTCTCGGCATCCGCATCCGCTTGCACCTCTTCTGAGAGGTCCGGGAATTCCTCCCGCGCGTCGCTTTCGAGCGGGTCCTCATCCTCCATCAGCGCCGCATCGTCGCGCGGCAGCGGCACCGCGAAGCCCTGCGGCAGCGCCCCCTCGAACAGACCCGCGCCCTTCAGTTCCTCGAGGCCCGGAAGATCGCCAATCACTTCGAGGCCGAAGTGCAGCAGGAAGGCTTCACTGGTCCCATAGGTCAGCGGCCGGCCAGGCGTGCGGCGGCGGCCGCGCAATCGGACCCAGCCGGTTTCAAGCAGCACGTCGAGCGTGCCCTTGGAGATGGCAACGCCGCGAATATCCTCGATCTCGGCGCGCGTGACCGGCTGGTGATAGGCAATGATGGCAAGCGTTTCGAGCGCGGCCTTGGAGAGCTTCTTCGGTTCGACGGAATCAACGGACAGCAGCCAGCCGAGATCCGCCGCCGTGCGGAACAGCCATTTCTTGCCGACGCGGACGAGATTGACGCCGCGCGAGGCATAATCCTGCTTCAGCCGCGCCAGCACCTCACCGACAGCGATCCCTTCCGGCATGCGGCGGGCAATCTCGCCCTCCTCCAGCGGCTCGGCGGCAGCGAACAGCATGGCTTCCGCAATCCGCATCGCCTCGCCGGTCAGGGCCTCTTCGGCAGACACGGGCTCACTCTCGGCTTCAATGGCCATCGCCTCCACATACAGACGTGCGACTTCGGCCAAGTTCAACTCCCTTATTGCAGCGACGGCGTGGCGCTCGCGGCCTCGTCCCGTTTCTTGATCCAGAGCGGCGCGAAAGCCCGATCCTGACGCAGGCTGATGACGCCTTGACGGACCATTTCCAGCGCCGCGGCCAATGACGAGGCTTTGACGGCGCGGCGCGCTTCCGGCGTCGTGAAATAGGTCATCAAATACGAATCGAGCACCGTCCAGTCGAGCGCCTGACCGGCAAGCTTTTCGAGCGCCGCGCGCGCCTCGATCAGCGACCAGGTGAAACGCTGCCGCAATTGCAGCTTCGTCACCACGTGCTTCTGCCGCTGACGCGCATAGGCGGCAAGAAGATCATGCAGGCTTGCCTGCCATTGCGGCCGCCGCAAAATCTCGACGCCTTCCGGCTGCCCGCGGGGGAAGATATCCCGGCCAAGCCGGGGCCGATTGACCAGCGCATCGGCCGCGGCGCGGATCGCCTCAAGCCGTTGCAGGCGGAAAGCCAGCGCGGCGGCGAGGTCCTCGGCCAGCGGCTCCTCGTCTTTCTCTTGCTTCGGCAGCAGCAATCGCGACTTGAGATAGGCGAGCCAGGCCGCCATCACGAGATAATCGGCGGCAAGCTCGAAGCGCAGATTGCGCGCCGCCTCGATGAAGGCGAGATATTGCTCGGCCAGCGCCAGGACGGAAATCTTCGCCAGATCAACCTTCTGCCGGCGCGCGAGCTCAAGCAGGAGATCGAGCGGGCCCTCGAAACCGTCGACATCGACGAGAAAGGCGGCCTCGCTCTGCGGCGCGTTCTGCTCGAAGGCAGAATTCTCTTTCTGACCAGTTGGTTGCATTACGCTTCTAAAGTCTATTCTTAGCCGCTGGAGGCCGCGATTCGGGCCATGTCGGTGAAGACCTTGGGCTGTTCAGGCGCCGATCGCAAGCAAGGCTTCGATTTCCGCCCAGGCTTCCACAGGATCGAACGGCGCCACGGGCTCGCCGCGCCAACTTGCCGCTCGAGCGGCGCGTGTCAAGGCATCGCCCTCGAGCAAGGGGGCCGCCTCCGCGACCGCCTCGGCCTCGGCCAGATTGCCATTGCAATGGAGCGCCAGGTCGATGCCGGCGGCGAAGGCGGCATCCGCCCGTTCCCGCAGCGTGCCGCTCAGGGCTTGCATGGAAAGATCGTCGCTGAACAGCAGGCCCCTGAAGCCGATGTCCTCGCGAATATAGCGGATCACGACCGGCGAAAGCGTGCCCGGCCGCTCCGGATCGAGCGCGCGATAGACGACATGCGCGCTCATGGCCGCCGGCAGGTCGGCATTGGCCTTGAATGGATAAAAATCGGTCTCGCGCAGCAGATCGAGCGGCGCATCGACGCCCGGCAGTTGCAGATGGCTGTCGACGCCCGCCCGGCCATGACCCGGAATGTGCTTCATGATCGGCAGGATGCCAGCATCGGCGAGTCCCAGAGCGGCGGCACGGCCCAGCCGTGCGACGCTCTCCGGGTCCCGCGAATAGGCCCTGTCGCCGATGACGTCGTGCGCACCGCGGACGGGGACATCGAGCACCGGGGCGCAATCCACGGTGAAACCCAGCGCGCGCAAATCCTGCCCGAGCAGCGTCGCGGCCCGCCGCACCAGTGCTTCCCGCTCCGGCAACGGCAGATCGAGCGCGCCAAAGCGCGCGGCGGCGGGATAAGCGCGCCAATGCGGCGGCCCAAGCCGCTGCACGCGCCCGCCTTCCTGATCGACGAGCACGGCGGCGTCACGGCCCACGCAGGCCCGAAAATCCGCGATCAGCGCGCGCACCTGCGCCGGTGTCTCGACATTGCGCTTGAACAGGATGAGCCCGAACGGATCGCTGGCGCGGAGGAAGTCGCGTTCCTCTTGCGTCAGCTCCGTACCTTGGCAACCGCAAATGAAGGCGCGGCTCATGGGCTCCACTTACCGCGCGCTGGATCAGCCATGCGCCACGAAGCAACTGCCACCCTTGGCCTTCAGCTTCTCGCACAGCGAGATCGCCGACGCATGCGAGAGGCCGCCGACGCGGACGCGGTACACCGTCTTATTGGCGACCTTCGCCTCGTGGAATTTCAGGTGATAGCCGCGCAGCTCCGCGCCGTAGGTGCGGGTCAGCCGGTTCAGCGCGCTACGAGCTTCGGCCTCGCTCCCCGGTGCCGCAAGCTGGACGGAGAAGCCGCCTGCCCCGCCCCCGGCATCCACGGCTGCGGTTTCATCGGCGCCAATATCGGCGCGGGCGACTCGCACCGGTTTACGCGAACGGTGCGGCTCCGCCGCTGGCGGCGGTGAAGACTGCGGCGCGGAGGTCGCCGGCTGGTTGCTCCACGGCAGATCGTCGGCCCTCCCGGCCATACGAGGCGGCGGCGCGTCGGGCGGCGGCGATGCGGCCTGTCCTGCGCCCGACGTATCCATGGAGGCCGCGCCCGGCGGGCTTATGGTTCCAACGGGCAGCGATTGCGCGGACCCCGGCGCGGACGATGAATTCATCAGGCTGCCATCGGGACGCACGGCGATCGTCTTAACCTTCCGCGGTTCCATCATATCCGCAAGGCCGGCGCCTCCGCCGCCATCGGCTCCGGGCGGCGGCGGCACGGGAACTGCGGCAGCCGGGGCCGTCGCCGCGACTTGCGCGGCCGGCGGAGCCGTTTCAGCCGTCGCCGGATTCGGCGCCCCCGCTGGAGACGCGGGCGGCGGCACGACACTGCTTACGTCCACGGGTTGTTCGGTGTGGCTGACAACCCCGGTCGGCGCGGGCTGCGGCGTCTTGTCGAGGATCGAAGCGTCCTGGCTCGTATCGGTATCCGTGGCGCCGACAGCGGCGACCTTGACCGGTGCCGTCGGGGCTTTGATGAGCGCAATCTCCTGCGGCGCCGGCGGGGTGCGCTTGATCGCGAAGGTCGCGCCGATCCCGGCGATGCCGGCGACGATAATGGCCGCCGTCGCATAAAGCGGCAGCCGCGACCGCGGCGCTTCGATTATATGCGGGGCTTCGGTGGCGAGCGGCGTGTCGAACCAATCCTCGCCCTGCTGATCGGCATACGCGTCCGTATCGGCGAAATTCTGATACTCCGGCGGCAGCGAGCCGCGCAGCCCAGCTTCGATCGCGGCGAAATCGACCGGAGGCAGCGGGAACTGATGCGCGCGAGGCTGCTGCGCATGAGGCTGGTTTGAGTAGGGCTGATGAGAATGCGTATGCGCTTCCTCGACCAGCCAATCGGGAACATGCGGTGCCGGCGGCTGCGGCGTATGCAGCGGCTCGGGAGCGCGGGCGTGCGCCGGGCGGCCCTGAAACAGATCCTCGAAGCGGTCTTCACCGCCGCCGACGAGCCGGGCGAGTTCGGCCAGCGGATCGTCGCCACCGCGCGCCGGCGCGGGAGAACGACTGAGCCGCCGCTCGAATTCATCAAGATCGATCATCTGCCGTTGTTTGGCTGCGGGCTCACTCATTCACTTCACCTCAGTATTCGCCCCCCGCGCCCCCGCTGAATAGCCTGATAAATCGGGCTTTTTAGCGCCTTTAGCTTGCCCGAAGCGGTTCACTTGCGCAGCCGCGCAATCCGCCGGGCAAAATCTCCGGCTGCTCCGTCAGCGCATTTCGTCAGGAGCGCTCACGCCGAGGATGGCAAGACCGCTCCCCAGAACGACGGTCAGCGCCGAAACCAAGGCCAGCCGGGCAATGCTTAAATCTCTATGTTCTTCATTAACAAAACGTAATTGTGGCTGATCTTTGCCGCGTGTCCAGTGAGCGTGCAGCCCCGACGCCAGGTCATGCAGATAAAAAGCGACCCGGTGCGGCTCATGCGCGTGGGCTGCCGCATCGACCAGCCGCGGATATTGCGCGAGCAGCTTGATGAGGCCGAGTTCGCCGGCATCGTCCAGCAGGCCGAAATCGGCCTTGGCGAGCGCCGCGGGTGAAAGATCGAGACCCGGAAAAGCTGCCTGCCCTTGCCGCAGCGCCGACTTTCCGCGCGCATGCGCGTATTGAACGTAAAAGACCGGGTTATCCTTCGATTGCTCGATGACCTTGGCGAGGTCGAATTCGAGCGGCGCGTCATTCTTGCGAAACAGCATCATGAAGCGGGCGGCATCGACGCCGACCTCATCGACGACTTCGCGCAAGGTGACGAAATCGCCGGCGCGCTTCGACATTTTCACCGGCTCGCCATTGCGCATCAGCTTGACGAGCTGGCAGAGCTTGACGTCGAGCACGGCCTTGCCGCCGGAGAGCGCCGTGACCGCCGCCTGCAGACGTTTGACATAGCCGCCGTGATCGGCACCCCAGACATCGATCAGAGTGCGAAAGCCGCGATCGATCTTGACCTTGTGATAGGCGATGTCGGCGGCGAAATAGGTGTAGCCGCCATCCGACTTCTTCAGCGGCCGGTCGACATCGTCGCCGAAAGCGGTCGACTTGAAGAGTTCCTGCTCGCGGTCTTCCCAATCCTCGGAGGGCTGGCCCTTCGGCGGCGGCAGGCGCCCGACATAGACAAGATCTGCGCCGCGAAGCTGATCGATCGCGGCGGCGATCCGATCGCTGCCGCCTTGCGTCAGTGTCCGCTCGGAGAAGAAGACCTCATGCGTGATGGCGAGCGCGGCGAGATCGGCGCGGATCATCTCCATCATGCCGGCGATCGCAGCGTCGCGCACCTCGCCGAGCCACGCGCTTTCCGGCTGATCGAGCAGCATACGGCCATACTTTTGCGCCAGCGCGGCGCCGACGGGTTTCAGATAATCGCCGGGGTAGAGCCCTTCGGGAATCGCGATCGCCTCGCCGAGCGCCTCGCGATAGCGAAGGTAAGCCGAGCGCGCGAGCACATCGACCTGCGCACCGGCGTCGTTGATGTAATATTCGCGCGTCACATCGTGCCCGGCGAAGGCGAGGAGATTGGCGAGGCCGTCGCCGAACACAGCGCCGCGGCCGTGACCGACGTGCATCGGCCCGGTCGGATTGGCGGAGACATATTCGACGTTGATCTTTTCCGCCGCGCCAGTCGTGCCTGCGCCGAAGCGCGCGCCCTCACGCAGAACCGCCTGTAAAATTCTGGCGAAGACGGCGGGCTTCAGCCGGATGTTGAGGAAGCCGGGACCGGCGACCTCGGCCTGATCGACATCGGGATCGTCGGCCAGAGCCACCGCGAGTTCGGTCGCGAGCTGGCGCGGATTGGCGAAATGCGTTTTCGCCTCCTTCGCATAGACCATGGCCGCATTGACGGAGAGATCACCATGCGCGGGATCGCGCGGCGGCTCGACGACGAAACGGGCGAGATCGAGATCGGCCGGCAATCGCCCGCTGGCGATGATGGTCTTGAGCAGCGCCGCGACGCGGGCCTGGAAATCAGCATAAATGTTCATGTTTATTTCGCTTTGGTCTGGCGGCGCCCTAGCGCAATTCGGGCGTCTCGTCAAAAAGCCGCTGATGTTCGGCGAGGGCATAGCGGTCGGTCATGCCGGCGATATAGTCGCAGACAACGCGCGCCATTTTTGCTTCGTCTTCGACGCCCCGGGTGATCGCGAGCGAAGCCCATTCCGCCGGCATCAGCTCCGGCTCCTTGAAAAAAATCTCGAACAGGTCGCGGACCACGCCCGCCGCCTCGACCCTGATGCGTTTGATGTCCGGATGGCGATACATGTTGGCGAAGAGGAATTTCTTGATCGCGCCCTGCGTCTGCGCCATGGGCGCGGAAAAGCCGAGCAAAGTCCTGCCCGCGAGCCGCACGTCATCGGCGCTGGAAACGCGGCTCGCGGCGAGGCGCGCGCCGCTCTCGGCAATCGCATCCTCGATGAAATCGGTGATGACGCGGCGGACCAGCTCGTGAATCCGGCGCTGGCGCTCAAGCCCCAGGTAGCGCGCATCGATTTCCTCGATGCGCCGGCGTAGATAATCGACCTCGTCCATCTGCGCGAAATCGAATAGCCCGGCGCGCAAGCCATCGTCGATGTCATGCGCATTATAGGCGATATCGTCGGCGAGCGCCGCCGCCTGCGCCTCCGGTCCGGCGAAAAGATCGAGCCGCAAATCGTGGAGCGCGGCATATTCGGCGATCGCCTGCGGCAGGCCCCGCCCGGCATAATGGCCGGTCGGCGTCCCGTCCGGCCCGAGCAGCGGGCCGTTATGTTTGACGAGGCCCTCCAGCGTCTCCCAGGTCAGGTTGAGGCCGTCGAATTCGGCGTAGCGATGTTCGAGCTTGGTGACGATCCGCAGCGCCTGCGCATTGTGATCGAAGCCGCCATAAGGCTGCATGGCCGCGTCGAGCGCATCCTCGCCGGTATGGCCGAAAGGCGTGTGGCCGAGGTCGTGCGCCAGCGCCAATGCCTCGGCAAGATCGTCATCGAGGCCGAGCGCGCGGGCCAAGGCGCGGGCGATCTGGCCGACCTCGATCGAATGGGTCAGCCGGGTCCGGTAATGATCGCCCTCGTGTGGGATGAAGACCTGCGTCTTGTGCGCAAGGCGGCGGAAGGCCGTGGAATGGAGGATACGGTCACGGTCGCGCTGAAATTCGCTGCGCGTCGGCGAACCGGGCTCCGGGAACAGCCGCCCGCGGCTGTGGCTCGCGTCCGAGGCATAGGCGGCACGCCAAGGCATGAAGACGGCGCGTCCGTCCGCGATGCGTTCGGGATATGCGGGCAAAGCCCAGCTCCTTATCGGGACCGCCGGCGGCATTTTTCCGCGACTCGTTGCAGCCAGGGCGAGGGCGACATATGTTCCGTAACTGGGCCATGTGCAAGCGGCGCGACAGCCGGCCGCTCTATCCGAGGTTGCAATGAACGATATTTCCGTCGCGATGCCGGTCGATCTGACCGCCAGTGCCGTCCGTCACATCGCCGAAATCCTGAAAAGCGAGCCTGCGGGCGCGGCCCTGCGCATCGCCGTCGAAGGCGGTGGCTGCTCCGGCTTCCAGTACACTTATGCGATTGTGCCGGAGACGGCCGCGGACGACCTCGTGCTCGCGGAAGCCGGCGCCAAGGTTGCCATTGACCAGGTTTCGCTCGGCTATCTGCTTGGCAGCAAGGTCGATTTCGTCGACGACCTGATGGGCCGCGCCTTCAAAATCCAGAATCCCGCGGCGACGGCCTCCTGCGGCTGCGGGACGAGCTTTTCGCTCGATTGAACACACTCCGCTGAACCCAAGCGCCCCTTGCGCCGTTTCCGCTGAAATGGGAGACCGGCGTGCAGGCGCTTTTCATCGGCCAGACTTATATCGACGTCACCCTGCTTTGCGGCGATATCCCGCGCGGCGACGACAAGACGGTGGCGCACGATTATGCCGTTTCCTTCGGCGGCAATGCGGTGACGGCCGCCTTCGCCTGCGCCAAGCTGGGCTTTGTCCCCGATCTTATCGCCACGGTTGCCGAGGATTGGCTCGGCCGCATGTTTCTCGACATGGCGCGAGCCTACGCGATCAAAGTGCATCCGCGCAGCGTCACGCGTTCTTCGCTCTCCTTCGTCATGCCGAATGATGGACGGCGCGCCATCATCCGCGCCCGCGACGACAAATTCCTGCACCCTTTTCCGGATCTCGATCTCACGGGCTGCCGCGCCCTGCATCTCGACGGGCACCAGGGGGATGCGGCGCTTCATTATGCAAAGGCGTGCCGCGCGCGCGGCATCCTCACCTCGCTCGACGGCGGCGGCCTGCGCGGCAACCTCGACGCGCTGCTCGACTATATCGATGTCGCCATCGTCGCAGAGCGGCTCTGTGAGCAGATGAATCTCTCGCCGCAGCAGATGCTCGAATATCTCAAGGGCAAGGGCTGCCGGATCGGCGGCGTGACGCAAGGCGCGCACGGTCTCTTCTGGTACGGCGCGGACGGCATCGTCTCGCACCTGCCCGCCTTGCCTGTTCCGAAGGACAAGATCATCGACACGTCTGGCGCCGGCGATGTGTTCCACGGCGCCTATATCGCGTCCTATCTCGCAGCGCCCGACGAGGACTTCGCCCAACACTTCCGTTTCGCTCGCGCTGCGGCGGCCTACAAGATCACGCATCTCGGCAACGAGGCCGGCTTGCCGACACAGGCCGATGTCACGGCGGTCCGGCACGCGTTCAATGGTTAGGCCGCCGCCGCGCCGCCCCCTGCCGTCTTGAGCCAGGCCTTGCCGCAGGCCTTCGCGAGTTCGCGCACACGCAAAATATAGCTCTGCCGCTCCGTCACCGAGATGACGCCGCGCGCATCGAGCAGATTGAAGACATGCGAGGCCTTGATGCACTGATCATAGGCTGGCAGCGCGAGCAGATGGCGCTCGCCACGATCGCCCTTTTCGAGCAGCGCCTTGCACGCGGCCTCGGCATCGTCGAAATGCCGGAACAGCGCCGCCGTATCGGCATATTCGAAATTGTAGCGCGAATATTCCTGCTCGGCCTGTTTGAACACGTCGCCGTAGGTCAATTTCTCGGCGCCGCTCCGGCCGTTGAAATTGAGATCGTAGACGTTCTCGACACCCTGCACATACATTGCGAGCCGCTCGAGCCCATAGGTCAGTTCGCCCGCGACCGGCGCGCATTCGATACCCGCGACCTGCTGGAAATAGGTGAATTGCGAGACTTCCATGCCGTCGCACCAGCACTCCCAGCCCAGTCCCCAGGCGCCCAGCGTCGGGCTCTCCCAATCGTCCTCGACGAAGCGGATGTCATGCAGCTTGAGATCGATGCCGATGGCCGCGAGCGAGGCGAGATAAAGCTCCTGCAGATTTTCCGGCGAGGGCTTCAGGATGACCTGGAATTGATAATAGTGCTGCAGCCGGTTGGGGTTTTCACCATAGCGGCCGTCCTTAGGCCGCCGAGAGGGCTGCACATAGGCCGCCCGCCAGGGCAGCGGGCCGAGCGCGCGGAGCACCGTCGCCGGATGAAACGTCCCGGCGCCGACTTCCATGTCATAAGGCTGGAGAATGGCGCAGCCCTGCCCGGCCCAGAAGGTTTGCAGGCGTAGAATGAGGCCCTGAAACGAATGGGCGGGATCGAGGCTTTCGTCCAAATTGGCGAGATCGGTCATGAACATATTTCGCAATGACGGGGGGCCTCCTTAGCATCAAAGCTCTTTTAGAGAAATTCCTCCGTTCCCGCTGCATTGCGATTTAACGAAGATCGGAAACGGGCGGATCATTATGGCGTCACGCGCGTTAGACTGCGCGGTTCGGCCCGCGACGACGCTTCGGCCGGGCGTTTGCCCGGTTGAAGCCCGGGTGCGCGGATCGGTCAACAGGAGGATGCTGATGCGAACCATACATAAATTGGCGTTGCCCGTTTACCTGTTCGGATTCACGTTTGGCGTAGTAAATTTTGCTGCGGCAGTGCCCGCAGGTGTCATCCAGGCAGCGCCGGGCGTGACCGCCAGCGAAACTGCGCCGCAGGCCGCGCCGCTGATCCAGAAAGCCTGGTGGCACCATTGGTATCACTGGCACCATTGGCATCATTGGCACCACTGGCATCACTGGTATTGAGGCTCGTTTACCAGTCGATCAGCGCCGTCCCGCGATGGATGGCGTCGGCGTAAGCCGTGAACCGCTCGCCTTCGTGCAGCACGAGCGGCGGCGCGATCGTCAAAGGCCCACGGCTGCCCTTCTGAGCGCGCAGGAGAATGCGCGTCGCGGCGCGGTCGACGCGCGGCTGGACGGATATAAGCACTTGTGCCCCGGCGCGGCCTTCGAGCGCCGCGAGAATCGCGGGCAACGCGTCCGGCCGGTGGATCAGCACCAGCGTGCCGCCGTCCCGCAGCAGCGCGAGACAGGCCGCGAGCCAATCGGCGAGCGCTTGCGGCCCCGCCACCGTCATCGCATGGGCGGCGCGCTTGCCGGCATCGGGCGAAAGCCGCGCCCGCGCCGGATCGAGAAAAGGCGGATTGGTGATGACGAGCGCGGCGGCCCCGTCCGCGAGCCCGATGGCGCGGCGCTCCGGGGCGTCGAGCACATCGGTTTCATAGACCGTGCCACGCTGGTCGAATTGATTGAGAGCCAGATTCTCGCGCGCCAAGGCCGCCGTCGCGGCATCGTTCTCGACAAGGCCGAAGGCGATCCCCGGCCGCAGCCGTGCCAATGCGAGGCCCGCCGCCCCGACTCCGGCGCCGACATCAAGCGCGAGGCCGTCGATTTGGGCCGGCGCGGCAGCAGCGAGCAGCACTGCGTCCGTTCCGGCACGATGACCGTGCGCCAATTGGCGCAGGCGCAATTGCCGCCCCAGGAAGAAGTCGGCCTCGGCCAACTCAGCCATCGGAGAGTTCCTGCGCCAGACCGGCCTCGCGCAGAAGCCGCCGCGCCCGATCGGCTTCGTCCTCCTGCACGAGGACACGGCGCGGCAGAAAGCCGAGCGAACCATCGACCGCGCTGGCGAACTGATCGGCGACGAAGACCTCGATGCCCTCCGCCGCCAACATGGCTTCGACCGCCGAGATCAGCACCAGATCGTTCGTTCGGATAAGCTCGATCATAAATCTCCGGCGTGGCTGGACGCGAGGACGCGCAAACTAGCCTTTCCGGCGCCTTTAGGCCAGTTTGCGTGGCGCGCGCATCCATGCTCTAGCTCCCCGATTACAAGGTTGCGGGCGGCGCGAGGGCGGCCTAATTTGGCGCTCTTATCAGTCCGGGGCGGCCTCCGGTTGGAGAGTGAATTGGGCGTTGTCATTCCACTTGAGGAAGCTGCCGGCGAAGGCCGTATCGAGGCGCTGAATCGCCTGGCCGCGCCCGATATGGAGCGGGTCAATCAGGTCATCCTGTCGCACGCCGCCTCGCATGTGTCGATGATCCCAGAGATTGCCAATCATTTGATCGCCTCCGGCGGCAAAAGGCTGCGGCCGATGCTGACGCTGGCAACAGCCGGCCTCTGCGGCTATCCGGGCGCCGGCCATATCAAACTCGCGGCGGCGGTCGAATTCATGCACACCGCGACGCTGCTGCATGACGATGTCGTCGACGAGAGCAATATGCGGCGCGGCAAGCTCGCGGCCCGGATGCTCTGGGGCAACGAGGCGACAGTCCTTGTCGGCGATTTCCTGCTCGGCCAGGCGTTCAAGATGATGGTCGAGGTCGGCTCGCTCGCCGCGCTGGAAGTGCTCTCCTCCGCCGCGGCCGTGATCGCCGAAGGCGAAGTGATGCAGCTTGCGGCGGCGAAGGATACGCAGACGAGCGAGGACGATTATCTCGCGGTGATCCGCGCCAAGACGGCGGCCCTCTTCGGCGCCGCCTCCGAGGTCGGGCCGATCCTCGCCGGGCGGTCGAAGGCGGAGATGGCCGCCTGCCGCGGCTATGGCCTCAATCTCGGCATCGCTTTCCAGCTCATCGACGACGCGCTCGATTACGGCGGCAAGTCGGCCAAGCTCGGCAAGAATGTCGGCGACGATTTCCGCGAGGGCAAGATTACTCTGCCCGTCGTCCTGTCATTCCGCCGGGGAACGGAATCCGAGCGCGCCTTCTGGCGCCGCACGCTCGAAGACGGCGAAATCAACGAGGGCGATCTCGAAGCCGCGATCACCATCATGCACAAGCATCGCGGACTCGAGGATACGGTCGAGCGCGCGCGCCATTATGGTGCGATGGCGCATGACGCGCTGGAACTGTTCCCCGCCTCGCCGTGGAAGGCAGCGCTGAAGGATGTGGTCGATTTCTGCATCGAGCGCGCGCATTGAGGCGGGTCCCCGCTCGAGCGCATACGTCATTGCGAGCGCAAGCGAAGCAATCCAGATAGCTGACCACCGCCTGGACTTTTGCTGGATTGCTTTGTCGCTGCGCTCCTCGCAATGACGATCTCAATTGTTTCCAGCTAATTCAATAGCGTCGCCTTCACCCACCAATCGGGATGAGCTTCGGCAATCGCCTTGCGCGCCTTGCCGACGGCGCGGCAATTGTCAAAGAGAGCAAAGCAGGTCGCCCCCGACCCCGACATGCGCGCGAGCTTGCAGCCCGGCGCGGCTGCGAGGATGGCGAGTACCTTGCCGATAATCGGCGCGAGAACGGAGGCTGCGTCCTCCATATCGTTGCGGCCCTTGCGCAAGGCGGCGATCAAGGCATCGAACGAGATATTGGAGCCGATCTGCGGATGCGGTCCGAAATGCGTCTCGCCGCCGACGGGGATCTTCATAAAGTCGAAGACCGGCTTGGTTTCGAGCGGCTGGCGCGGGTTGACGATCAGCGCCGGCAGCGGCGGCAGATCGAGCACCGGCCCGAGCTTCTCGCCGATGCCGCTCATCATCCGCGCCCGCGCGGCGACGCAGACCGGCACATCGGCGCCCGTCGCCCGCGCCGCCTCAAGCAGGCGCGGATCGTCGAGCGCGAGATTATTGGCGCGGGCGAGCAGCCGCAGCGCCGCGGCGGCATCGGACGAGCCGCCGCCGATGCCGGCCGCCACCGGCAAGGTCTTGACCAAAGTGAACGCGCCGAGGCGTAAGCCTTCGACCCTGTCGGCCAGTTGGCGTGCCGCCTTGATGACAAGGTTCTTTTCCGGATCGCCCGCGGAGGTCGCTGTTGGACCGCCGACCTGAAGCCGCAGGGATTCACCCGGCGTCAGCGTCAACCGGTCGCCGCTGCGCGAGAAAGCGACGAGACTCTCAAGCTCGTGGTAGCCGTCCGCCCGACGTCCGACGACATGCAGCGTCAGATTGATCTTGGCAGGGGCGCGGTCGGTGAAATGCTGAGACAAGGGCAGGATCGGGTCGGGGCTTGATCGACGAAATTCTCGTCATCGCAAGGAGCGCGGCGGCGAAGCAACCCGGAGCCTATGGCCGGACTGCTTCGTTTTTCCCGCAATGACGGAGACGGCCTGTGAAACGCTCAGCCGCCGCCATTCTGCTTGTGATCGGCATCGGCCGCGGCGGGCTTGTCATTCGTCACGGGCTTTGGGTCCGCGCTTGCAGCCGTATCGAGGCCGAATTTGATCTTGTGCAGAATACGCGGCAGATCGGTTGAATCCGCGCCCATGTCGCGGGCGTGGTTCCATTGGAAATGGGCATCAAGCTTGCGCCCGACCCGCCAATAGGCATCGCCAAGGTGGTCGTTGATGACCGGGTCCGCCGGCTTCAGATCGATCGCTTTCTCAAGATCGGTCACCGCCTCCTTGTAATGGCCGAGCTTGTATTCCGCCCAGCCAAGACTGTCGACGACATAGCCGTCTGTCGGGCGCAACTCGACCGCACGGCGTAGCATCGGAAAAGCCTGGTCGAGATGCATTCCCTTATCCACCCAGCTATAGCCGAGGTAATTCAGCACCAGCGGCTGGTCCGGGAAAAGCTGCAGCGCGTGTTTGAAATCGGCTTCCGCCTTCGGCCATTGCTTGCTGCGCTCATAGGCGATGCCGCGGAAATAATAGAGCGGCCAATTGGCGGCCTCGGGCTTTTTCGAAGCCGCGAGCGCCCGCGTATAGGTGGTGATGGCTTCGTCGTAATGATCGTGCGCGCGCTCCAGATTGCCGAGCGCCGAGAGAGCCTCCTCGTCATTGGGGTGCTCATCGGCGACATTGCGCAAATAGCTCAACGCCTGATCGCCGCGGCCGAGATTTTCCAGCGCCTGGCTGATTTCGATATCGGCGGTCTCGCGCTGCGGATCGCTCTGCGGAACGTCCTGGAAGATGTCGAGCGCCTGCTCGTTCTGATTGATGCGCTGATAAAGATCGCCCAGCGTCAGCAGGGCCAGCGCATTGTCCGGATCGAGATAAAGCGAGAGCCGCAGGTAGATCAGCCCGGCGAGATCATCGCCCTGCCGGTCGCCGGCGGCGCCGAGGCCATAAAGAACTTCCGCCGCTCCCTGATCGACATTCCCGATGAGCGGCTGCAGGCTCTTGCCGCCCTTGAGACTGGCGAGCGCAGCGCGGACGATGGGATGGTCCGGCACGATCTGATCGAAAGCCGTGTAGAGCGCGATGGCCTGATCGTCCTTGCCGGTCTGGCTCAGAAACCGGGCATAGGCATCCACGAGGCGCAGAGTGTTCTTGTCGCTGTCGTAGGCCGCCTTGAACGCGTCCGCCGCCTGCTCCCGGCGGCCGGCCACATCGGCAATCAAAGCCTTGTGATAGCTGCGGAAGACCGAGAAATTCTGGTCATCGAGCCGATCGACCGTCTCGAGCGCCCGGCGCGTCTGACCCGAGCCCTGATAGGCCCAGGCGGTCAGCAGAGTCGCGGTCAGGTCGCCGCCTTCGGCGCCACCGCCACGGGCGAATTGACCGCGCGCGGCGGCATATTGATGCTCCTTCAGCGCGCGCACCCCGACTGCAAGCCGCGCCAGCCCATTATCGGGCTCGTAGATCAGCAGCTTGTCAGCCAAGGTGAAGGCTTCCGGCATACTGCCGTTGGAGAGCGCCGCGACGAAAGCGCGCTCGATCAATTCCTTGTTGCGCGGATCAAAGCGCAGCGCCTCGCGGAAAAAGGTCGCCGCCGCCACCGTGTCGCGATCCGCACCAGCGATGACCGCGGCGAGATAATTGCCTGCCGGACTCTCGCCGACTTCGAACGGGGTGGCGACGGAGAGCGATTCATTGACCTTGGCCGCCGCAGCCGTGAGGCCGAACGATCCGGCCAGGACCACCGAGACAGAGGACAAGATCACGCGCGAGGCGAGACGGTGCAACGGCAAGCTTCAATCCTCCGGGAACGAACCGATTTGGGCGCGGAAATTACGTTGGGCGAAAGCTGCTGCATCCTGCTCCGGCCGGCGCAGGAATGCCAGCGCCAGCTATACGCCGAAACAATACGCTTGGAAATGCAGAGCCCGCACCCCCGGCAGGGGCGCATCTCCCCGGCCGGACCCCGGAGATCATCGTGCCGAACATGGCCGTTTTAGGTTTTCGGCGTCCCAGGCCGCAAAAATCACAAAAATCACATTCCGCGCGGCCGCGCTGGCGTATCCCCGGTTTCGGGGCAAAATACCCGCATCAGTCACGCATTTTGTAAAAGACGTGGTGGCCGATCCTGTCCGTCCGTTCCAGCCGCCGCGCCCAATAGGGATGTACATAAAGCGCGTGATAATGCGTCGCGTCGCCAACATCCGCGACATAGGTTTTTCCGGTGGTCACGGCGGCAGCAATATGTTCGGCGCGCTGCCAGGCATCGGACTCGGTGATCCGCAGCGACCGCCCCTCGCAGGCGAAGGAGAATTGGCAGGCGTGATAGTGCTGCCGGTTCTGGAAGACGACGCCGCAGATCGTCGAGGGATAGAGCCCGCTTGAGACGCGGTTCAGCACGACTTGCGCCACCGCCGCCTGCCCCTTGTCGCTCTCGCCGCGGGCTTCGAAATAGATCGCTTGCGCGAGGCAGCGCTGCTCGTGGTGCCACTGGTCCTCATCGATCAGCGAGGCGTAATCCGGCCGGTCGGCAGGCACGCTCGAGAAATCGGCAGTTTCTTCATGCGGCAGGGTCGACAGCGAAACGACTTCGACAGGCGTCGCGTCGTCCGTCGCCGGCGTCATCGAGGCGAGCGCTTCCGCGCGCCCTACTTCGGGTGTCGCGCCCTGCATCATTTGCTCGGCGATATTCGCCGGCCGCACGGTCTCGGTCGAGCCGGGCTGCGCCGGCGACGCATCGGCGCGGCTCGGCGCTGTCGTCGGGTTTTCGCCGCTCGGCCAGGGCGTAAAGCTATCCGGGCTTGCCGGAGCTTCGTTGAGCGCGAAGGCGTCGCTCTGCAATGTCTCGGCTTCGGCAAAGATCATCTGCCGCGCCCGCAAAGCCGCGAGATCGCCCGTGTGCTGCAATTGGGAGCTGAAGGTCGGCCGCAGACCGACGGCCGGATCACCGCGGTGGCTGCGATCGATGACCGGGAAGCTATGAGCAGCGCGCGGCTTCAATGCCGCCCGCGGCGCCATCTCGTCGGGCACCAGTACGAAATCCGCCGGATCGCCGAGGCGCAAGCGGGCCTCGGCGGCACGGGCCGCGGTCTGCATTAGATCGAGGCCAAATCCCGGGCCGCCCACGACGACGGGAATGAGATTGCCGGGCTGAGTCGCGGCAAGGATGCCAGCCGGCGCGAGCGAGGCGCCGATCGTCGCATCCTGACCGGCGTCGGCGGCCATCGAGACGACGAGCCCGATACCCAGACACCAGGGCGCCACCACGCCCATCGCCCACCAGACTTGAAGCCGACTCATACGCCGCGCTCGCCACGAAACCCGGCGTGTCCCGCCGGCCACAACCGACGGAAATTCCGTCGCTGCCTATGGTTATCGCGGTTTAAGCTTGAAGAGGTGTTTAGCGGCGGGTGAATCGCGGCGTTTCAATTTGAGCCAAATTTTACGGATTTTCCTCGGCGTCGAGAGCGCCGATTGTGGCCTGTGCCGCGGCCAATCGTGCAATCGGCACCCGGAACGGCGAGCACGAAATATAATCGAGGCCGGCCTTCTCGAAAAAGCCGATCGAGGCCGGATCGCCGCCATGTTCGCCGCAAATGCCGAGCTTGAGCGAGGGCCGTGTCTTGCGGCCGCGCTCGGTGGCGATCTCGACGAGTTCGCCAACGCCCTGCTGGTCGATCGTCGTGAACGGATCGCGCGCGACGAGCCCCTTGGCGATATAGACGCCAAGGAAAGTCCCGGCATCGTCGCGCGAAATGCCGAGCGCCGTCTGCGTCAGATCGTTGGTGCCGAACGAGAAGAATTCCGCGCTCTCGGCAATCTCTCCCGCCGCCAGCGCCGCGCGCGGCAGCTCGATCATGGTTCCGACCGTGTAAGCGATCGTCTCGCCGGTTGCCGCCGTCACCGCCTCCGCGCAGCGGTCGATGATCGCCTTGACAGCGTCGAATTCGGCTTTCATCGCGACCAGCGGAACCATGATCTCCGGCTCCGGCGCCACGCCGGTCTTGCGCTTGGCCTCGATCGCGCCTTCGAAGATCGCCCGAGCCTGCATGTCCGCGATTTCAGGAAAGGCGATGGCGAGCCGGCAGCCGCGAAATCCGAGCATGGGATTATATTCGCGCAATTCCTCGGCGCGATGCTGCAGATGTTCCGCCGTCACATTCATCGCGGCGGCGACTTCGGCGATCTCCTCCGCCGTATGCGGCAGGAATTCGTGCAGCGGCGGATCGAGCAGCCGGATCGTCACCGGCAAACCGGACATGATCGTGAACAGCTTGGCGAAATCGTCGCGCTGATAAGGAAGCAGTTTGGCGAGCGCGGCGCGGCGCCCCCTTTCGTCATCGGCGAGGATCATCTCGCGCATGGCGCGGATGCGGCTCGCCTCGAAGAACATATGCTCGGTGCGGCAAAGGCCGATTCCCTCGGCGCCGAAGCGCCGCGCCGCTTCCGCATCCGCTTCCGTCTCGGCATTGGCGCGCACGCTCATGCGGCGCAGTTTGTCGGCCCATTGCATGATGACGCCGAACTCGCCCGAAAGCTCGGGCTGCTGCTTCTCGATCGCGCCGGCCATCACGCGCCCGGTGCCACCATCGATCGTCAGAATATCGCCTCGCCGCAACGTCGCGCTCCCGGCGGAGAGGATGCCGCGTTCGGAATCGATGCGGATCGCGCCCGCGCCGGTGACGCAGGGCTTGCCCATGCCGCGCGCCACGACCGCGGCATGCGAGGTCATGCCGCCGCGTGACGTGAGAATCCCCTCGGACGCATGCATCCCATGGATGTCCTCAGGGCTGGTCTCGACGCGCACCAGGATCACCTTGCGCCCGGCGCTGCGCAATTGCTCGGCCTCGTCGGCATTGAAGACGATCTCGCCGGTGGCCGCACCCGGCGAGGCCGGCAGGCCGGTGGCGATGACATCACGCTCCGCTTCCGGCGCGACGGTCGGGTGCAGCAATTGATCGAGCGAGCCCGGATCGATGCGGCGCACGGCCTCCGCCTCGCTGATCAAGCCTTCGCGCGCCATCTCGACGGCAGCGCGCAGGGCCGCCCTGGCGGTGCGCTTGCCGGCGCGCGTCTGCAACATCCAGAGCTTGCCGCGCTCGACCGTGAATTCGACATCCTGGATGTCGCGATAGTGCCGCTCGAGCCGCGCTGCCACCGCGACGAACTGGGAGAAGACCTCAGGGAGCACCGTCTCCATCGACGGCTGGGAAGAGCCCGCCCCGATGCGCGCGGCCTCGGTGATATTCTGCGGCGTCCGCACCCCGGCGACGACATCCTCACCCTGCGCGTTGATCAGGAACTCGCCATAGAGCTCCTTTGCGCCGGTCGAGGGATTGCGGGTGAAGGCAACGCCCGTCGCGGAGGTCTCGCCCATATTGCCGAAGACCATCGCCTGGACGGTGACGGCCGTGCCCCAGCTCTCGGGAATATTGTGCAACTGCCTGTATATTTTCGCGCGCGGATTGTTCCAGGAGCCGAAGACGGCGCCGATGGCGCCCCAAAGCTGTTCGCGCGGCGCCTGCGGAAAGGCATGGCCATGCACCTCGGCGATCTTCGCCTTGAAGGCGCGGATGACCTCTTGCCAATCCTCGGCCGAGAGATCGGTGTCGAGCGTCAGTTCCCTGGCCTCTTTGAAATCCTCGATCAGTTCCTCGAAATGATGATGCCCGATACCAAGCACGATGCTCGAATACATCTGGATGAAGCGGCGATAGGAATCATAGGCAAAGCGCGCGTCTTCAGCGTCGGCCGCGAGCGCATCCACGGTCGCATCGTTGAGCCCGATGTTCAGCACCGTATCCATCATGCCAGGCATCGAAGCGCGGGAGCCTGAGCGGACGGAAACGAGCAGCGGCCGCTGTGCGTCGCCAAAGGCGCGGCCGGCGATCTCCTCGACATGCTTCAGCGCCGCCTCGACCTCGACGGCGAGTTCCGGCGGATAGCTCTGGGCGTGGGCGTAAAAATAGGCGCAGACCTCGGTCGTGATGGTGAAGCCGGGCGGCACGGGAAGCCCAAGGCTGGCCATTTCCGCGAGATTAGCGCCCTTGCCGCCGAGCAGCGCGCTCATCCGGCTGCCGCCCTCGGCGGCGCCGTTGCCGAACGTATAGACCCACTTTGCCATAACGGTCCCCGAATTGACCCGGCCGCGCGGCCACGTCGAATGATCCATAGATCACCGCAAGCGCCGCCGGAACGTGCATTTTCGTCTTGGTTAGAGCGAGATTAAAAATGCGGCCTTAGCGGCTCCAGCCTCTAGGCGTGGCGTGGCAGAGCCAGCAAACGCGCCTTCATGCGCAGGCCAAGGGTGATCCAGCTCCCGCCCCAGAACAGCAGATCGAGCCCGAGAAGCACGCCGAGAATGACGAAACTATTGGCCGGCCAGCCGATTAGAACGACGAGACCGACCACGGACGTGACGATGCCGGCCAGGATCACAATGCCGCGGACGTCTTTATTGAGCTGCGTGCCGACATAGATACGGATGATCCCGGTGACGAACAACGCGATGCCGAGCAGCAAAGTGAACACCGCCGCCGCCATGATGGGCTGGGCCAGCGCGAAGGCGGCAACGACGATATAGGCGAGCCCGGCGATGACCCAGAGGAAGAACCGGGTCCAGGACCGGGCGCCGAAAGCGAAAGCGATCTCCCCGCCGCC
This sequence comes from Methylovirgula ligni, assembly GCF_004135935.1. Lineage (NCBI taxonomy): Bacteria > Pseudomonadati > Pseudomonadota > Alphaproteobacteria > Hyphomicrobiales > Beijerinckiaceae > Methylovirgula > Methylovirgula ligni. Next base: position 2,398,920 of record NZ_CP025086.1, on the reverse strand, counting down.
GGCGATGACCATGAAAAACGCGATGATATAGACGGAGGCGATAGTGGCGGAAACGACCAGGGCCAGAGCGGCAACACCCATTGCCGCGACGAGAACGCCCAAAGCGACGAACCAAGGCCAACGATGGCGCAGCCGCTCGACGCAGCCGCTGGCTGCGGCCGGCAGACTGGAAATCGGTGCGGTTTCTGTCGGAAGACTCATGTCCGGCTCCGATACGCAAATTAAGCCTCGACGCGGACTTTTCCAGAGCGCGGCCGCCAAAGCCATTCCTTCGACGCCTAAAGGTTTTGAATCCGTAACCTGAAAGACACACTTGTTAAGGAAGAAGCTTGGATCACCTGCCCTGGCGTATTTCACGCATGGCCTGTGCGTCGTCGCCTGCGTTAATCCTGTTATCGACGGAGGATTGCTTCTTTTTCGGCAAAATTGCTGGGTCCGCCCCTTTTGATATATGTTCAGGCTGACCGCGAATAGCTACGCCTAAGCTAATGACAATTCTCGAAATGAGGTAACTGTGACGACACCCACGAAGACTCCGCTGCTGGACGCGATCCAGTCGCCGGCCGATTTGCGGCGACTTCCCGAATCCGACCTTGCCCAGGTTGCGCAGGAATTACGCACCGAGACGATCGACGCCGTTTCCGTGACCGGCGGCCACCTCGGCGCCGGCCTCGGCGTCATCGAGCTGACCGTCGCCCTGCACTATGTCTTCAATACGCCGGACGACCGGATCATCTGGGATGTCGGCCATCAGGCCTATCCGCACAAGATCCTGACCGAGCGCCGCGATCGCATCCGCACCCTGCGCAAGGGCGAGGGCCTGTCCGGCTTCACCAAGCGCGCGGAAAGCCCCTACGATCCGTTCGGCGCAGGCCATTCCTCGACCTCGATTTCGGCCGGCCTCGGCATGGCCGTCGCCGCGACGCTCGCCGACAAGCCGACGAATGTCGTGGCCGTCATCGGCGATGGCGCCATGTCGGCCGGCATGGCCTATGAGGCGATGAACAATGCCGGCGCGATGCATTCGCGCCTCATCATCATCCTCAACGACAACGAGATGTCGATTGCCCCGCCCGCCGGCGCGCTCTCGTCCTATCTCGCCCGGCTCGTCTCCGGCGGCACCTATCGCACCGTGCGCGAGGCGGCCAAGCAGCTCGGCCGTCATCTGCCCAAGTTCATCTACGACCGCGCCCGCAAGACCGAGGAATTCGCACGGAATTTCTGGGCGGGCGGGACGATGTTCGAGGAACTCGGCATCTATTATGTCGGGCCGATCGACGGCCATAACCTCGATCAGCTTTTGCCGATCCTGAAGAACGTCCGCGACATGGAAGGCCGTGGCCCGGTTCTCGTTCATGTCGTGACGCAGAAGGGCAAGGGCTATGGCCCGGCCGAGGCCGCCAAGGACAAGCACCACGCCGTCAATACGTTCGACGTGCTGACCGGCACGCAGGTGAAGCCCAAGGCCAATGCGCCGACCTATACCCGCGTCTTCGCCGACGCGCTGGTGAAGGAGGCGCAGCAGGACGACAAGATCGTCGCCATCACCGCCGCCATGCCGTCCGGTACCGGCCTTGACGTGTTCGAGAAGGCTTTCCCTGACCGGACTTTCGATGTCGGCATCGCCGAGCAACATGCGGTGACCTTCGCCGCGGGCCTCGCGAGCGAAGGGTTTAAGCCATTCTGCGCGATCTATTCGACCTTCCTGCAGCGCGCCTATGACCAGGTCGTCCATGACGTCGCGATCCAGAAGCTGCCGGTGCGCTTCGCCGTCGACCGCGCCGGTCTGGTCGGCGCCGATGGCGCGACCCATGCCGGCTCCTTTGATGTCTCCTATCTCGGCATCCTGCCGGGCATGGTGGTCATGGCAGCCGCCGACGAGGCCGAACTCGTGCATATGGTGCACACGGCAGTCGCCTATAGCGAGGGGCCGATCGCCTTCCGCTTTCCGCGCGGCGAAGGCGTCGGCATCGAACTGCCCGAGCACCCCGAAGTTCTGACCTTGGGCAAAGGCCGTATCCTGCGCGAGGGCAACAAGGTGGCGATCCTATCGCTCGGCACCCGGCTCGCGGAGGCGCTGAAAGCGGCCGAAGACCTCGCCGCCTACGGCATCTCGACCACGGTGGCCGATGCGCGTTTCGCCAAACCGCTCGATGTCGATCTCGTCAGCCGCCTCGCCCGCAACCATGAGGTTCTCATCACGGTTGAGGAAGGCTCGGTCGGCGGCTTCGGCTCGTTCGTGACGCAGGCGCTGCTGGAAAAAGGTCTGCTTGACGGCCGCCGGCCGCTCAAGCTGCGCTCGATGGTGCTGCCGGATATCTTCCTCGACCACGACAAGCCCGAGAAGCTGTATGCCGAGTCACATCTCGACGCGAAGGGCATTGTCGCCAAGGTGCTCGAGACGCTCGGTCGCGAGGACGAGGCCGCACGGGCGCTGATCGCCTGATCCACGCGATACGTCCCCTCGCATCACGGCCGCGCCCAGCGCGGCCGTAACGGCCTGTAGCTTTGGCGGCGCATCGTCGCTGAAGCGTCAGGAAAGGAAGACCGAAGATGACGGGTCGGAGGGTCGCGTTATATTACGCTTGGAGCAGACCGGCAGAAACCAGCGCGCCGCTTTCCGTCATTGAAAACCGCTTTCCGGCTCTCTTCGAGCTGCGGCGGATGCTCTATCCCCGGTTCGAAGAAGAGACCGGGTTCGATCAAGGCATCGCGGGTTTTCTCGATCATGTCATGAAGCTGAACTTCGCGGCTTTTGTCGAGCAGACCGCCGCACAGACAGGGCATCGCCCGGTCGAGATCGAGCGCGTCGGCGACGACGGAGCGGAAAAGCCGCTCGACGATATTCTGCTGAGCGAGATCGATACGCTCATCGTCATCAGCTTCGATTCATTGCGAACCGGACAGCAAGCGAGCGCCGCCGAAATCGGCGCGGTGAAATCATTCCTCGACGACCCCGACCATCTCGTCTTCATCTGCCCGCATCACGACATCGGCCATGCTGAGCACGCATCCCATGCCGAGACTGTGCGGCTTCAGGAAGAAGATTTTTATCACCACGGCGATCCGACCATTCCGCCCGAGCAGCGCTTTGGCGGACTCGCCCGCTCGCTTCTGGCGGGGCTCGGAGTACCCGTCGAAAATCAGTTCGGTTTGCGCCCGGCCAAAAATCCGGACGGGTCGCCGGCGCCAATCGAGATCGAACCGGACCGCGACCGGCTGAACATCCTGGAGGGCGTCCCGACGTTCAATCTGCATCCGCACCTGCCGCATCTGGAACGGCTCGGGGACGCGGTTTCCAAGCTGGACGTGCTGGCGCGGCAGCCGATCGATCTGTCCGCGCCACCGCATGCCTTTGTCCAAAGCGGACATTCGAAATTCGACGCGCTTCTCCAGTCGCGGCCGGGCGTCTTCGCGGGCACTCTTTTCGTCAGCGACACGACGCTCTGGAGCTCCACGGCGGGCGGAGTCGAAAGTCTTCGCCGTCTTTGGACGAACGTCGTTCAGCGCCCCACGCGATCCTGACGCCGCGCGTACGTCCAACCACACGAATAAATATCAGGCAATCTTGACCTGCGCGCGCAGCGGAATCGCCTGCGGCTCGCCAACCTCATAAATCGACAGTTTGCGTTCAAAGATACCGAGGTTCTTCCACGCGCCGCACCATTCGGCGATGTGGCCGGAGACGAAATGGTCGTCGAAGGCCGCCTGGCTCGCCCATCGCTCGGTGATGTGAATGAGGCCGGGGTCCTGAATGTCCTCGGCATAGGCATATTCGAGGCACCCTGCCTCTTTCCGGCTCGCCGCGATCACTTTCCGCATGGCGGGTCTTGCCTCGGCCAGACGCTCGGGCGCAATTCGTATTGTACCGACGATCAGGAGCATGGGTCTTCCATACCGGGTGAATTGGGTGGCGCAGCAAGCCGCAAAAGTGCGGCCACGTCAACGCTGCGATTACGCCGCCGGCGTGTCAAATTATCATGTCGTGTCTGTTAATTTGCCCAGCGAACGATCGAGTGCCTTATTGAGCCGGGCAGTCTCACTCTCGCCGAGTAGACGCGCCAGATGGGTTTGTGCCTTGCGCCACAAGGGGTAAGCAACGGGCAATAAGGCTCTCCCCGTCGCCGTGAGCACAATTGCGCGGCGGCGCCGATCGTCTTCGTCCTGGTTGACACTCACAAGCTGACGTTCGATCAGCGGTTTCAGGTTACGCGTCAGGGTCGTGGGATCCGTGTCCAACGCCTCCGCCAAATCGCCGACCGAGAGTTCATCCCCCGCGTAGAGATGCGCGAGAAGGCTGAATTGCGTGAGAGTCAGCCCCGCCGGCTCCAGCATTCGGTCATATATTTGCGTGACGCGGCGCGCCGTCTTGCGCAAGCGCAAGCAGGTACAATTGGCGATTTCTCGGGCGGCCAGTGATTTACTCATGATCCATTCCGATCTTACCATTTTTCTTTAAGCTCGAACATATCACTGCATATGCAGCAATTGCAGCAAAGCTAACGCGACACCGCGCATAGGCCCTCGCGCTTGACTCCGGATATATTAGCTGTATATACAGTTAATATCGTTCCTTGAGATGCGCAGTGACGGCTTTCATAGAAAGCGGGCGCTGTTGAAGTCGCCTTAGTCTGAGGCCGCCCTGCATTTCGATATCTGTAGTTACAGATAAATGGAGGTGAATCATGAATCAGGAACTTGAAGTTCGCAAGCGCCGCGGGACGCGTGTCTTGCTTGTAGTGCTCGGCATCTGAGGCTTGGCCGTCGCCATTGCGGCCGAGACGGGAGTCTATCGTGCCCTGCCCCCGCTGTTGCTCGCTCCCATTATTGCTCTGGGCATCGTGGTGCCCATTATTGTCTACGCGATATCCGATGGTTTCCGCGCGTACATCGAAGCCATCGGGCTGCGGCCGTTAACGGCGTTTCATATCTGGCGCATTGGAGCCGCGCTGCTTTTTTTCTGGTACGGGGCGCATAACCTCCTGCCGGAAACCTTTGTTCAGAATGCCGGCTGGGGGGACTTTATCGCGGGGTTTCTGGCCCTAGGCGTTTTGCTGCTGCCCGAGAGTCGCAACCGGTACTTAGCCTTCCACATCTTTGGGTTCGCTGATTTTGTCCTGGCGGTGGGCACGGGACTGACCTTCTTCCTTCTCAACGATCCCCGCATGTCCGCCATCCAAACGCTGCCCATGGCACTGATAGTGCTCTACGGCGTCGGCATTTCCGGCGCGAGCCACATCATGGCGTTCGACCTGCTACGTCGTGGCTCGGGGATCGAACGCAAAACGAAGCGTGTCACGGCCAGGGCGTAACGAAGACAACTTCATTCCGGAGGCGCACTATGACGACGTTCGCCGAACATCCGACCGTGCAGACGATGCGCGCCCGTGCCGCCGCCGGCACCTCGCCCGAGGCGCCCAGCGTTATCGATGCTGACTGGCTGCGGAACCTCTGCCTCGAAGCGGGCGCAGACGATGTCGGCTTTGTCGCGATCGAAAGCCCGGACATCGCCGCGCAGAAAGCCGAAATCATCGGCGCCTTCGCGGCAACAAAAGCCATGATCAGCTTCGTCTGCCGGATGAACCGCGAGAATATCCGGACGCCTGCACGCTCCATCGCCAATGTTGAGTTTCACCGCAGCGGCGATGAGATCAATGATACCGCGCGTCACATCGTTTCGGTGCTTCAGGATTTGGGTATCGTCGCCCGCAACGGCGCTCCGGTCGGCTTTCCAATGGAGGCAGACCGCTGGGGTAGCGACAAGATGTGGGTCGTCTCGCACAAGCCCGTTGCCGTCGCGGCGGGGCTCGGCCGGATGGGTATCCATCGCAATGTCATTCATCCCAAATTCGGCAATTTCATCCTGCTCGGCACCATTCTCGTCGGCACCGAGATTTCGGCTTACGGCCAGCCGCTCGATTACAATCCGTGCCTGTCCTGCAAGCTCTGCGTCGCGGCCTGCCCGACCGGCGCCATCAGCCCCGACGGCGCCTTCAATTTCCAGGCTTGTTACACGCATAATTATCGCGAGTTCATGGGCGGCTTCGGCGATTGGGTCGAGACAATGGCCGATGCGCACAGCGCCAAGGATTATCGCCGCAAGGTCTCGGATTCCGAAACCATCTCGATGTGGCAGAGCCTTTCCTTCGGTGCCAATTATAAGGCGGCCTATTGCCTTTCCGTCTGCCCGGCAGGCGAGGATGTCATCGGACCTTTCCTCGCTGACCGCATCGGCTTCAATAAGGCGATTGTCGAGCCGCTGCGCGCCAAACAGGAGACTGTCTATGTGGCGCAAAATTCTGACGCCGAGGCTTATGTTCCGCGCCATTTCCCGCACAAGACGGTCAAACGCGTCGCGAGCGGTCTGCCGCGCCAGACATCAATCCGCGGCTTTCTGAGTGGTATGCCACTCGTCTTCCAACGCGGGCGCGCCAAGGATTTGAACGCGACCTACCATTTCACCTTTACGGGGCGCGAAGAGGTGAAGGCGACCGTCGTAATCGCCGACAAAAAGTTGCGGGTTATCCAAGGCCACGAGGGCGACGCCGATCTCAGCGTGACGGCAGATAGCGAGACCTGGCTCCGCTTTCTGCGCAAGGAGGCGGGGCTCCCATTTGCCCTGCTGATGCGTCGCATCCGCATGAAAGGTTCACCGCGGCTGCTCATCGCTTTCGGCCGCTGCTTTCCGGCCTGACGGCTGGATAGGTGGGGCGGCGGGTGCTAGGAACCCTCCATGCCCAACCAACGTGCCGATCTCGCCCTCGTCGCTCGCGGCCTGTTCCCGAGCCGCGCCAAGGCGCAGGAGGCGATTGCCGCCGGCTGCGTCACGATCGACGGCCGGATTTTGCGCAAAGCTTCGGAACCCGTCACGGAAACCGCCGAGATCGCGGCGACGCCGCTTTATCCCTGGGTCTCGCGCGGCGGCGTCAAGCTCGAAGCCGCGCTCGAGGCTTTCGGCTTCGAGCCCAAAGGCGCCGTCTGTCTCGATCTCGGCGCCTCGACCGGCGGCTTTACCGAGGTGCTGCTGACGCGCGGCGCGGCAAAGGTCTATGCCGTCGATGTCGGCCACGGCCAATTGCATGACCGGTTGCGCGCCGATTCGCGCGTCGCCGCGCGGGAAGGACTTGATGCCCGAAAGCTGACTTGCGCCGATTTCCGTGAGCCGCCGAATTTCATCACCTGCGATCTGAGCTTCATCTCGTTGAAGCTTGTTCTGCCGCATGTTTTTAGTGTCGTTGCACGCGCTGCAAAGCTCGTCTGCCTCATCAAGCCGCAATTCGAGGCCGGCCCGGCTTTCGTCGTCAAAGGCCTCGTCAAGGACGAAGCCGCGCGGGCGCGCGCCTGCGACGAGATCGCGGACTTATGTCGCACGGCCGGCTGGCAAGTCTCCGGCGTGATCCCCTCGCCGATCGCTGGCGGCGACGGCAATCGCGAATTTCTCCTCGGCGCGGCGCGGTCCTGATGGAAGAGCTTCGCATCGAACGTCTCGGCCAGCGCGGCGAAGGCATCGCCCGCACCGCGAAAGGGCCGGTTTACGTGCCCCATGCGCTGGCGGGCGAAATCGTTCTGGCGGAGGTCGCGGGCGAGCGCGGCCTGCTCGTGGAAATCCTTCAGCCAAGCTCTGACCGCATCGCGCCCTTCTGCCCCTATTACGGCATTTGCGGCGGCTGCGCCGTGCAGACCCTAGCGCCCGCCACCTATGCCGATTGGAAGCGCGGGCTTCTGCTCGATGCCTTGCGCCACGCTGGGCTTTCGCCGCTCGATTCAGATCCCGCTCTGGTCGGTCCGCTTGTCGACGCGCACGGCCTTGGGCGCCGTCGCGCGACCTTTCACGCGCGTTTCGCGGCCAGCGGCCCGGCCAAAGTCGGTTTCATGCAGGCGCGGGCGCATGAGGTGATCGACCTCGACGCTTGCCCCATCCTCGCGCCGGCGATGCAGGGCGCGCCCGCGATCGCCCATAAACTCGCAGCCGCGCTCGGCGCCGCGCGCAAGCCACTCGACATCGCCGTCACCGCGACGCTCACCGGCCTCGACATCGATCTGCGCGGTCACGGCCCGCTCGACCCGCGGGAGACGCGGGCGTTGACCCGCGTCGCGGAGAGCGAAGACCTTGCTCGCATCGCGAACCACGGCGCCCGCGTCATCGAGCGTCGCGCGCCATTGCTGCGGATCGGCCGGGCGGAGGTCGCGCCGCCCCCCGGTGCCTTTCTGCAGGCGACCCAGGCGGGCGAGGAGGCGCTGGCAGATAAGGTCTGTGCTGCGCTTGCCGGAGCACGCCGCATCGCCGATCTCTTCGCCGGTCTCGGCACCTTCAGCCTGCGTCTGGCCGAAAAGGCGCGTGTCCATGCCGTGGACAGCGAGGGCGCGGAGCTCGAGGCGCTGGCCAAAGCCGCGCGTTCGACGCCCGGCTTGCTGGATGTGACGGTCGAGACGCGCGATCTCTTCGTCCGCCCGCTCGCCATTGCGGAATTGAACGCCTTCGATGCCGTCGTCTTCGATCCGCCGCGTGCCGGAGCGGAGGCGCAAGCCCGTACCCTCGCCGCCTCCGCCGTGCCGCTGGTCGCGGCCGTCTCCTGCAACATCCAGAGCTTCTGCCGCGACGCGGCGCTGCTGACTGCCGGCGGCTATGCGCTGGAGAGCGTCACGCCCATCGACCAGTTCCGCTATTCGCCGCATCTCGAAATCGTCGGCATCTTCCGCCGCACTAAGGCCCGCCGCCCGCGCCGCCTGCTGGGCTAAGAGCATCGGACCGAAAAGTGCGAAGCGGTTTTCGGACCAATCCGAACAGCATCGGATCGGTAGCCGGGCTAATTGTCCAGTCGCGCGCGGCGTCAGTCTGCTTTAAAAGATCGCATGAGCCGCGCCACGCCCTCCATACCGGCTGCGACGGACGACCTGCTGGCACATTTCGCGAGCATCGTCGGCGCCGAGCATGTGATTACAGATCCCGGCCTCATGGCCAGTTATCTGAGCGAGCCGCGCAACCTTTATCATGGACGCGCGCGCAGCATCGTCCTGCCCGGATCGACGGCGGAAGTCGCGGACATCGTGACCCTCTGCAACGCCGCCGGCATCAAGATCGTGCCACAGGGCGGCAATACCGGACTTGTTGGCGGCCAGACTCCGTCCGAGGGCGGCGACGAGATCGTTCTCTCGCTTACGCGCATGAACCGGCTGCGCGAGATCGATATTCTGTCGAACACGCTTACCGTCGAAGCCGGCATGACCCTTAAGGACGTGCGCGCCGCGGCCGAGGCGGCTGGCCGCTACTTTCCGCTCGCGCTCAACGCCGCGCCCGCCTGCACCATCGGCGGCAATCTCGCCACCAATGCGGGCGGCTCGGCTGCCATTGCGTTTGGCGTCGCGCGCGATCTGGTGCTGGGCATCGAAGTCGTGCTCGCCGACGGGCGAGTGCTCAACGATCTTTCGAAGCTCAAGAAGAACAACACGGGCTATGACCTGAAGAACCTTTTCATCGGCTCCGAGGGCACCCTCGGCGTCATCACCGCCGCGGTGCTGAAGCTGTTCCCCAAGCCGCACGCGACCGTCACCGCCTTGGTCGGCCTCGCCGATCTCGACAGGGCTTTGCAGCTCCTGAGCCTGGCACAGGACAAGGTCAGCGCGGAACTCAAGACCTTCGAGCTGCTGCCGCGCATCGCCTTCGATTTTGTCCTGAAGAATGATGCGGCTGCCGTCGATCCCCTCCCCGCGCCGTATCCCTATTACGCGCTGCTCGAATTCACCAGCCAGGGCATCGGCCTTGCCGAGCGCGTCGATGAATTGCTCGACGCCGCGCGGGCGCGAGAGATCATCGCCGAGGCGCGGACCGCGACTGCGCCGGCATCGCGCAAAGTTCTCTGGCATATCAGGCTGAAGATTCCCGACGTGCAGGTGAACGAGGGCGGCTCGATCAAGCACGACATTTCGGTGCCGATCGCGGCGGTGCCTGCCTTTTTGCGCGAGGTCGAAGCGGCAGTGACGGCGCGCATCCCCGGCGCGCGGCTCGTCGCCTTCGGCCATCTCGGCGACGGCAACATTCATTGCAATGTCTCGCAGCCTGTCGGCGCGGACAAAGCCACATTTCTGGCGCGTTGGGACGAGATCAATGCCCTCGTCCATGGCATTGTCGCGAAATATCACGGCTCGATCTCTGCCGAGCATGGCATCGGCCAGATGAAACGTGGCCTCCTGCCCGGCGTCAAAGACCCGGTCGCGCTCGATCTGATGCGGACCCTGAAGAAGACGCTCGACCCGAAGGATATTTTGAATCCCGGCAAGGTCGTCTAGCGCACAGCCGCGCGGCGCAGGCGGTCGTTGATCGCCTCGCCCAGCCCTTCCTCCGGGATCGGAGCGACAGCAATCGCAGCATGATGCGCGTCGAGAACGCGCAAATAGCCAAAGAGATGCGCCGCCGCTTCGGCGAGGTCGCCTGCGGGCGAAAGATCGAGGACATGTGCGCCCGCCGGAAAGCGGCCGCCGAAATCGAGCCCCGCTTCGCCCGGCTCCAATCGCATCGCATCGCGCCGCAGCCGGGCACGCGGCGCATAATGCGCAGCGAGCATGCCGGGAGCGCGGATCGCCCCGCCGCTTCCCGCCTCGGCGAGTTTTTCGCCGAGCACAGCCTCGATCGCCGCGCGCAGCACGCCGCCCGGCCGCAGCAGCGCCGGCTGCTCCGCAAGACAGGAGACAATCGTCGATTCAAGGCCCACCTCGACCGCGCCGTCGATGATCGCGTCGATCCGCCCGTCGAAATCCTCGCGCACATGCGCCGCCGTGACGGCGCTGACGCGGCCGGAGGGATTGGCCGAAGGCGCCGCGAGCGGAATACCCGCCGCCGCCAGAAGCTGCCGCGCGAGCGGATGTGAGGGCACCCGCAGCGCGACGGAGTCGAGCCCCGCGCGGGCAAGATCGCAGACCGTCGCAGACGGTGCGAGCGGCAGGACGAGGGTCAACGGCCCCGGCCAGAAGGCTGCTGCCAGCTTCGCGGCCTTGGCCGAAAAAAGACCCTGCTTTTCCGCCGCGGCGCGGTTCGGCACATGGGCGATCAGCGGATTGAAGGACGGGCGCCCCTTGGCGGCATAGATTTTCGCGACGGCCTCATTCGAGGTCGCGTCGGCGCCAAGGCCGAAGACCGTTTCCGTCGGAAATGCCACAAGGCCGCCGGCGCGGAGAATTTGCGCTGCCGCGGCAATGCCAGCCGCATCGGCGTCGAGCATAAGGGTGGAAGCCAAGGTGACGGTCCAATCTATGGCGCTGGATCGGACAGGTAAGGAACTGCCGGCTCCCGTCAAGCCGGGGCTAGGCGGTGCGGCGGTGCGCGCCGTAGATCAGGCGGTCAGCGCGTTCCTGCTCCGTCTCCCGCTGGGTGCGGCGGCCATGATTGACGAGGTCGCTTGCCGTCAACAGTATCTCGCGCAGGGCTTGGCCGACGCGCTCGCAAAGCTCGGACATCACCGGCGAAGACGTGTCAGTATCCTTCTTGTACTGACGCCGGATCGCAACAGCAGCACCGACGGCACGGCGATCCAGATCGGCAACGACGGATTCAAAATCCTTACGGAAAGTAAGGTCGAGCTTCTCATAGGCTTCCAGCGCAGAAACCCGCCCGGGCAGGATCGATTTGGAGAAATAGGACTGATAGGTGACCGGGCGCCACTTCAAGATATCCTCGATCAATTCCGGCATCGCCGGCAATTGCTCGATCAGCATGACTATCTCGTTGAAAAGATTTAGATAATCATTCGCGAGACCAGAAGCCGGATTGACGATGGCTTCGGCCCGGCGCTGAATATCCTCCAGCGGCCCCTCGGCGGCTAAAGCGGGAGCTTCCATTTTTTTGAGCATATGATCGGTCATTACTGACGCTCAACTCAGGTTCCTGCCCAATCTAACGGCCAGAAGGATAACAATCGGTTTCCGCGCGTCCTGTAACGCAAAGTATTTTCGTCACGCGAGAGAGCGGATGCCGAGGTCCAGACGTTTGCGCACGCGACACTCATACGAATACCAGAGCCGAAGTAGGATATTTCTCCCCTCCCATGACAAAACTGGATCACATCGGAGATGACACCCGGCGCGCCGCCGGCCTGCCGGCGCGAATCGCGGACGCTTTCGATCTGGTGCGCCGGGTCATACTTTCGGTCAGCCGCAACCGACTGGTCGCCAATTCCGGCAGCGTGGCCTTCTTCGGGCTGATGGCCATTTTTCCGGCCATCGCAACGATCGTCTCGCTCTACGGAATGTTTGCCGACCCGCATGTGATCACGAGCCACCTCAATCTCCTGAAGGACGTCTTCCCGCAAAGCGTGATCGGGCTCATCCGCGATCAGATCATGCGCGTGGCGGGCCGCAGCAACAGCGTGCAGAGCCTCACCTTCTTCATCAGCGTCGCGATTGCGCTGTGGAGCGCCAATTCCGGCATGTCAGCGCTCTTCGACGCGCTCAATGTCGTCTATGGCGAAAAGGAAAAGCGCAGCCTGCCGCTCTTCTATGCGACAACCCTGACGGCGACCTTCGCCGCCCTTGTCTTCGTGGTCTTCGCCATCGCCGGCGTCGTCGTTCTGCCGATCATATGGAACTTCGTCGGCTTTCATACCTCGCTCGACAAACTGCTCGGCTGGCTGCGCTGGCCGATTCTCTTCGTCGTCGACACGCTCGCCCTCGACGTCATCTACCGCGTCGGACCCAGCCGCTATGGCGCGAAATGGCGCTGGTTCACCTGGGGGAGCGTGATGGCGACTTTCGCCTGGCTCGGTGCCTCGCTGCTCTTCTCGTGGTATGTCTCGGCCTTCGACAGCTACGACCGGGTCTATGGCTCGCTTGGCGCCGTCATCGGCTTCATGACCTGGATCTGGGTATCGGTCCTGATCATCCTCGTTGGCGCGGCTCTCAATGTCGAACTTGCCCGCTCGGCTGAGGACGGAAAAACCGTGGCCTGATCGACCGTCTTGCCTATCGCCGCCGCCTGTGCGACATAGCCCGCGCTTCGACCGTCAGACCGGCCGTCAGCGTATCCGGCGCAATCGGCCCGACGGATGTGATCCTGCGCGAACCTTCTCGTTCGCCGCATGATTCCTTTTCGGAAAATCCGCGATTTTCCGGATCGTGCTTAGCTGCAGTAGCTCAGTGGTAGAGCACTCCCTTGGTAAGGGAGAGGTCGAGAGTTCAATCCTCTCTTGCAGCACCATTATTTTCAAATGCTTGCGAAGAGATTCCGCGACGGTCCGCGAATGGCTTACGCCAACGACCGGATTTTGAACTTCAGCCAAATGCGCCATCGCTTGGGGGCGATCGAGCCGCCAGCATTTGGGCAGGCGCATCAATCAGGCGCCAGTGCATGCAAGGTGGATATTCGGGCAAAGTAGCTAACCGCTTTTGGCCGCGCTCCAACGCGCCGGCTCATATCGTCCCTGCCAATCCAGTTTATCGGCCGAAACCTTTTCTTCGGTTTCCGGGATGATCACGCCCCGACGCGCCTTTATTGCGTCGGCGGTTGCCTTGAATTTTGGGAAATCGTACTCGGCCTTCTGATGATTCCATCGTTTGAAGGCATGAACAATGATCATAAGGTATGAAGCCTCCGTGGTTGCCTCGACGCAGAGCAGACCGCCAGTACATCCGTGGTCGATCTAATTCTGCGAAGAGACATTCGGAACGCTTCGAAGATTCTCCGAAGCGTCCGAGGCCGAAATTAGGCCAAAACCTTCAGATTGCTGGCGGACAGTTTGCCGCTCTTCTGATCGGAAGTCAGGTCGAATCCGACCTTCTGGCCTTCACGCAAACTGTTGATGCCGGCGCGCTCAAGGGCGCTGATATGGACAAAAGCATCCTTGCCGCCATCATCCGGCGCAATGAAACCATAGCCCTTATCGGCATTGAACCACTTCACGGTTCCCGTCGTCATGGGAAACCCTTTCGTAAACATAGATTAAGCACATCCGCGGGAAACCCGCAGAGCGTCGAATTCGCATTTTTCGGGAGAGAAGAATTCAGCACAGCACGCAATAGGGTGCGAGGCCAAGTCATCAGGCCGTCTATCGACTTTTTTAACATAGGTTATTTGATTGGCATATGCAAGCGAAGGAAACTCAATCACAGATTTTCCCGCAACGGCTTCGCTACAGCCGCATTCTATTTCGTCAGCGGTTCGAGGGCATCTCGCAGCGCAACCACGGCCGGCCCGTCGAAGTCCGCAAAAACCGCCAGAAATTCATCGAGCGATTTCTTCAACTTCGCGGCCGGGTTTCTGACCTTCCACATGGAGGCCACCCATTCTTGCGCCGTCTCCTGGCCGACGAGCTCTTCCGGATTCGCCTCTACAAATCGCAGCAGCAGATTTGAGAGCGTCACGATATCCTGAGTGTCATTTGTCGCGGTTTCGTACTTCCCCCGCTGCGCCTCAGACATGGTCATAGGCTTCATTTCCTCTCAGGTGAGCGCTGCCGGAAGATTGCCGAAAGATTTGCCAAACATGGCACGCTCCCCTTCAGATCGGCGGGAGCACTCTCTTCTGTCGCCCGGCTGCATAGCTCTCGGCGATGCTCAAGCCTGCGCCCTTTAGCGGCAAAAGTCTAATCATTTGTATGCTTTAGTTAAATGCGCAGATGGCTCCGGAGTCGCGGACCATTGAGCGAAAAACTGCGAAGGTTCATACGCCAAGGGCGTCGAGGAGCGTGGCGCGCAATTGTTCAAATCGCGGATCGGAATGCCGGCGCGGGCGTTCGAGCGGAATCTCGAGGTCGGTGCGGATACGCCCCCGCTCCAGAACGACGGCGCGATCGGCGAGGAGCAGAGCCTCATCGACATCATGCGTAACGAGAAGAACCGAACAATGATGCCGCGCCCAAAGCTCGGAGACGAGACGCTGCATCTTGAGGCGTGTCAGCGCATCGAGCGAGGCGAACGGCTCGTCGAGGATCAGAAAATCAGGCTCGCGAATTAGAGCACGTGCGAGCGCCGCGCGCTGCGACTCGCCGCCCGAAAGCGTGAGCGGCCAGGCATCCGGCCGATGACTCAGTCCGACCTCTTGAAGAACCGCGAGCGCCCGAGCATGCGCATCCCGCGGATTCTGCCCAAGCACGACGTTCTCCCAAACGCGCTTCCACGGCAGCAACCGGCTTTCCTGGAAGACCACCGAGACATTGGACGGCTGTTCCACACGCCCCTCGACCACGGGATCGAGCTTCGCCAGAGTGCGGACGAGAGTCGATTTGCCCGAACCGCTGTGGCCCAGCAAAGCGACAAACTCCCCCTTGCCGATAGCAAGATCGAGCCGGTCGAGCACCGCAGGCGTTTCGCCGAAGCGCTTTGTCAATCCGGCGATGACGACGGCGGCATTCTCGCCTGCCGCGGACCCGGCCCAGCGCGGGGCGCTCATCTGGAACGGCTCGGCCGGTTGGACGGGCGCCACGAAAGCAGCGCGCTTTCGAGCTGGCGTACGATCTGGTCGGAGACGAGCCCGAGCAGTCCATAGACGAGAAGGCCGACGAGGATGATATCCGTGCGCATGAAATCCTCGGCATCGATCATCATGTGGCCGATGCCGCTGTCGGCATTCACCTGTTCGGCCACGACGAGCATGAGCCAGGAGATGCCGACGGCAAAGCGCAGGCCGACGAGAAAATCCGGCAGCGCGCCGGGCAGAATGACTTCGCGGATGGTTTGCACGCGCGTCAGGCCGAGCGTGCACGCCATTTCCAGCAGTTTCGGATCGATCGACCGGATGCCTTTGTGAAGATTAAGGTAGATCGGAAAGGTCGAACCGAGCGCCACCATGATGATTTTCGGAGCCTCGCCGATTCCGAACCAAAGGATGAAGAGCGGCACCAGCGCCAGCGCCGGCAGCGTCCGCATAATCTGTAACGGCGCATCTATGACATCCTCACCGATCCGCGACAGGCCGGCGATAAGCGCGAGACTGACTCCTGCAAGAATGGCGATGGCCAGCCCCGCGCCGGCACGGCCGAGCGAGACGCCCAGATTGGAGGGCAGCGTGCCGTCCAGCGTCAGCGACCAGGCCTCGGCGATGATTTGCACCGGCGAGGCCATGAGGCGCGTGGAAAGCAATCCTGTGCTGCAGGCGACCTGCCACACGACGATCAGCAACACGGGCGAGAGATAACGTGTCAGCACACCCAGGCTGAGGAAACGCGGCCGCCGCCGTGCGCTCGGCACAGTGGCCGCGGGTTTGACCGCGGCAATCGCACTCGCCGGAATCGGCCTCTGGTCCTCTTTGGTCAACGCATTCACGTCGCTATCGCCCTGCTCTGCCTTAGAGTCACGACCGGCAATCATGCGTCACGAGCAGTGAAGCAATCGAAAGATAGAATTGCTTCGCCTCAGGAACTCGCAATGACGTCGTTACCGGATTCAAGCGGCGACCGTACCGTCCGCATTCTTCGTATAAGAGTTGAGCGGGCGCGTCAGACCGAGATTTTCGCGCAACGTCTTTCCTTCATACTCCGTGCGGAACAGACCGCGACGGCGCAATTCGGGAATTACCAGATCGGTGAATTCCCCAAGTCCGAACGGGAATACGGGCGGGAGAATATTGAATCCGTCCGCCGCGCCTTGCGTGAACCATTCCTCGAGCGTGTCGGCGATCGATTGCGGCGTCCCGATCAGAGTTTTGTGGCCGCGACCGCCGGCAATCCTGAGCGCCAGTTGGCGAATGCTGAGGTTCTCACGCCGCGCGAGATCGACGAAGAGCTGCTGCCGGCTCTGCCAACCTTCCGTCGAAAGCAGGTTGGGCAACGGGCCGTCGATCGGATAAGTCGACAGATCCCGGTTTAGAAAAGCAGACAAGAGGCCAATGCTGAGCACCGGATCGAGAAGTGACTGCAACTGACCTAACTTGTCTTCCGCCTCTTGCTGCGTCCGTCCGATGATCGGCTGAATGCCGGGGAAGACGAGAATGCTGCCCGGGGCGCGGCCATAGCGGGCAGCGCGTTCCTTCAAGCCTTTGTAGAACGCCTGGGCGTCCGCCAGTGTCTGCTGCGCAGTGAACACGACCTCCGCCGTGGCGGCGGCAAGCTCCTGCCCGTCGTCGGAGGAACCTGCCTGCACGAGTACGGGATAGCCTTGCGGCGGACGCCCAACGGCCAGCGGGCCGCGAACCGAATAATGTTCGCCCTTGTGATCGGCGACGTGGAGCTTGGCGGGGTCGAAATATTTGCCGGCCGCCTGATCGAAGATGAACGCGTCGTCTTCGAAGCTGTCCCAAAGTTTGCGCACGACATCGACATATTCACGCGCCCGCGCATAACGCTCATGGTGTCCGACCTGCTCGGGGAGGCCGAAATTGGCAGCCTCGAAATCCGTGCCGGAGGTGACGAGGTTCCACGCGGCGCGCCCGTTCGATAGATGATCCAGCGCCGCGAATTTCCGCGCCAGATGAAACGGCGGCAGATAGCTCGTAGAAACCGTCGCCGCGAGACCGATCCTCTCCGTCACGGTCGAGAGTACCGCCTGTAGCAGCAAGGGATCGAAATAATGGATGGGCGCGCCTTTGGCGAGGAGCGCCGCCGGGGCTGGCGGCAAACCAAGGCCGTCGGCGAAGAAGATCGCGTCGAACTTGCCGCGCTCGGCTATGCGCGCAAGGTTCTTGAAATGATCGAGGCTGATGGCATTGCGCGGATCGACATCCGGATGACGCCAGGCGGCAAGATGGTGTCCGACGCTTTGCAAGAAGGCGCCAAGGCGGATTTGTCTAGGTGCAGCACTCGTCACATCAACCTCCATAAAATGTCTGGCCGCCGCGACAATGTCGCGGCGGCCAGCAGGTGTTAGAATACGGTTTTCAGGGTCAACCCGAAGGTCCGCGGGTCGCCGAGATAGGCTTGGTAGGGCGAGAGCACCGTCCCCGGGGCGTATGCCACCACGTAACGGTAATCGAGCAGATTGCGCGCCCAAAGCTGCGCCGAGAAGATATTGTCGTCGGTGTGGAAGCCAATGCCGAGATTGGTCAAAGCAAAGCCGTGTTGCCAAGTATAGACCGAATAGTTGGCAACATTGACTGTGCTGCGCCAATTTTCGTTGACCCAGGCGAACCCGGTGATGCCTTGGCGGTAGCCGAGCGTGCTAAAGGCCGGCCCAAGGGGATGCTCGTAATAGAGGCCGCCTTGCACACTGTAACGTGGCGCCCCAATGATCTGCTTTCCGGAGAGGTCGATGGACGATAGACCGGTCTCTATCGGCGCTGGCGCGTTTGAATACGAGACGTAACGCGCGTCGTTGAAGTCGCCGCTATAGGTGATCCACAGATTCTCGATCGGGCTCGCCCGGCCTTCGACCTCGACACCGCGCTCGCGCACGAGCGGGATATTGGTCAAAGCGGCAGTCGCGGTCGCTCCCGTACTGATCAAGGCAGTACCTTGAAAATCCCTGATCTCGCTCCAGTAGAGATTGACGTTGAACTGGACCCGATTATCGAACCAGTTTGTCTTGGTACCAAGCTCGAAATCGGTCGCGTGCTCGGGCCCGACGAACAGCGGGATGGTTTTCCCGTTTGCCGCGGTATTGATCGCGCCCGATTTCTCGCCCTGCGCGACCGAGAAGTAGGTCAGGATATGTTCGTTGAATTTGTAAGACGGGTTGAAGAGCCAACCGATGGCATTATTCGCCTGCGATCCGCTAACATATCCGAGGCCACCAAGAGCGCCGGCAAGTGGCACACCAAGCGTACCGGTGCCATTATAGGCCAACGCATCCGAGCCGTCCTTCCACTCCTGTGTATCCCGGAAGCCGCCGGTGATGTCGAACTTGTCGGTCACATGATAAGTGGCCTGGCCGAAGCCCGCGAGGCTTGTCGTGAAGGCCTTACCAGCTTGAGTATATGAACCGTTCAGGGTGTATAATCCGGGATGCGTTTCATACGCCGGCACTCCCACGAGCGCGGGGCCGAAGAACTCCGCCGCGTCTTGATAAAAATCTTCGTTGTTGGTGCTCCAGACCTGCTCGCGCAAGCCATAGAAGCCGAGCGTATATTGGAGCTTCTGGTTCGTCGGCGAGGCGAGCCTGATCTCCTGCGAATATTGATTGACGCCCACGTCAAAGGCCGGACCAGACCAGATGGGAAACGGCGATGCGTCGCCATCGTTCTGCGGCACGAAATGGAGTTGCCGCCAGGCGGAAATCGCCGTCAGCTCATGATCGCCGAGAACCTGCCAGTTGATGGTGTTGGAAATGCCCTCGATTCTTTGATTCGCGGCACCGAGCGTATCCTGGTCGGCGGGACCCCAGATGTTGAAGCTGGGCGTATAGTGGAAGACGCCTTCAAGAAGCTTGGTCCAGTTCCCAGCAGGATCGACCGCGGGCGGACTGTAGTTGTTGATCTCGTGCGTTTGATAATGTTCGACGATCAGGCGGTCGCTGAATTGCGCGGTGGGCGTCCATAGCAACTGGCCGCGCACGCCAAAGCGGTTGCTGTTGAGTATCCCCTCGCCATTGTACAGGTTTTCCGTGTAGCCGTTCGTCCTGTCGCCATAGAACGTCACGCGATAGGCGAGCGTATCGCTGATCGGCCCGGTCGTATTGATCTTGACCTGCGCATGGCCGTAATTGCCGACCGTCGTCTCGATGCTCGTCTGGCGCGCGAAGCTCGGCAATTGTGTATTGACGATGACTGCGCCGACGGTCGTGTTCTTGCCGAGCAGCGTGCCTTGCGGGCCGCGGACGACCTCAACGTCCTGGAGATCGACGTAATCGAGCCAGACGAAGCCGATGTGGGTGAGGAAAACGCCATCAACGATCACGCCGACGCCCGATTCGGCGCCGTCGGTGCTCGGCGTGCCGCCGACGCCACGGATGGTGACTAGCGATACACGCGGATTCTCGGCGAAGACCAGGAAGTTTGGCACCTTCTCAGTGAAATCCTGGAGGCGATCGATATGCTCGCGATCGGCCGTCTTGCCACCCACGACGGAAATCGGCAGCGGAACGTTCTGCGCCTTCTCCGCACGGTCGCGTGCCACGACGACGACATCGGAAACCTGCGTGGAGGAAGCCGCGGTTGGCGCCGGAGCGGTCGCCCGAAAAGCGGAAGTAGGCGTCTTACGACTCGCCGTCGCCGCAGGATGCTTTCCGGCATGGTGCTTCGTCGAAGCCGCACCGGGCGTGGCGGCGCCAGTCGCCCCTTGCGCCAATACTGGCCCCGAAGCGAGAAGTGCAAGCGAGCTCGCCAACGCACTGCCCATCAACGTTTGACTCCATTGCGCGCGACGCTGCGCATGGCCGCGCGGCCACAAAAGAACTTTCATCCTGTCCCCCATCACCCAGTAATTTTTGAAAGCCGCTGCGAAGGCCCGAAACCGGACGCTCCGCCCCACCGCGGCTTCTGAAATCCATAAACACTATGAGTTTACTGGATTTATGGTTTGGTAGCAGCAATGTTAAATAGTGTCTATTGCTGAATCAGCTTAAACGCTGGCCTATACGGTCAATAACAGCGCGAAAAGGAAGTATTATTCTGAAATAAATAGATTATTGGTTTTTTATACTTTCATGCATCTGATTTTTAGGAATTATTTCTAGGCTACAATCGCAAGCTTTACCGCAGTGTGACATCGGCGCAACGAAGTTGTCGTAGTATCGCTCGCGGGAGACAGCACTGCCTCCAAGGAAAAGCCGGCGCGAGCGCCGGCTTCATTCCCGAAATTTCTTTATTCAGAATCAATATTTGGCGACAACCGGCGCAGGCTGCGGCGAAGCGTCAAATTTGTGGGTGAAGCCGATGTCGGCCATTTGCTCGGTATCGCGTGAAGGGGGAGCCTTCAACCTCTTCGAAATAGGCGCCGTAACGGCCATAGTCCGTGTAGCGATATTGCCGCCACACAGTACTTCCGCAGGTTCTATTTCGCCGCGGCAAAACCCGGATTCTTCCAGACGATGTCGCTGATCTTGATCGGCCGCGGAATAAGTCCAAGCTTATAGAACCGATCCGCCGTCGCTTGTTGCTCGGCGATGATCTGGTCCGTCAGCGGTGAAACGGAGAACCGCGCCCGGCGCACCGAAGTAAATATCGCAGCCCGGTCGGCGCCGGTTTCCTCGGCGACAATCTCGGCGACCACATCGGGATGTTTCGCCGCCCAGTCGGATTTCTTTCTGAACTCATCGAGAACCGCGAGGACGAGATCGGCGTGGTTCGTGGCGAAGTCGCGGTTGGCAAGGAAAAAGCCGTTCGACTGCAACACGTCTCCGGAATGCACGAGAATACGCGCCGCAAAACGTTTCTGGATGATCGCGAGGTAGGGATCCCAGATAACCCAGGCGTCGATCGCCTTCTGCGCGAAGGCAACCGCACCGTCGGCGGGCGAAACATTGACGGCGGTGATGTCCTTGAAGGAGAGCCCGGCCTTTTCGAGCGCCGCGACAATGACGTTGTTGGACGACGATCCCCTGACGAAGCCGACTTTCTTCCCCTTGAGATCAGAAAGCGATTTGATGGGCGAGTCCGGCAAGACGATAATCGCCTCGTTCTGCCCGTTAGTCGGTTCGGCCGCGACATAGACGAGATTGGCCTGCGCCGCCTGCGCGAAGATCGGCGGCGTGTCGCCGGTTTCGCCGAAATCGAGGTGCCCGACGTTGAGGGCCTGGAGCAGCGGCGGCCCCGAGGCGAACTCGACCCAAGAGATATTGATATTCTGCGGTTTGAATCTCTGCTCCAGAGTGCGGTCGCGCTTCAGCAAAGCCAAGACGCCCGTGCGCTGATAGCCGACGCTGATTTCGGCCGGCGCCTGGCCCGCGCGCGCGGTCAAAGCCAGCCCCGGCGTTAGGAGGGCTGTTCCTAACAGCTTCGAAAACATCCGACGATTCATGCCAATGATCCTTTGATTGCTGGCGAATTATTCAAGATCGATCGTGACGCGCTCGACCTTGCCGTTGAACGGAAACGGCGAGCCATAGACGGAGCTGACCGGTGAGCCGGTGTCTTGGCCGACATCGAAGGTTTCTGTGATCGCGCTGTGGAAGCCGCCGGTTTTGGCGAAGTGGGTCTCGCCGACTTTTTTATCGCCGATGAAGAGACGGCCTGTTCCGGACGTCACCTTCGGCGCGAGCAAAGCGGCAATGCCGGTCAGCTTGCTGGGATCAGCCTCATATTCATAGACGACCTGAGTCTTTCCCTTCGGCAGCGGGCCCGACGCAACCAGCGTCTGGTGGATCGTGCCATAGACGTTGCTCTCATAGATGAGCTTGCCGTCTTTGACGTAGAGGCTGAAGCCGCCGTAGCGACCGCCTTCAGCCACGATGACTCCTTGCGGCGCATTATCGGGAAAATCGACGATGGCCGTCAGCTTGTGCGAAACACTGAGCTCCGGCACCGTGGCGAGCGGCAACCGATCGACACCCGAGAGATAGACGAAATGCGTCTTGTCGCCGGTGACGGTCGGAATATCGACGAGCGGAATCGGCACCAGCGGATAGACGCCGTTGCGGACCGCCTCCGCGTCGAAGACGGCTTTCAGCTCTTTCAGCTTGTCCGGGTCTTTCGCCGCGAGATCGTTGGCTTCGCTGAAATCCTCGTCGACGTGATAAAGCTCCCAACGGTCCTTGTCGAAATTGCCGCGGAACAAAGTGGCGAGATTGCTGAAAATCTCCCACGGCTTATAGCGCCGCGCGGCGGCGACCCAGCCATCCTTGTAGATCGCGCGGTTGCCGAAAATCTCGAAATATTGAACCGTGTGCTGGCTCTTGACCTGCGGGTCGGTGAAGCTCGGAACCAGGCTTTTGCCTTCGAGCGGAATTTGCTTCACGCCGTCGACAACATCCGGGAAGGTGACCCCGGCCGCTTGATAGATGGTCGGCGCGATGTCGTTGACATGGCCGAACTGGCTTCGGACGATCTCCGAATGGGTTGTATGGTCGGGCCAGGAGACGATGAGAGGATCGCGCGTCGCGCCGAAATGCGAAGCGATCTGCTTCATCCACTGGAAGGGTGTCGAAGTCGCCCAGGACCATCCGGCGGCGTAATGGTTGTCGTAATCGGGGCTGCCGAGATCGGAGAAATGCTCGAGCATTTCGGGGACTGTGCGATGCGAGCCCTCGATAGTCGCGACATTGGTGTCGGAGCCCTCGAGACCGCCTTCGGCGCTGCCGCCGTTGTCGCCGACGATGTAGAACACCAGCGTATGTTGCGCGTCGCCGCTGTCCTGCAAATCTTTCAAAAGCCGGCCGACCTCATAATCCGTCACCGAAAGATAGCCGGCATAGACTTCCATCTGATGCGCATAGAGCTTCTTCTGATCCGGCGTCAGCGAATCCCACGCCGGCAGGCCATCGGGCCGCGGCGTCAGCAGCGCGTTGGCGGGGATGACGCCAAGCTTCTTCTGCCGGGCAAAAACTTCCTCGCGCAGTTTGTCCCAGCCCTGATCGAACTTGCCCTTGTATTTGTCGATCCATTCATGCGGCACGTGATGCGGCGCATGCGTCGCGCCGGTGGCGAAATAGACGAAATAGGGCTTTTTCGGCGCGACGGCATCGTGCTGATGAATCCAATGGATCGCATCATCGGCGAGATCGGTGGTCAGATAATATTTCGGATCGGGCGCGTGCTCGACCGGCGCCGTGTCGCGATAGAGCCGCGGGTCCCATTCGCTGGTTTCACCGGCCAGGAAGCCGTAGAAATATTCAAAGCCGAGGCTTGTCGGCCAATGATCGAACGGCCCGACCGGCGATATCTCCCAGGTCGGTGTATTGTGCCACTTGCCGAAAGCCGCGGTGCTGTAGCCGTTGAGCCGCAAGACCTCGGCAATCGAGGCTGTGTTCTTCTTCCAGACCGAGTTATAGGCCGGAAAACCCGCCGCGACATCGGGGAGATTGCCGAAGCCGACTTGATGATGGTTGCGCCCGGTGAGCAGCGCCGCGCGGGTCGGCGCGCAGATGCCGACCACATTGAAATTATTATAGCGCAGACCTTGCGCCGCAAGCTTGTCGAGCTCGGGCGTTGTCGCCGCGCCGCCGAAGGTGCTCGACGCGCCGAACCCGACATCGTCGAGTAGGATCAGGACGATGTTCGGCGCGCCATGCTTGGCGCGTAACGGCGACGGCCATGCGGCACTCGATTCCTCGCGCGTTTTGCCGATCGTGCCTTGAAACGGCTCCTCCGGTTTCGGCAGAACCTCCTCCGCGCGCGCGGCGAAGCTGATGCACAAAAGCGGGAGTAACAGGAATTGCGTGAAGCGGCGCCCAGTCAAAACCGGACGCAGGAAATTACCAGGGTGCATGGACCAACTCGTTTTTCTGTTGGGCCCTATCTTTTCGGAAAGCCATTGGCGGCTTTTTCCGGATCAGGCTCTTAATCTTCAGGCGTGTTGCTTCGATCGATCGCAGGCCTCAGGCGACGGGCTCGACGCTCGGATATTTGAAGCGGCCGTCGAGAAGCTCGGGGCGCGGGAGATAGGCGCGCGCGACGAGCCGGAAATCCCCTTCCGGCGCCGGCAGCCAGTTCGATTCCTTGTCACCGCCCGGCGAGGCGCGCTGGATGAAAATATCGAGGCTGCCGTCGGCGTTCTTCTTCAGGCCTTGCGTGCGGTCGCTGATGGCATAGCGATGCAGCGGATTGTCGGTGAAGAAGAGCCGTCCGTCGGGCTCAACCTCGTAGATCGAAAGCGACCAGAAAGAATCGGTCGGCGGCGCTCCGGCCGGCAGACGCAGCCGGTAATTCTTCGAGCCGACGAGCTTCTCTCCCTTGCTGTCCAGCCCGGCGAATGTATAGACGGCCTCGGCTGGAATATTGACCCAGAGGCCGGTGATGGCGATCGCCGCACGGGTCGCGTAATCGGTGCCGAAGTTGCCGACATCGCTCGGCAAATAGGTCCAGCCGTCGTGCGTCGCACCGAACCCGTGGATCTCGGCCAGAAGCGCCTTCTGCGCTTCGTCGAAATATTTGGCCCACAGGGCCTTTTGCGATGCGGTCAAGGCGCCGCTCTCGGCACCTACGCCGACTGCCGCCAGGCGCTTGAGCGCGGCCTGGTCTGCGGCCGGCGGCGGGTTGATGCGCAGAACCTGATTGACGAGCGCCACGAAATTTTCGGGATCGCGGGGATCCGGCGCGATCAGCGAGGGTGCCGGCGGCGTGTTGGCCTGTGTAAGTTTCAGGCCATTTTGCAGATCGTGCACGTCGTCGTAATCGTCCGGCCCATCGATCAGGATACGGACCAGAAGAGTGGTATGCGGCGTATTGGCGTGAAGCCGCTTTGCTCCGTCCGGCAGCGCCTTGTCGTAACCCGGCGGCACGATGACATAGGTCGCCGCCTGCCCTCCGGTCGCGCGCGAGCCGACATAATCGGAATTGTTGGTGAAGGCGTCGATCAGCGCGATCGAATAGTAGCGTTTGCCGAATTCCGGCACTTTCAGCAAAACCGGACCGGCCGTGAGGTCGACGATGGCGACGGAATACAGCGTATCCGTATTGGGCGTCGTGACGAGACGCGAGTGATAGTCGGCCAATTTGCGGCCGTGCAGAAAGAAGTTGGGCGCAACGCGCAAGGGATTGAGAGGACTCTGCGAGACGAGATATGTGACACGCGCGTTGTCGTAGAGGGGCAGCCCGTAGCGATAAGCGAGATGAAGGGTCGCGAGATCATCGTCCGCAGCGATCGCGAATGACGATTTCGTCAGCATCGCGAGACTCGCTGCGGCGGGCAGCGCGAAGCCCTGTCGCAGAATGTCGCGCCGGCTCGCGCCGCGCGAAAATATCGTTCCGTTTGTCCCTGAAGTCATTGCATAGCCTCGCCGGAGGCTGCGAACCCCCCGCAGCTTCGACCTAGCTCTACCAAATAAAACTATTTAGTCTATAAGATTAATATACTTAGTATAAGCTATCGGTATGAAAGGAAAATCCGCTTTAAGCGGAGCCATGAAGGAAAATATTTTTCTCTGTTTATCGGGCGCAATTGCGCTCTGCATGATGGCCGGTGCGATCCACGCGGTCGAAGCGCGGCATCCGCCGGAATACGTCGGCGAGAGCACATGCGAATCCTGTCATCCAGCAGAAGCCGCGGATTGGCGCCGCTCGCATCATGCGCAGGCGATGATGCTGCCGACACGGCAAAACATTCGCGGCGCTTTCGATGGGCGTAGCCTTTCCGCGGACGGCAAGACGGCGACCTTTCTCACACAGGGCGAGCGCTTCGTCGTTCGCGTCGAAGAGAATGGCCAATCCGCGCACGACTATGATGTCGCCTATACGTTCGGCGTCTTTCCCCTGCAGCAATATCTGCTCGCGATCGACCGCGGCCGCCTGCAAGCTTTCGATTTCGCCTGGGACGCACGGACGGCCGCGCAAGGCGGCCAGCGATGGTTTGCGTTGCAGCCGGGGAAGACACTGAAACCCGGCGATCCGCTGCATTGGACCGGACGTGACTACAACTGGAATTCCATCTGCGCGCCCTGTCACTCGACGGGTTTGCGCAAGAATTACGATGCGAGTCAGGACAGCTATCATACGACCTTCTCCGACATCGATGTCGCTTGTGAATCGTGTCACGGGCCGGGGACCGTGCATGTCGCCTGGGCGCGCAGCGCCAAGAAAACAGCGGAAAATACATCCGACCCGGTGAAAGGTCTGCTCGTAGTCCTCGGTCACGCATCCGGCGGCTGGAGCGATTACAGCCCGCAAACCGGCATCCGTCATTGGGTCGGACCGCGGCGCACGAGCCAGACTCTCGAAATCTGCGCGCCCTGCCATGTCCGCGCCGAGGCTCTGTCCGACCCCCTGCCCGGCGCACCGCTGCTCGACAGCCGCGTGCCGACCTCGTTCGATCAGGACATCTTCCAGGCCGACGGACAGATCGAAGCCGAGGACTTCGAATATACGTCGTTCCTGCAGAGCAAGATGTTTCGCGCCGGTGTCATCTGCGCCGACTGCCACGAACCGCATAGTCTATCGCTGCGAAAGGCAGGCAATGCCCTCTGCGGACAATGTCACGCGCCGGCGCGGTTCGATACGGCCGCCCATTATCATCACCCGCAGGGCTCTCCCGGCAGTCAATGCAGCGCCTGTCATATGCCGACCCGCGTCTACATGGGCGTGCATGTCCGCCACGATCACAGCTTTCGCATTCCGCGGCCGGATCTGACGGAGAATATTGGCGTTACCAATGCCTGTGCTGCCTGCCATGCGGATAAAAGCGCGGCCTTTCTGGCACAGAAGATTCGCGAATGGACCGGCGCCAGCCCGATGCCACATTACGGCGACGTCTTCGCCGCCGCACGTGCCGGCGCGCCCGGCGCGGAACACTCTCTGGAATCACTTGCCGCCGACCCCGCCTTCGCGCCCATCGTCCGCGCCAACGCCCTGACGCACATCAACGACGACGCCACGACGCTGAAACTGATCGAGACGAGTTTGCACGACCCGGACGGCCTCGTTCGGCTCGCCGCGCTTCGGGCGCTTCAGCCTTACGACGCCGCGACGAAGCAGCGGCTCGCGTGGCCGCTGCTCGACGATCCGCTGAAGGCCGTCCGTGTCGGCACGGCGCGGCTGCTCGGCTTTCTCGCCCCGCAGCTCGGCGGTGAGGACGCGGCGCATTTGACCGCCCGCGTCGACGAATGGATCGCGACGCAGCGCGACGCGGCCGAGCGGCCGGAAAGCCATTTGAATATCGGCGCACTGAAATCCGAACAGGGCCGCACTGAAGAAGCGGCCGAAGAATATCGCGCGGCGTTAAAGCTCGACGCGCATTACCTTCCGGCCACCCTCAATCTCGCCGACCTCGACCACGCCGCCGGCCGGGAGGACGAGAGCTTCGCGCTGTTGCAGGAAGCCTACAGGCTCGCGCCCGACGAGCCCGATGCCGTCTACGCCTTCGCACTGGCCCAGGTGCGCCGTGGCGACAAGGGCGCGGCGGAGACGACCCTGCGCGCGGGCCTGCGGCGCCACCCAAATGATGCGCGGCTTACCATTGTTCTTGCGCTGGTCCTCAAGGCCGAAGGAAATGCGGCGGCCGCCGGCGAAGTCCTGAAAGCCGCGCTGCAAGCCAACCCGAACGACGCGCAAATCCAGGACACGCTGCAAAACCTGCAGCCATCCTCAAGCGAACCGTGAGACGAAAAGAAAAATGGGGGAGATGCGATCTCCCCCAGAACACGGGTTTCAAATGAATTGGTATTAAAAATTTCTCTACAGCCCTCAGGCCGCGATCTGTTCCTTCGTAATGACGCGGGTCACGCTGGTGCGGCCATCGACCGAAATGTTGGGAATGCCCGCGAGCGTCGTGCGATGCACGATACGCGGCAGGTCGTCATAATCGTCGACGGCGCGATGCAGCGTGGCGCGATTGTCCCAGATCACCACGTCGCCTTGCGACCAACGCCAGCGGAACGTGTTTTCCGGCCGCGTGGCGTGCTCGTGGAAGATGTGCAGAAGCAGCCGGGAATCCGATGGCGAGAAGCCGATCAGCTCCTTGACGAAATGCCCGATGACGAGCGAACGCTCGCCGGTTTCCGGGTGGATATGCACGAGCGGATGCTCGGTTTCGAAGACCGTTGAGGTGAAGATGTCGCGATATTGCTTCAGGATTTCTGGATTTATCTTTTTCAGGGCTGCGCTGCCCGCCGCCGCGGCGTAATCGTACCGGTTGGTGTGGAGAGCCCAGACCTTGTCGGCGAAATCGCGGAGCGCATCCGGAAGCTCGGCGTAGGCTGCGGCGGTATTCGCCCAGACCGTGTCGCCGCCGCGCTCGGGCGCGACCACGCTGCGCAGGATCGAGATCTTCGGATAGGCATCGCGGAACGTGACATCCGTATGCCACGAGCTCGCCCGGATCCCGTGTGCGCCGTCGAGCTCGAGAACCGCCTCGGTGCCCGCGACGGACGGGACCGTCGGATGCGGAACGAGATCGCCCAAGAGCCGCCCGAACGCTTCCTGCTTGGCGTCGTCAAGATGTGCTTGCGCGCGGAATACGATCACCTTGTGTTTGAGCAGCGCGGCATTGATGCCGGCGACGACGGTGGCCGACAACTCGCCGGACAATTTCACGCCCTCGATCTCGGCGCCGATGCGCCCGCCTATGGGTTTGACCTTGATCGCCGAAATATCTTGCTGATGAAGATTCGCTACGCTCATTGCGACTGTCCCCGCTGGATAATCCGATAAAGGCTTTCCAAGCCTGGGCATAAGTGTCCAATGTCCACCACTCGACTTCAATGAACGGATTTTGCTTTTTTCGGCGCGTTTGTGCGAAGAAACTCCACCGTCGAACGGCATATCGAAATTTTACGGTTTTGCGGCCGCAAGGCGCCGGTGCTTCCGCTGCCAATCGACGGCCGCATCGCGCGGCACCCCCGCCGATGCCGGCGGTGCGATTCGGCCCGCGGCATGCGGGGACTTGCCCTGCTCTATTGCCCCGCCCTTGTGATGTCCGCACAAGGGCCTATGATGGCTGCCTCATAAGGCCCGGAACCAGAGCGGCATGCCCCACTTCGATTTGACCCCCTCCCGCGACGACAAGGTCGAGTTTCCCCCGACGGCTGAGGGATATCTGCGCCGCGTCGTCTTCTTTGCGGGTGCGGCGGTGGCGGCTCTCTGCGGTCTGGCAATTGCCGCCTCTCTGGTCGTAGCCCTCGTCTCGGTGGGCGCCAAATTGCTGCATCTGCGCTAGCCGCCTCCGGCGGACCCCGCAGCCTTGGGCATAAGACGTTTTCAGCATTTACAATGTTTGGCGGCGCGCTAGCATCGGCTCGTTCACAGGAGCGTGAGCCATGCCAACGCCTTCCAGCCCCCTAACCTCGGAAAAAAGCCTCGCCATCGTCGGCAGCGCCGTCCTTTTCGCCCTACTCGACAAGCTCGCGGCGAAAGGCGTGCTCGAACGCAGCGAAATCCAGGACGTCCTCAAGACCGCGAAAGGCTGCGTCAACGCCCGCTCTAATTCCTTTTGCGGGCCGGAAGCGATCGAACTGATGAAATCGCTTTGCCAGCGTTTCGGCAAAGTGCCGGAGGAATGTTGACGCGCGGCGCGCGGTGATTGCTTCGACGCAGGGAGGAACTCGTGATCGAGCAAGCCACGCCGGCCCACCACGACCTGATCGGCTGGGCAAAGCAGGAGACAAAGCGCCTCCTCGTCATCGTGCTTTATCTCTGGGTGATCTTCGGGCTTTACGTGCTCAGCGAAACCATCGTGCTCTCAAAAGAGCACATCAATTTCGCCTCGCATGGCTTCGCGCTGATCAACGCCCTCGTCCTCGCGAAAGTGCTCCTGGTCGCGGAAGATCTCAATTTCGCCGACGGATTCAGGAACAAGCCGCTGATTTATCCGATCCTCTACAAGGCCTTTGCCTTCGCCATTCTCTTCGTCGCGGCGCATATTGCCGAGAGCGAGCTGCTCGGCCTGTGGCACGGCAAAGGTGCGCTCGCGAGCTTCCCGCCGATCGGCGGCGGCACGGTGAAGGGCTTTGTATGCGTCGTTGCCCTCATGTTCGTCGCGCTCGTCCCGTTCTTCGCCTTCCGCGAAATCGGCCGTGTCATCGGCGAAGACAGGCTGTGGGACATGCTCTTCAAGCGCGGCGCGATCAGCTTCGCGCCTTTGCCGGTGGAGGGCTAAGGCGCCCCGGCGGCTATCTCAGCCCGATAACGAGGCCGCTCAGGTCGAGGTTCGCCATCAGGCCGACCTGAAAACCTTCCAACTGCAAAATGGCGCCCTTGTCATTGGCGAGCTGAATGACACGCGCGCCGACGCCAACCGCCGCGCCCGCGCCGGCCGCGCCATAGACACCCGCAATGTCGGACGGCCGGGAGATATGGAGCACCCGCCCGTGCAAGGTCGTATGCGACAGGCCGAAGACGAGCCCGGCATCGACGCCGCCGACCGACAGCGCATAACGGCGCCCGTGAAAATACAATGTGCCGCCGCCCGCATTCGCGCCGATGAACCAGCCGCCCTTCACGATGGAAAGACGCACACTCCCGCTGTCGGCAAAAACGCTGGACGGCAAGCTCGCGGCGAAAAGGGCAAGCAGACCGACGAGGCCCGCGCGAAGCCTGTAAGACAAATGCATGATGGTTCCCCCTGAAGCCCCCTCGGGCGCATCCCTGTATCCGCGAAATCCGACCCGCAGCCAAGCGCGACTATTGGCGAGACGCTTGGAACACTCAAATTATCCCTTATAGACAAGTAATCGGTATCTGTTAGATTTTCTTCGTGAGCACGAAGAAGCCACCTACCCTCAAAGAATTCCAGAAGCGGTTCCCGAATGATGACGTGTGCCTGGAGCATTTGATGCGCGCTCGATATGGCAAGCGGTTCATCTGCCAGGGCTGCCATCGCGCCGCCAATTATTATCGCGTTGAGAGCCGCCGCTGCTATTCGTGCGAGCATTGCGCCCATCAAATCTATCCAACTGCCGAGACGCCTTTTGAGCAGACCCGCACCCCACTCACCGATTGGTTTTTCGTGATGTTGCTTTTCGCGGCTTCACGCGATGGGGTTACGGCAAAGGAAGTTCAGCGTCAGATTGGCGTCACGTACAAAACCGCATGGCGCATGTGTCAGCACATCCGGCCGCATATCGCGGCGACGCGCACATAAACATGATTAAAAGCTTTTGGGCGATGCTAAATCGCGGCATCAACGGGACGTATATTCACGTCTCTAAGAATCGCAACCTTCGTCACGCTCCGCATCTGATGTTTGATCTTCTTCTGATTGTGTTTGCGCGTCCTGCGTTACCGGCTTTGCCATCTCCTGCAAAAGCCGATTGAACCGATCTTCGGTATCGGGGTGCGGATTTTCTGGTAACTGACGCTTAGGAGCCATTGCCGTGATCTTCAAAGAGATTTTCCTGCCGATAGGCGTTCACGAGAACGTCGATGACATGAACAATCGTGTAGTTTTCCGCGAGTAGCTCATTATCGTGCCCGTAAAGATGCTCAATCTGCACTTCACAACGGAGTGCATCGCCGGGGCGTACGTCCACATTCCTATTTTGAAATCTCCTCAGCCATTCTGCATCTTCGATTTTCGCGGAAATGGAACGCTTACCGTGTCTCAACTCCCATTTGCTGTTCCCCAAATAGTCTGGTTTTTTAACAGCCAAAATCATAGGAGCTACTGGGAAGCGAACCACTTCCTTTATAGCCAATTCTTCTATCCGATCTAAATCCCAACGAATGGATAAATTGAAGTCTGTTGACTGACCGTCAGCCCCGATGAAGGTTGCGCGGTCATCCGGAAGCAACCGACTCTTAACTTCCTCAAAGTCTTTGACTGCGCCCAACAATGCAGTGACAGATGGCGCTCGATAATCGGGCAAATGTTTCACATCAGTTTCCGCAGCAATCGATTGTATCTCTCTTGCAAGAGCCGGAAGGCTTTTGGGGTCCGTATCGTCATCCACCCATTTGATGACCGCATATTTTGCCTTGACCAGATATCTTCCTACGGCCGGTTTCCAATCGACTTGTTTTAGTGCGTCGTCATCAACTGCGCTTAATAGGTTGCGAAGCCAGACCTTAATTGAACCAGCCTCTATGTCCTCTAGAACCATTACCGTTTCGATGTTCGAATCGATTGTGCCGACAAGTTCGGCATCGAGACGTTCGCATCCTTTTATAAAGTCATTTATCGCAAGGAAAACGCGAGAGGCCGAACCTTCACCTCTCTTGAAATCAATTTCAAAAGCGAAATCAGCCGATGGAGGCTCGGGACGGCGGGTCGTCAGCGTAACGTCGGCTGGCATCAAAAATCAGTCCCTAATTTAGCGGCAGGACGCCTATAACCAAGCACATCCGATTTTTGATAATGATACGCGCGCACGGCGTCGTTTTCGTCGCCACCCAGAACTCGGACACGGTCCCCATCGTCCTCTAACCAAAATCCGACATGCGGAATGCGTCGGTCTACTTTCAAAATGACCAGATCACCGATCTGCGGGGCGGATACCGTCCTCCCCCAGTTGAGCCACGCTAGGGGATAGATGCCCTTGACGCCTTCTATTCCCGCTTGTTTCAAAGCCCAATACACAAACGGCGACGACCAATCCGTTGTATCTTCCCGATAGAGATGGCCATCGTCCATAGCGCTAAAATATTTTTGAACTCGCGGATTGGACCCCGGATAACTGCACTCGGCCGTCCCGTATTCCTGCGCAGCGACCTTCAACCAAACTGGCGCATCCGGGACCAAGCTCCATGGCTCTGGCGGTTCTGTTTGACAGAGGCCGCTAACGCTTATGCGTGCCGCCGCCGCTTCGCGCTTATAACCCGCGACATATAAGGCAGCCGCACAGGCGCCAATAATTGCGATCACCCCAAAAAAGGAAAGTTTCGGATGTTGCTGGCGAGTTCGTTGCCAAAAACCGCCGTCAACGGCCGTATAAAGCGCAAGTCCAGAAAAAATGATTATTCCGAGCCACCATTGCGGTGTCCACGGCTCAAGCGCGAGGGTCACAAGACCCACCACGGCGCTGACCGCCAATGTGCATAAGGCTTCCCGTCCCATGCCTCATTTCTTAGCACGGATCAGCCTACGTGTCCAAAGGGGATAACTCGGCACACCCCCTTGACGGAACACAGCAAGAACGGTTAGGGTCTGTTCACTCTTTGTTTAGCGGCTTCTATTTACCTGATCCGGCATGTGATTCGGCCCGGAGCCGCCCCGAGAGCGAAAGAGCGCCTGATGTTAACCCGCAAACAAAGCGAACTGCTGCGCTTCATCAATGAACGCCTGAAGGAGACCGGCGTGCCGCCTTCCTTCGACGAGATGAAGGAAGCGCTCGATCTGCGCTCCAAGTCGGGCATCCACCGGCTGATCCTCGCGCTGGAGGAGCGCGGCTTCATCCGCCGCCTGCCCAACCGCGCCCGTGCGCTGGAGGTGCTCCGCCTGCCGGAATCGACGACGCCGGCGACGCATGGGCGCGGCCGCAAATTCTCGCCCGAGGTGATCGAGGGCAACCTCGGCAAGGTGCGCCCCGTGCTCCCGGCGGACGAGGAGGACGAACGCATCAGCATGGTCGCCATTCCGGTGATGGGCCGCATCGCCGCCGGCACCCCGATCACTGCGCTGCAGACCCGCAGCCATACGATCAGCCTGCCGCCCGACATGCTCTCGACAGGCGAGCATTATGCGCTTGAAGTGCGCGGCGATTCGATGATCGAGGCCGGCATTTTCGATGCCGATACGGTGGTCATCCGCCGGCAGGAGACCGCCGAGACCGGCGATATCGTCGTCGCCCTCATCGACGACGAGGAAGCGACGTTGAAGCGGTTGCGCAAGCGCGGCGCTTCCGTCGCGCTCGAAGCTGCCAATCCCGCCTACGAGACGCGCATCTTCGGTCCCGACCGCGTGCGCATCCAGGGCAAGCTGGTGAGTTTGATCCGCAAATATTGAGGGGCTGATCGTCATTGCGAGCGAAGCGAAGCAATCCAGCCTTCCACTCCTGGATTGCTTCATCGCAGGCGCTCCTCGCAATGACGCGCCGGGTTGATCGCTGACGCTCCTCGCAATGACACGCCTATTCCAGCGGCGCGCCGGGATCGTCATCCGCCTTCGGCGCAGCGATGGGCGCGGGCTTGCCCCAGCGATGCGGCGGCGCCGGCGACCACGGCCTGTCCTTGCCAACGGCGCGCGCCGTCTCGATCGCCCAGCCCTTGCCTTGCGCGTGTAAGAGCATCGCGCCCGTATCGCGCAGCCGGTCGCGGTCAACGACGAGGCTCGCGGCGCAGCCCGGCGGCGCATAAAGCGGCGTGACGATAATGTCGGCGCGTAGACAATCCTCGGCGAAGGCCGCTTCGTTCAACACCAGCGCGACGCTGCGCCCATCCGGCAATATGCCGACGCAGCCGATCCGGTCGCAGGCGCTGGCATCGACCGCCGCCTGCGGGTCGCGTGCATCGCCATCGGCGCTCAGCCATTGCGCGACGGTGAAGAGGCTGGGCCGCTTGCCGATAATCGTCAGCGCGCCATCGCCGCCGCGCACCGCGACGGCATCGCCTGTTGCCGCGATGGCCATGTCGAACGTTCCGCCGTGCGTGGCGCCGTAGAACCCGATCAGCGCCAGCGGCACCGCCGTCAACCGCAGCAGCATCGAGCGCCAGATAACAGCCGAGAGAACGGCGAACGTAAGAAAGACGATCGCCCAGGGCGCGAAAGCGTTAAGGGGCAGCGCCGCGCCGGGCAGCGTGCCGATGCCGCGCGCGACCCAGAGAACGAAACTTATCCCCAGCCCGAGAATGTGCCAGACGAAGGCATCGCAGCCGAGCGGATAGAGCAAGGTGCCGATGAGCGCGCCCGGCACGGCGCAAAGCTCGATCAGCGTCAGGGTCAGCGGATTGCCGATGAGGACGTAAGGATTCAATTCATGGAAATCGTAGGCCATGAACGAGGCCGTCGCCGTCGAAGCGCAGAGCGTGGCGAACAGCAGCGCCGCCGGCCCGCGGGCGAAGAGCCGCCCGAGTCCGGTCCTCCGTTCACGCGGCGCGGGCGCGAGGCCGGCGCGCTCGTCGGCAAGCCGCGCGGTACGATCGAAGCGCGCTTCGTAGACCGCGACGAGCGCCGCCACGGCCGCGAAGGAGAGCTGGAAGCTCGCGCCGAGGATCGCCTCCGGCGCGATAAGCATGACGAGCGCGGCGGCGAGCGCGAGGTTGCGCATACTGAGCGATTGCCGCCCGGCGATGACGGCGCCGAGCATGATGAGCGTCATGAACAAAGCCCGCTCGGTGCCGACGCGCGAGCCGGTCGCGATATCGTAGAGCACCGCGCCGCAGATCGCCGCCGCGGCGGCCCATGTCTTGATCGGATAGCGCAGCGCCAGCGCCGGCGAGAGCGCCAGCAGGCGTCGCAGCCCGACGAAGAAAATCCCCGCCATCAAGGTCATCTGCACGCCGGAGATCGTGATGATGTGGAAGATTCCCGCCTTGCGGATCACCTCCCTGGTATCATCGGTCAGAAGATCGCGCTTGCCGGTCACCATCGCCGCGGCGACCGCACCGGCCTCACCACCGACGATCGTGTCGATCCGCAGCGCCAGCGCATTGCGGCCGCGATCGAGCGCCATCAGCGCCGCGTCGAGAAGGCCGGGCGGACGCGGCGGCGCGATCATCTCGATCCGGCCGAGAACATTGCCGACCGCGCCGATGCGCGCAAACCAGGCGTCACGCCCGAAGTCGTAACCGCCCGGCAGGCTCTCCTGCGCCGGCGGCAACAGCCGCGCCTTCAGCCGCACATAAGTGCCGGCCTCGAAAGGCGGCGTGCGGCGTAGAGTGAGCCGCACGCGATACGGCGTCTCCTGCGGCGTGAAGCCCTCGGCCTTGTCGACGCGCAGCAGAAAACGCGCGCCGGTTTGGCGGAAATCCATTTCCTCGATCATGCCTTCGAGGCTCGCAACGCGGATATGATCGAGTACTGGCGCGGCAACGCGCGCGCTCCGCCAGCTCGCGGACAGAATTCCGAGACAGAAGCAGCAGAGAACGAGCAGAACGCTTTGCGCGATACGATGCCGGCGCAGCGCTATCGCAAATATGCCGAAGACGGCGGCGGCAAAGCCCGCATACCAGAGCGAAGGCTCGCGGTCGGCGACGAGATAGACGACGACACCGGCGCCCGCAGCGACCGGCAGCCAGAGAAAAAATCGTCTCTCGGCAATCTCGATTTCGATCGCGTTTTGAAAGCTGCGCCGCGCCGCCGCGGCGAACCCGGCGAGGCGCAGGCCGAAGCGCGCGGGCGCCATGCCTTTCGCAACCGCCGTCCCCGCCCTGTCGCTCATCGCCGCCCCGTTCCTTCGCATGCATGATCGACCGGGTTTTGGCTCCGGGCAAGGGACTGAGGAAGGGGCCGGGCTTTCCTTTCACCTTTTCCGTGTTAAACCGCGCGCGGTCGCAAACCGGGCCGCGACGGTTGGCCCGCCCGGATGCCGGCAGAAGGTAAGAAAAGGATCAGGCGCCGCTCATGCCTCAAGTGGTCACACGATTTGCGCCATCGCCGACGGGATTCCTGCATATCGGCGGGGCGCGGACCGCGCTGTTCAACTGGCTCTACGCGCGCCGCCTCGGCGGCAAGATGCTGCTGCGCATCGAGGATACGGATCGCGAGCGCTCCACCGATGCCGCGATCACCGCCATCCTCGACGGATTGAAATGGCTCGGCCTCGATTGGGACGGCGAGGCCGTGCATCAATTCCAGCGCGCCGCACGCCATCGCGAGGTTGCCGAACAATTGCTGGCAGCGGGCCGCGCCTATTATTGCTATGCGACGCCGCAGGAACTCGACGATATGCGCGCCAAGGCGCGCGCCGAGGGCAAGCCGCCGCGTTACGACGGACGCTGGCGCGACCGGCCGGCCTCAGACGCACCGCCCGGCGTCAAGCCAGTGATCCGGCTCAAGGCGCCGCAGACGGGCGAAACCGTGCTCGAAGATCTCGTGCAAGGCCGGGTCGCCTGGGCAAATGAAAATCTCGACGACTTCGTGCTGCTGCGCTCCGACGGCACGCCGACCTATATGCTCGCCGTCGTCGTCGACGATCACGACATGGACATCACGCACATCATCCGCGGCGACGATCATCTCACCAACGCCGCGCGGCAGATGCAAATCTACCAGGCGCTCGGCTGGGATGTGCCGCGCATGGCGCATATTCCGCTCATCCATGGCGCCGACGGCGCGAAACTGTCGAAGCGGCACGGCGCACTCGGCGT
Source organism: Methylovirgula ligni (assembly GCF_004135935.1). Lineage (NCBI taxonomy): Bacteria > Pseudomonadati > Pseudomonadota > Alphaproteobacteria > Hyphomicrobiales > Beijerinckiaceae > Methylovirgula > Methylovirgula ligni. The sequence continues at coordinate 2,361,299 of NZ_CP025086.1, read as the reverse complement.
CGACGCCTATCGCGCGATGGGTTATCTGCCGGCGGCGCTGCGCAATTATCTCGTCCGTCTCGGCTGGAGCCACGGCGATCAGGAATTCTTTTCGACCGACGAGATGATCGCGGCGTTCGATCTCGCCCATGTCGGACGCTCGCCGGCCCGATTCGACTTCGCCAAGCTCGAAAACATGAACGGGCATTATATCCGCACGACGAGCGATGCGGCGCTGACCGATCTCCTGATCGATACCCTGCCCCATCTGCCGGAGAACAGCGCCTTTCCGCAACAGTTCGACACCGCAATGCGGCAGAAGCTCCTCGCCGCCATGCCCGGCCTGAAAGAGCGCGCGAAAACGCTGATCGAATTGCGCGACGGCGCGCAGTTTTTGTTCGCCCAGCGGCCTTTACCGCTCGACGCGGCGGCTTCTGGCATCCTCGATGCATCGTCACGCCAGCATCTGGCGGAGCTTTTGCCGCGGCTGACGGCGCTTGTGGCCTGGAGCCCAGCGGCAACAGAGGAGGTTGTGCGAAAATACGCCGAGGAGAAGCACCTCAAACTCGGTCAGGTTGCCCAACCTTTGCGCGCGGCGCTGACCGGACGGGCAACTTCGCCCGGAATTTTCGACGTCTTCAGTGTGCTGGGGCGCGACGAAAGCCTTGGCCGATTGGCCGACCAAATCCGCTGACAATTTGCATTATAGCGCGACGGCAAACCGCCCGAAGCAACTTGAACCCAACCCAACTATGCGATAGGTGATATTGCATTGCACCACGTCCGTCCTCCGGACACCGGCTGTCCGGCAGTTTGAGCGCGGTCGAACGTTCCAAATAAGAAGGCAGGCTTCCATGCTCGATGCACCCAGCAAGACGTCCACGCCCGCAGCGGCAAAGTTCACTGTTGGCGAGACGTCGATCGATTTGCCGGTCAAGGATGGACACATCGGGCCCTCCGTCGTCGACATCAGCAAGCTTTATGCGCAGACGGGGATGTTCACCTACGATCCCGGCTTCACCTCGACGGCGAGCTGCGAATCCGAGATCACCTATATCGACGGCGACAAGGGCGTTCTGCTGTATCGGGGTTATCCGATCGAACAACTCGCCGAACAGGGCGACTTCCTCGAAACCTCCTATCTTCTGCTTTACGGCGAATTGCCGACCCCGGCGCAGCGCGCCGACTGGGTGCATCGCATCACCCGCCACACGATGGTGCATGAGCAGCTTGCGCGGTTCTTCCAGGGCTTCCGCCGCGACGCGCATCCGATGGCCGTTCTCGTCGCCTCCGTCGGCGCGCTTTCGGCCTTTTATCACGACTCCACCAACATCTCGGAGCCGAAGCAGCGGATGGTCGCTTCCATGCGGCTGATCGCGAAACTGCCGACCCTCGCCGCGATGGCGTACAAATATTCGATCGGCCAGCCCTTCGTCTATCCGAAGAACGAGCTCGACTACACCTCGAACTTCCTGCGCATGTGCTTCGCCGTGCCGTGCGAGGATTACAAGGTCAATCCGGTTCTGGCGCGCGCGCTCGACCAGATCTTCATCCTCCACGCCGATCACGAGCAGAACGCCTCGACCTCGACGGTGCGTCTCGCCGGCTCCTCCGGCGCCAATCCCTTCGCCTGTATCGCCGCGGGTGTCGCCTGTCTCTGGGGCCCCGCACATGGCGGCGCGAATGAAGCCGCCCTCAAAATGCTCGAAGAGATAGGTTCGGTCGACAACATTCCGAAATATATCGCCCGCGCCAAGGACAAGAACGACTCGTTCCGCCTCATGGGCTTCGGCCACCGCGTCTATAAAAACTACGACCCGCGCGCCAAGCTCATGCAGAAGACCTGTCACGCCGTGCTTGAAGCGGTGGGCAAGAAGGACGATCCGCTGCTCGATGTGGCGATGGAGCTTGAGCATATCGCGCTCCACGACGAATATTTTATCGAAAAGAAGCTCTACCCGAACATCGACTTCTATTCCGGTATCACGCTGAAGGCGATGGGCTTCCCGACTTCCATGTTCACGGTGCTCTTCGCCGTCGCTCGCACCGCCGGCTGGGTCGCCCAGTGGAAGGAAATGATCGAGGATCCGAGCCAGAAGATCGGCCGCCCGCGTCAGCTCTACACCGGCGCGGCGGAACGCCTGTACGTGCCGATCGACCAGCGCTGAGCGAGGCCGTGGCCGAGCCGGATATCACTGTCGATATCCTTGTCGTCGGCTCAGGCGCGGCGGGCCTTTCCGCGGCGCTGGCGCTGGCGAACTCAGGCTATAAAGTCGCTGCGGTCGGCGCGCTCGAAGCCGCCGGCAACGGCCGCACCGTCGCTTTGTTCGAGGGCTCGCTGCGCTTCCTGCGGTCGCAAAAGCTCTGGCCGCATCTGAGTGACATCGCCGCGAAGATCGTGGCCATCGAGCTGATCGATGCCACCAATGCGCCGGTGCCGATCCAGAACCTCACCTTCGCGGCCGAGGAGATCGGTCTTCAGGCACTCGGCGCCAATATCGAGAACAGCAAGCTCGTTCCGCGTCTAGCGGATCTGGCACTTCAGAATCCGAACATTCACCTCACCGAGGAATGGCTCGACGATATCGTTTATGGCGAAGACGACGTCAGCGCGCATTTCACCTCGGGCCGGCGGATCACCGCCAAACTCATCGTCGCTGCCGACGGCCAGCGCTCGACGGTCCGTCAGAAGGCCGGAATCGGCACGCGGCGCTGGACCTATCCGCAAGTCGCGCTGACCGCGTTGCTGGCGCATGAACTGCCACATCACGACCGATCTATCGAGTTCCACACCCGCAGCGGGCCCTGCACGCTCGTGCCATTGCTGCCGAAAGCGGATGCGCCGCATCGCTCCAGCCTTGTCTGGCTGATTTCGGCAGCGGAAGCCCAGCGCCGCAAGGCGCTCGCGGCCGCCGACCTTGCCGCCGAGATCACCGGCGAAGTCGAGGAGATTTTCGGCGCCATGCGGCTCGACAGCGAGGCCGGCTTCTTCCCGATGGCCGGGATGCGCGTCGCACATCTCACCGGCCGCCGGATCGCTTTGCTCGGCGAAGCTGCGCATGCCTTTCCCCCGCTCGCCGCGCAGGGACTCAATCTCAGCCTGCGCGATATCTCGGCTTTGGTCTCTTGCGTCGATGCCGCCCGCGCCGCCGGACAAGATATCGGCGGCGCGGCGCCCCTTCGGCGTTATGCTGCGGCGCGCGAGCCGGACATCGACATCCGCATCCGCGGTGTCGATGTGCTGAACCGCTCGATGCTCACGGATTTTCTACCAGTCGATCTCGCGCGCGGCCTCGGCTCCTTCGCCATATCGGCCATCGGCCCGCTGCGTCGCGCCGCCCTGCTCGAAGGCATCCTGCCGGAGCGTTCGCGCCCCCGGCTGCACCGCGCCCCGACGCACCTTTCCTGAGCCTGAGGCGCAACGGTTTGCGCCAGGCTCCGGCGTGCTAGACTGCGGCCGAGACAACCCGCAGCCTGGATACCAGCCCCATCGCCATGCAAATCGCCACCTGGAACGTCAATTCGATCCGCCAGAGGACCGAGCACCTGCTGCGCTATCTGCGCGAGATCGGGCCGGATGTGATTTGCCTGCAGGAATTGAAATGTGTCGACGCGGCTTTTCCTTATGCCGAGGTCGAATCCTGCGGCTACAATATCGCCGTGCATGGACAGAAGGGCTTCAACGGCGTCGCGATCCTCTCGAAGCAGCCGCTTGAAGTCACCCGCGGCCTGCCCGGCGACGAGAGCGATGAACACGCCCGCTATATCGAGGCGGAGGTTATCGACGGCGACAGTATTGTCCGCATCGCCTCGCTTTATCTGCCGAACGGCAATCCGCCGGAGACGGACAAATATACCTACAAGCTTGCCTGGATGGACCGGCTTGCCGCACATGCGCGCAATCTGCTCGCGCTCGAAGAACCTCTCGTGCTCGCCGGCGATTTCAATGTCATACCCGCCGCGCGCGATTGCTTCGATCCCGCCGCCTGGGCGGGCGATGCGCTCTATCTGCCGCAGACGCGCGCGCGCTTTCATACGCTGCTCAATCTCGGCTTCACCGATGCCTTGCGGGCGACGACCGATGCCGGCGGCCTTTATACATTCTGGGATTATCAAGCCGGCGCCTGGCAGCGCGATCGCGGCATCCGTATCGATCACGTCCTGCTCTCGCCACGCGCCGCCGACCGGCTGACCGAAGTCGTCATCGACAAGGAGCGGCGTGGTAAGGACAAGCCGTCCGATCATGTCCCGATCAGGGTGACGCTTTGCTAGCGGCCTCGCCGGGCAAAACGATCGCGGCGTGGATTTCCCCGCTTGTCCGGTCTCTGCCGGGCGCACTGGTCTGGGCTTTGCCGATCGGCCTGGGCCTGCTGCTCTGCCTCGAGAGTCCGCCGCTCGTCGAGCGTCTGCGCAATCTCGTCTTCGATTATGACCAGCAGGTCGAGCCGCGCCGCTATCTGCCGGATCTTCCGGTCCGCGTGGTCGATATCGATGATTCCTCTCTGGCGCGGCTCGGCCAATGGCCCTGGCCGCGCCACCGCCTCGCCGATCTTGCCCGCCATCTTTTTGCGCAAGGCGCGGCAGTCGTCGCTTTCGACATCCTTTTTTCCGAGCAGGATCGCGCGGCGCCGCAAAATCTCATCGCGCAATTGCCGGACGTCCCCGAGCGCAAGGCGCTCGGCGATGCGCTTGCGGCGCGCGGCCTGATGCAGGACAACAGCCTGACGCAGGTCCTTGCCAGCGGCCCCAGCGTCCTCACGCTCGTCCTGACCAACGGCAACAGCGACGAAGTTTCGGTAAAATCCGGCTTCGCCACCTTGGGCGATGATCCGCGGCCGTTCCTGCTCAACTTCCGCGGCGCCATTCTGCCCCTGCCGGATTTGCAAAACGCGGCCGCCGGGCTCGGCAGCATCAACTGGGCGCCGGATCGCGATCTCATCGTCCGCAAAGTGCCGCTGGTCTTCACCCAGGGCGCCAATGCCGCGCTGGTGCCCTCGCTCGATGCGGAAATTCTCCGCGTCGCCCAGCATGCCTCGACGATCCTGATCAAATCCTCGAACGCCTCGGACACAGGCGGCTTTGGCGCGCGAACTGGCGTCGTTAGCGTCAAGATTGGCGCGCTTGAGATCGCCACCGAATCCGACGGGGCCGTGCGCGTGCATTACGCCGGCACCAAGGCCGCACGGCACATCTCCGCCTGGCGCGTCCTCGCCGGCAAGGTCGCCAACGACGATATCGCCGGACGCATTGTCCTGATCGGGTCCAGCGCCAGTGCGCTCGCCGATATTCGCTCGACGCCGCTCGAAGCCGCGGTGCCGGGCGTCGACATCCATGCCGAACTGCTGGAGCATGTTCTTTCAGGCACGCGCCTGGCGCGGCCTGATTATGCGCCCGGCCTTGAAGCGCTGCTGGTTGTGCTGGGCGGCGCCATCATGTCGCTGCTGGCGCGTTTCACCAAGCCGGTCGCCGCCGTCACCGTGCTGCTGCTCTCGCTTGAGGGGCTCGCGTTCGCGAGCTTCTATGCCTTCTCGCGCACCGGCCTTCTCTTCGATGCGCTGATGCCCGGCGCGACCTGGGTCCTTGCCTATGCGGCGATGACGATTGCCGTTTATCGCCGCAGCGAGCGCCAGCGTGAATTCGTCCGCAAAGCCTTCTCGCGCTATCTCGCCCCGGCGCTTGTCGAGCGGCTCGCCAAAGACCCGAGCAGGCTCGAACTCGGCGGCGAGGCGCGAGATGTCTCCGTGCTCTTCGCCGACGTGCGCGACTTCACCCGCCGTTCGGAAGGTCTCTCGGCCGTCGAGGTCGTACAATTCCTGAACGGCGTCCTGACGCCGCTGACGCAATCCGTCCTCGTTGAAGCCGGCACCATCGACAAATATTTCGGCGACGGCCTGATGGCCTTCTGGAATGCTCCGATCGATGTGCCGAACCATGCCGAGCACGCCTGCGCCGCGGCTCTGGCGATGCGCGCCGCCCTGCCCGCGCTCAACGCGCATCTTGTGCAAACCGGCATCGAGACGCGCCCGATCGAACTCGGCATCGGCATCAACACCGGCGAGGCTTTTGTCGGCAATATGGGCTCGGACATGCGATTCGATTATTCGATCGTCGGCGACACGGTGAATGTTGCCTCGCGTCTCGAAGAAGCGACCAAGCATCTCGGTGTTCCGATCGTCGTCGCGGAAACGACCATGCGGGCCGCCCCCGGCTTTCGTTTCGTGCCGCTCGGCGAAACGCTGCTGCGCGGGCGCAGCCAGCCGACGCCGATCTATGCCCTGCATGGGCGCGCCGATGTCGAAGACCTGGACTTTTCCGCCTTCCTGCAGCTTCACGAAGCCGCGCTTGCGGCCGCCGCAATGGCCGCGCCGGATGCCGCAGCGAAAATCCGCGCGGCGCGCGAGCATCCCTATGGCGAGGCTTACGTGCTTTTCTATTCCAGGCTTGGGCTGGACATCCCGGCCTTTCTACCTCGCGCGGTCTGAATTCCGGCTTGCGCCCGCGCCCGCAAAGGAGCAAGCCTTGGCGCCACCGCCCGCCGGCCAAGGCGCGGTTTGTTTTGGTTAAGTCGAGCCTTGATCGATAAACTGGAATTTTTCATCGCCGTCGCCCGCGAGCAGAGCTTCAGTCGTGCGGCCGAAGCCTGCGGTGTGACACAGCCGACGCTTTCCGCCGGCATCAAACAACTCGAAGAGACGCTCGGCGTCCTGCTCGTCAATCGCAGTTCGCGCTTCCACGGCCTGACCTCCGAAGGCGAGCGGGTGCTCGAATGGGCCAAGCGCATCGTCGGCGACTCCCGCGCCATGCGTCAGGAGGTTCGTGCACTCAAGAGCGGCCTCACCGGTCTTATGCGCATCGCCGTCATTCCCACAGCCCTCAGCATGGTCGCGGCGCTGACGACGCCCTTTCGCGCCAAACATCCGGGCGTGCGCTTCAGCGTCACCTCGGCCAATTCGCACGAAATCCTGCAAGGCATCAGCAATCTCGAGATCGATGCCGGCATCACCTATCTCGACAACGAGCCGCTCGGCACGGTGCGCAGCCTGCCGCTCTATATCGAGCAATATCGCCTGCTGACCAGCGCAGGCAGCCCCTTCGCCGACAACAAGAGTGTCACCTGGGCGGAGGTCGGGCGTATTCCGCTTTGTCTGCTCACGCCCGACATGCAGAACCGCCGCATCGTCGATCAATTGCTCGCGAGTACCGGCGGCGCGCGTCCGGAGCCGACGCTGGAATCAAATTCGGTCATCGCGCTCTATGCCCATGTGAAGACCGGCCAGTGGGCCAGCATCATGGCGGAAAAACTGGTCGAAACCCTCTCGATCGCCGAGCCGATCCGCTCGATCCCCATCATCGAGCCGCAGGCCGTCCACCAGATCGGCTTGGTCGTGCCACGGCGCGAACCCATGACGCCGCTGACGGCGACCCTGTTCGCGGAAGCCAAAAAATTGATCGCACCGCGACTTTAATAGATATCTTCTATAGCCCAACGGAGACGCTTTATTGATTGGGGCGTTGGGCGGGACCATGCTTTTTTTGACTTAATCTAAGGTCGGCGCGCCAAGGCAAAGTTCAAGCTATGGCGTGACACGGCTTGCGTCGGCGGCACGAAGGATCGCCGGGCAGATTTAGGTGGAAACATGCCAGCCGTCCTAGACGCGCAACGGGCCCAGGAGATTATCGACGCGCATCTCGCGCTCGAGGGGCCGCTGCTGCCTATCCTTCATGCTTTCGTTGAGGAATTCGGCTTCGTCGACGATACTGCCGTGCCGCTGATCGCGAACGCGCTCAACCTGTCGCGCGCCGAAGTGCATGGCGTCCTCACCTTCTATCATGACTTTCGCCGCGAACCCGCTGGCAAGCACGTGCTGAAGATTTGCCGCGCCGAGGCGTGCCAGGCGCGGGGAAGCGAATCGGTCGCCCGCCATTGCCTCGCCGATCTCGGCGTCGATTGGCATGGCACGACGCAGGACGGCGCCATTACGGTCGAGCCGGTTTATTGTCTCGGCCTCTGCGCCAACGGCCCTTCGGCGCTCTTCGATGACGAGCCGATCGCGGCGCTCACCGCCGACAAACTGGTGAGCGTGATCGAGGAGGCGGAGAGCGTATGACCCGCGTTTTCGTCCCTCGCGACGTCGTTGCCCTGGCGCTCGGCGCCGACAAGATTGCCGCCGCTATCGTCGCGACCGCCAAGGCCCGTGGCGCGGATGTATCGATCGTCCGCAACGGCTCGCGCGGCATGTTCTTCCTGGAGCCGCTGATTGAGGTCGAAACGCCCGCGGGGCGCATCGCCTATGGCCCGGTCACACTCAAGGATGTCGCCGCATTGTTCGACGCCGGCTTCCTTGATGGCGGCACGCACGCACTGCGGATCGGCAAGCCGGAAGATCACCCCTTTCTCAAGCGCCAGACGCGCCTGACGTTTGCCCGCAGCGGCATCACCGATCCGGTGTCGCTGGAGGATTACGCCGCGCATGAAGGCTGGCTCGGCCTGAAGCGCGCCATCGAGATTGGCAGCGCAGCCATCGTCGACGAAATCACCAAATCCGGCCTGCGCGGCCGCGGCGGCGCCGGCTTCCCGACGGGCGTCAAATGGAAGACGGTCGCGGACACCAAGGCCGACCGCAAATATGTCGTCTGCAATTGCGACGAGGGCGACAGCGGCACCTTCGCCGACCGTATGGTGCTCGAAGACGATCCCTACATGCTGATCGAAGGCATGACCATCTGCGGTCTCGCCGTTGGTGCGACCAAGGGCTACGTCTATTGCCGTTCCGAATATCCGCACGGCATCAAGGCTTTTAACGAGGCGCTCCAGCGCGCCCGCGCCGCCGGTTATCTCGGCAAGGATGTGCTCGGCTCCGGCCATGCCTTCGACATCGAGCTGCGCGTCGGCGCCGGTGCTTATGTTTGCGGCGAGGAAACCGCCCTGCTCGAAAGCCTCGAAGGCCGCCGCGGCATGGTGCGCGCCAAGCCGCCGCTGCCGGCGATCAACGGCCTCTTCCAGAAGCCGACTGTCATCAACAACGTGCTCTCGCTCGCGACCGCGCCCTTCATTCTCGCGCACGGCGCTAAAGCCTATGCCGACTTCGGCATGGGCCGCTCGCGCGGGACGATGCCGCTGCAACTCGCCGGCAATATCCGCTACGGCGGCCTGTTCGAAACCGCCTTCGGCCTGACGCTCGGCGAGATCGTCGAGGACATTGGCGGCGGCACCGCGTCCGGCCGTCCGGTCCGCGCCGTGCAATGCGGCGGCCCGCTCGGCGCCTATTTCCCGCCCGCCCTCTTTGACACGCCCTTCGATTATGAGGCCTTCGCGGCCAAGGACGGCCTGATCGGCCACGGCGGCATCGTCGTTTTCGATGATACGGTCGACATGCTCACGATGGCGCGGTTCGCGATGGAATTCTGCGCGATCGAGAGCTGCGGCAAGTGCACGCCCTGCCGGATAGGCTCGACGCGCGGCCAGGAAGTGATCGACAAGATCCTGGCAGGTATCCATGTCGAAGCCAATCTAAGGCTTTTGGAAGATCTTTGTCAGACGATGAAGTTCGGATCGCTTTGCGCGCTGGGAGGCTTTGCCCCCTATCCCGTCCTGAGTGCAATGCGTCACTACCCTGAGGATTTCAAACCCCACGCGGCGATCGCGGCGGAATGAGGAGAACATAATGTCTCTCATCCATGAGATCGATTACGGCACGCCCGCCTCGAAATCGGCCGAGACCGTCGAGCTGACGATCGACGGCGCGAAAGTGACGGTGCCGGCCGGAACCTCGATCATGCGCGCGGCGATGGAGATCGGCAACCAGATCCCCAAGCTCTGCGCCACCGACAGCATCAATGCCTTCGGCTCCTGCCGTCTCTGTCTCGTCGAGATCGAAGGCCGCAACGGAACGCCGGCCTCCTGCACCACGCCCGTGGGGCCGGGCATGGTCGTCCACACGCAGACGCCACGACTGAAGAATCTACGCAACGGCGTGATGGAGCTTTATATCTCCGACCACCCGCTCGATTGCCTCACCTGCGCCGCTAACGGCAATTGCGAATTGCAGACACAGGCCGGCGTCGTCGGCCTGCGCGAAGTCCGCTACGGCTACGAAGGTGAGAATCACCTCAAGAGCCAGAAAGACACTTCCAATCCTTACTTCACCTACGACGCGTCGAAGTGCATCGTCTGCAACCGCTGCGTCCGCGCTTGCGAGGAAACACAAGGCACGTTCGCCCTGACGGTCGACGGCCGCGGCTTCGAGAGCCGCATCTCGCCCGGCCAGATGGAGAATTTCTTCGATTCCGAATGCGTTTCCTGCGGCGCCTGCGTGCAGGCCTGCCCGACCGCGACGCTGTCCGAGAAATCGCTCTACGATATCGGCCAGCCGGAACATTCGGTCGTCACGACCTGTGCATACTGCGGCGTCGGCTGCACCTTTAAGGCGGAGATGCGCGGCGACGAACTGGTTCGCATGGTCCCCTATAAGGACGGCAAGGCCAACCACGGCCATTCCTGCGTCAAGGGCCGTTTCGCCTGGGGTTATGCGACCCACAAGGATCGCGTCCTCAAGCCGATGATCCGCGAAAAGATTTCCGATCCCTGGCGTGAAGTCTCCTGGGACGAGGCGATCAATTATGCGGCCTCTGAGATCAAGCGTATCCAGGCGAAATACGGCCGCGCCTCCGTCGGCGGCATCACCTCCTCGCGTTGCACCAACGAGGAAACCTATCTCGTGCAGGAGCTGGTCCGCGCCGGCTTCGGCAACAACAATGTCGACACTTGCGCGCGCGTCTGCCACTCACCGACCGGCTACGGCCTCGGTCAGGCCTTTGGCACGTCGGCAGGCACGCAGGAATTCGACTCCATCGAATATACCGATGTCGTTCTGGTGATCGGCGCCAACCCGACCGATGCGCATCCCGTCTTCGGCTCGCATATGAAGAAGCGCCTGCGTGCCGGCGCCAAGCTCATCGTCATCGATCCGCGCCAAATCGATCTGGTGAAGTCGCCGCATATCAAGGCAGATTATCATCTGCCGCTGCGGCCCGGCACTAATGTCGCGATGCTCGACGCCCTCGCGCATGTCATCGTGACGGAGGGCCTCGTCAACGAAGCCTTCGTGCAGGAACGTTGCGACCCGGCCGAATTCTCTACCTGGGCGAAATTCGTCTCCGAGGAGCGCAACAGCCCCGAGGTCGTCGCGAAGATCACCGGCGTGCCGGCCGAGACGATCCGCGCCGCGGCCCGGCTCTATGCGACGGGAGGCAATGCCGCGATCTATTACGGCCTCGGCGTCACCGAGCACAGCCAGGGCTCGACCACCGTCATGGCCATCGCCAACATCGCCATGGCGACCGGCAATATCGGCCGCGAGGGCGTCGGCGTGAACCCGCTGCGCGGGCAGAACAATGTCCAGGGCTCCTGCGACATGGGCTCCTTCCCGCATGAATTTCCGGGCTACCGGCACGTCTCCAACGACGCGGTGCGCGAGCTCTTCGAGTCGATCTGGGGCGTGAAGCTGGACAACGACCCCGGCCTGCGCATTCCGAACATGATGGACGCGGCGATCGACGGCACGTTCAAGGCGCTGTACGTCCAGGGCGAGGACATTCTGCAATCCGACCCCGACACGCATCACATGTCGGCCGGTCTCGGCGCGATGGAATGCGTCATTGTTCAGGATCTCTTCCTCAACGAGACGGCGAATTACGCGCATGTCTTCTTGCCCGGCTCGACCTTCCTCGAAAAGGACGGCACCTTCACCAATGCCGAGCGCCGCATCCAGCGTGTGCGCCGGGTGATGGCGCCGCGCAATGGCTACGAGGATTGGCAGATCACCATGATGCTCGCCAAGGCGCTTGGCTACGAGATGCGCTACAAGGATCCCGGCCATATCATGGACGAGATCGCCAAGGTGACGCCGACCTTCGCCAATGTCTCCTACAAACTGCTCGACGAAGTCGGCTCGGTGCAATGGCCGTGCAATGGCGATGCGCCGCTCGGCACGCCGACCATGCACATCGATCATTTCGTGCGCGGCAAAGGCCAGTTCCTGCTGACCGAATATATTCCCACGGACGAAAAGATCGGCCCGCGCTTCCCGCTGCTGCTGACGACCGGCCGCATCCTGTCGCAATACAATGTTGGCGCGCAGACCCGGCGCACCGCCAATTCGTCCTGGCATCCCGAGGATGTGCTCGAAATCCATCCGCACGACGCCGAGGATCGCGGCATCCGCGACGGCGACTGGGTGAGGGTGAAGAGCCGCGCCGGCGAGACCACCTTGCATGCGAAAATCAGCGAGCGCGTAGCGCCCGGCGTCGTCTACACGACCTTCCACCACCCGCTCACCCAGGCCAATGTCGTCACCACCGATTTCTCGGACTGGGCGACGAATTGCCCCGAGTACAAGGTCACCGCCGTTCAGGTCGCGACCTCCAACGGGCCGAGCGAGTGGCAGGAAGAATATCAGGAAATGTCCGAGCAGAATTCGCGGATCGCGCATCCGCTCGATGCGGCGGAATGAGCGACGAGACGGACGCCCCGGAACCCCTGCCCGCCCCGGCGGTCAGTGTTCCCTGCCTCGCGCAGCGCGGCGGCGTCTCCTTCGCGACGGCCCGCATCGTCCCGGATGAGCAGGCGATTGCCTTCACCTATAATGGCTCGACCCATGCGGTGATGATGGCGACGCCCGCCGATCTTGAGGATTTCGCGGTTGGCTTCGCGCTGACTGAAGAACTGATCGAAGACCGCAGCGAGATCGAAAATCTTGAGATCGTCCCGACGCCGCTGGGCATCGAACTGCGTGTCTGGCTGAAGGGCGACCGCGCCGAGACCTATGCCAAGCGCCGGCGCAGCATGGCGGGGCCGACCGGCTGCGGCCTCTGCGGCATTGAAAGCCTGGAGGCGGCCATGCGGCCGCTGCCGCAGGTGACGGCGGCGACGAAATTCTCGTCGCAGGCGATCATCGCGGCGATGGCCTCCCTCGACCCTGCGCAGGTGCTGAACGCGGAAACGCACGCGGTCCACGGTGCCGGCTTCTGGACCGAACGCGAGGGCCTTATCGCCCTGCGCGAGGACGTCGGGCGCCACAATGCGCTCGACAAGCTTGTCGGCGCCCTCGTTCGCGCCGGCCGCACCGCCGCGGACGGCCTCGTGCTCATGACCAGCCGCGTTTCCATCGAACTGATCCAGAAGGCCGCGCGGCTCAACGCGCCCGTGCTTGTCGCCGTCTCCGCCCCGACTGCGGCGGCGATCCGCCTCGCCGACGAAGCGGGGATGACGCTTATCGCCGTCGCCCGGCGGCAGGACTTTGAAGTATTCACTCACCCCGAGAGATTGACTGAAACCTCCCGCCAGGCCGCATCAAATGTCGCATGATACGCATTCCACGTCGCACACGCTCGAACGGCTGATCTATATGGCCAACCAGATCGGCAGCTTCTTCGCCACACAGGGGCACGATAAGGAGGTCGCCGGCGTCGCGGACCATATTGCGAAATTCTGGAATTCGCGGATGCAAAAGCAGGTCTTCGTTCATCTCGCCGGCGGCGGCGAGGGCCTAATGCCCAACGTGAGGGAAGCCTTCCAGGTGCTCGAACGCCAGCAGCAACAGCAGGCCGCCGCGCAACAGCAGTAAAGCCTATCCTCTCAGCCCGCGATCCGCCGATAAGCGCTGGGGCTCACGCCCGTCATGCGGCGGAAGCCGGCGCTGAGCGAACTCGCCTCGCTGAAGCCGAGCCGCAGCGCGATTTCCGTCATCGGCGTTTTCGTCGTGTTGAGCAGCGCCTTGGCCGCCTCCACGCGACGCATCATGTGATAGCGGTGCGGCGGCATGCCGAAGGATTGTTTGAAGGCACGCGAAAAATGGAACGGGCTGAGATGCACGCACGCCGCCATATCGGCGATCGTCAGCCGCCCGTCGAGCCGTGCCTCGATATAGTCGGCGACCCGTTTCTCCTGCCAGGGCGCAAGGCCAGTCTGGCGGCCCGCGCGCGGCGGCACCTTCGTGCCGTTGAGGCGGATCAGTTCATGGCACAGAACCTCGCCGAGCGCCTCGACATAGGGGCTTGAGACGGCACTGGGCGCGGTGATCTGCGCCTTGAGCTTGAGCGCCGTCGCCCAGAGATCCGGGTCGAAGAAGAACAGCCGCGGCTGGAATTCGGTACGATCAAAGCCGAGCTCGGGATCGAGGCAGGGACCGCGTGGATCAATGTAAAAGAGATTCACGCGGGTCATCACGCGCGGCTTCTGCCAGCCGCGAAAACAATGGCCCGCGGGCACGAAGGTCATCCGCCGTGACAATTCCCGCAATCGCGATCGCGGCAAGCCTTCGAGGCACGTCTCGCCATCGGAGCGCTCGGAGCGCTCGGCCATGATCAACAGGTGGACAGGCGCTTGAAATGCATATTCATAGGGCTGGGATTCGAGGAGCTCGATGGCCTCGGCGCGCAACCCGCACCACGCGGCGGGTCGGCGCTGGATAATATGTGCAGGCGTATAACCAAGCTGCGGCAAGCCGAAGTCAGAAATCATGGACACGTCCAGAGCAACGGGGGGGTCTCATTGCCCTCTCGAACCGTTTCCCGCCAAGCTTGTTGTAATCGTAATATGGCGGCATATACCGCAAGTTCAATGATATTCACGATGAGGTGAGCGGGCCAGGTTCTCAATTTTATTGAGATTTTGCTTTATTGAGATTTTGCCGTGGCCTCTGGTTCCGATGGAGCAAGAACGAACAAGCAGAACCGCTGCGATGCAATTACATTGCGGCCCCGTGGCTGCCGCGGGCTCGGCGGTCCGGCTTCTTGCGCCCTGCGCCGAAGCGCCCTTCTACACCCTCTGACCAGAGCCTAATCCGAACGGAGCAGGAATGGGTATCGTTCGCTTCGCCTTGCGATTTCCGCACACGTTCTACGTGATGGCGCTGGCGATTCTGTTTCTCGGCATCAGCGCGATCTTCTCCACCCCCAAGGACATATTTCCGGTCATCAACATCCCGGTCGTCACGATCATCTGGCAATATACCGGCCTGACGCCGCAGGAGATGGAAGCCCGCGTCACGACCTATAGCGAATATGCGATCAGCGCCAACGTCAACAACATCCGCGATATGGAATCGCAGACGCTGTCGGGCATCGCCGTCCAGAAGATCTTCTTCCAGCCCGGCGTCAGCATCGATCTCGCCATTGCGCAGATCGTCTCGGCCACGAACGCCATCCGCGCCCTGATGCCGCCGGGCATCAACCCGCCGATCATCGTGCAATTCAACGCCTCGAGCGTGCCCGTCCTGCAATTGAGCCTCAGCTCCGACCGGATGAACGAGCAGCAGCTCTATGATTATGGCATCTACAGCCTGCGTCAGGCGCTGGCGCCGATTCAGGGCATCACCCTGCCCACCCCCTACGGCGGCAAATACCGCCAGATCATGGTCGATCTCAACCCGGATGCGCTGCGGGCCAACGGGCTGACGCCGAGCGATGTTCTTACCGCCGTCAACGCGCAGAGCCTCACCCTGCCCTCCGGCGACGCCAAGATCGGCAACAAGCAATATATCGTCAGCCTCAACGCCATGGCCGAGAGCATCAGCGCGCTCAACCGGCTGCCGCTGCGCCAGATCGGCGGGACGACCATACGGCTCGGCGATGTCGCGCATGTTCGCGACGGCTGGGCGGTGCAGCAGAACATCGTCCGCGCCAATGGACGGCGCTCGGTGCTGCTGACGATCATCAAGAACGGCGATGCCTCGACTCTCGATGTCGTCAATGCGGTGAAGGCGGCGATTCCAAATCTCCTCAAGGCCGCGCCGCCCGGCATGGAGATGCATGTCCTGTTCGATCAGTCGGTCTTCGTCAGCGAGGCCATCGCCAGCGTGTTGCGCGAGGGCGCCATTGCCGCCGGCCTCACGGCATTGATGATCCTCATCTTCCTCGGCTCGTGGCGCTCGACCCTGATCGTGATGATCTCGATCCCTCTCTCGATTCTCTCCTCGATCGCCATTTTCTCGGCACTCGGCCAGACGATCAACACGATGACGCTCGGCGGCCTCGCGCTCGCCGTCGGCATCCTCGTCGACGATTCGACCGTGGCGATCGAGAACACGCATCGTCTTTTCGAAGAGCATATGGAATTCGACGATGCGGTGCTGCACGGCTCCGCCGGCATCGCCCTGCCAACACTCGTTTCGACTCTGGCAATCTGCTCGGTCTTCGTCTCGGTGTTCTTCTTGCAAGGCGCGGCGCGATTCCTGTTTACTCCGCTGGGCATGGCTGTCGCCTTCGCCATGCTGGCGTCTTATGTCCTGTCACGGACGCTGACGCCGATCATCATCCGCACCCTGCTGCGGACGGAACAGGCGCAGCATGACGCCGGCCAGAGCTCCTGGCTCAGCCGGTTCCACGACAGGTTCAACGCCGGCTTCGATCGCTTTCGTGAAGGCTACACCTACGTTCTTGAGCATGTGCTGCACAGCCGCATCGTCGTGCCGCTCATCGCGCTTGGCGTCATCGGCGGCGCGGCTTTCCTGATGACGCAGGTCGGCGCCGACTTCTTTCCGCAGGTCGATACCGGCCTCATCCAATTGCACGTCCGCGCCCCGGCGCGCACGCGGATCGAGGCAACGGAAGCGATTTTCCAGGAGATCGAGGACCGTGTCCGCAAGGATGTTCCGCCGCAATATCTCGACCTTATCCTCGACAATATCGGCCTGCCGGCCCGCGTCTATAATCTCGCCTTCACCGACGGCTCGGCCATCGGCGTCAATGACGGCACGATCCAGATCGCCTTGAAGGAAGGTCACCCGCCGACGGCCGGTATCGTGAAGACGCTGCGCCGCGATCTGACCAAGGCTTTTCCGAACGTCCTGTTCTACTCGCAGCCCGCGGATATGGTGACGCAAATCCTTAATTTCGGCATCCCTTCGCAGATCGACGTCGCGCTGCAGGGCCCCGACCGCGCCGGCAATCAGGAGGTCGCCAAAGCGCTCCAGCAGCGCATGGCCAAAGTGCCGGGCCTCGTCGATGTGCATATCCAGCAGGAGCTCGATGCGCCGGAGCTCTATTATTCTGTCGACCGTATCCGCGCCCAGGAGATCGGGCTCAACGTCAACAGCATCGCCAACAATCTCAACATCAGCCTGAGTTCATCCGAACAGGTGTCGCCGAATTTCTGGACCGATCCGAAGAATGGCATCCCCTATTATTTCGCCGTGCAGACGCCGGAATATCGCATCTCGAGCCTCAACGACCTCAACAATACGCCCGTCGTCAGCATGGCCTCGACCGCGGTGCCGGTGCCGAACATCCTCGGCAATGTCGCTTCCGTCCAGCGGCGCTACATCCAGTCGGTGTTCAACCACGCCAACATCCAACCGCTCTACGACATCTATGCCAGCGTGCAGGACAGCGATCTCGGCGGCGTCGCCAAGAGCATCGACAAAATCCTTGCCGATCTCGGGCCGCAATTGAAACCCGGCAACACATTCGTCGTTCGCGGCCAGATCGACAGCATGAACTCGGCGTTTCACAATCTGACGCTCGGACTGCTGTTTGCCGCCGTCTTCGTTTATCTGCTGATGGTGGTGAACTACCAGAGCTTCCTCGATCCGCTGGCGATCATCCTTGCGCTGCCCGGCGCCGGCGCCGGTATTCTGCTCTTGCTTTATGTGACGGGGACGACGATCAGTGTACCGTCGCTGATGGGCGCGATCATGTCGATCGGTGTCGCCTCGGCCAATTCGATCCTGCTCGTCACCTTCGCGCGCGAGCAGCGCCGCGAGGGATTGAGCGCGCTGGACGCCGCCCGCGCCGCAGGGCGCACCCGTATCCGCCCGGTGCTGATGACGGCGGCAGCGATGATCGTCGGCATGATCCCGATGGCCATCGGCGCGGCGGGCGAGGAGCAAAACGCGGTGTTGGCGCGCGCCGTGATCGGCGGCGTGATGATCGGCACGCTCACGACCCTTTTGTTCGTGCCGTGGTTATATTCTATTATCGGCCGGTTCGAGCAGACGGCGCCGCATGAGCCGGACGGGGAGCCTGCCTGATGCGCACCGCTTCCGCTCATATGATTTTCGCAGATCAAGCAATTTTCGCAGATAAGGATCTCGCCTGATGCGCGATGAAGTCCAGAAGACCAGCACGCCGGCTCCGGACGCGAGCGATCCGCCGCATGGGGCGCGGCCGCGCCGTCTCGGTCTGATTGTCCTCGCCGCCCTGCTCGTTTTGGCCGGTCTTGTCGCCTATGGCGCTTTCAACCATGCGCAGCGGCGTGAAGCCGCGCTCGATACGGAGAAGCAGCAGGAAGATAGCGTGCCCGTGGTGCGCATCGCCACGGTTGGCGTCAATTCCGCGCCGCGCGTGCTCGATCTGCCCGGCAGCACCGAAGCGTTTGACGCCGCCACCGTCTATGCCCGCGCCACCGGCTATATCGCCAAGCGCAATGTCGATATCGGCAGCGAAGTGAAGGTGGGCGACGTGCTCGCCGTCATCGCGGCGCCGGACCTCGACCAGCAGCTTTTGCAGGCCGAGGCCCAGGTCGCGCAATTGCAGGCGGCGATAGCTCAGGCACAATCGAATTCGCAGCTTGCCAATGTCACCAACCAGCGGACGCAGACCCTCGTCGTCCAGGGCTGGCAGACCAAGCAGCAGGGCGATACCGACCGGCTGACCTATCAGGGTCAAGCCGCCGCGGTGCAGGTCGCGCAGGCCAATCTCAAGGCGGGCGAGGCACAGGTCTCGCGGCTGAAGGAATTGACCGGCTTCGAAAAGGTCGTGGCGCCCTTCGGCGGCTTCATCACCCAGCGCCACGTCGATGTCGGCAGTCTCGTCACCGCCGACCAATCGACCGGCACGGCCTTGTTCGACATCGCCCACAGCGAGGTGCTGCGCACGCAGATCTACGTGCCGCAGGACGCCGTCTTCAGCTTGAAGGATGGGGCATCGGCGGAAATCCGCGTTCCAGAGATTCCGGGGCGCGTCTTCCACGGCACCGTGGCGCGCAATGCCAATGCGCTAACCCCCGGCACGCGCACGCGGCTGACCGAGGTTGATGTCGACAATTCCGACGGAACCTTGTTCCCCGGCCTCTACTGCACGGTCCGGCTTTTCATTCCGCGCGCACAGCCGGTGATCTCGATCCCCGCGCAGGCGTTGATCTTCAACAAGAACGGACTCACCGCCGCGGTTTACGACGACGGCATCGTCCGCATCCGCCAGCTCAACCTGCTCGCCGACAACGGCGCGGAGGTCGATGTCCTCACCGGCCTCAAGCCGGAGGACAAGATCATCCTCAACCCACCGATCAACATCCGCGACGGGATGCACGTGACGGCCGCAGGCTCAAGCGGCAATGTGAATGTCGGCCAGCGCTGAGAACGGCGGCGCAAACAAGAAGGATCAAAGCTCGTCATTGCGAGGAGCAAAGCGACGAAGCAATCCAGAAACGGAGTCTAGATTGCTTCGCTTCGCTTGCAATGACAGCTAGTGCCTCCGCAAATCCAGAGTCAGCGGAAATTCGCCTGAGCGCTCCGGGCGCGGAACTTCGATGGCGCCGGGCGTATGCCCATGCCCCTGGAAACGCGCCAGGCGACGCGCCTCGGCCTCGTAGCTGTTGATCGGAAACGTATCGTAATTGCGCCCGCCCGGATGGGCGACATGATAGACGCAGCCGCCGAGCGAGCGGCCGGTCCACGTGTCGATGACATCGAAGGTCAGCGGCGCATCGACCGGCAGCGTCGGATGCAGGCCGTGCGCCGGCTTCCATGCCTTGTAGCGCACACCCGCGACCGCCTCGCCGAACGTGCCGGTGGGAGTCATCGGCAGTTGGCGGCCGTTGCAGGCGATGACATGACGGCCGTCGATAAGACCATTGCACTTGACCTGCAGGCGCTCGACGGAGGAATCGACATAGCGCACCGTGCCGCCGACCGCCCCCTCCTCGCCCAACACATGCCAGGGCTCCAGCGCCTGGCGCAGTTCGAGCCGCACGCCGCCCGCCTCGACAACGCCATAAACCGGAAAGCGGAATTCGCGCTGCGCCTCGAACCACAGCGGGTCGAAATCGTAGCCGGCGCGCTTCAGATCACCAAGCACTTCGAGGAAATTCTGCCAGACGAAATGCGGCAGCATGAAACGGTCGTGCAACGCCGTGCCCCAGCGGACGAATTCGCCGTTCTGCGGTGCCTGCCAGAACCAGGCGAGCAGGCCGCGCAGCAATAATTGCTGTGAGAGGCTCATGCGCGCGTCCGGCGGCATTTCAAACGAGCGGAATTCGACGAGGCCGAGACGGCCTGTCGGCCCATCCGGCGAATAGAGCTTGTCGATACAGATCTCGGTGCGATGCGTATTGCCGGTCGAGTCGACAAGCAGATTGCGAAACAGCCGGTCGACGATCCACAGCGGCGCATGATCCTCGCGCTTCGGCACGCTCGCCAGCGCGATCTCCAGTTCATAGAGCTGGTCGTGCCGTGCCTCGTCGAAGCGCGGCGCCTGACTTGTCGGACCGATGAACAGGCCGGAGAAAAGATAGGAGAGCGCGGGGTGGCGTTGCCAATAGAGCACGACGCTCTTCAGCATGTCGGGCCGGCGCAGGAACGGCGAATCCCCCGGCGTAGGCCCGCCGAAGACGATATGATTGCCGCCGCCGGTGCCGGTATGGCGGCCGTCGGTCATGAATTTCTCGGCGCCGAGCCGCGACTGGCGCGCGTCTTCATAAAGCCCGCGTGTCGTCGCGACCGCCGCCTCCCAGCTTTTGGCGGGATGGACGTTGACCTCGATGACGCCGGGATCGGGCGTGACCTTGATGACATCGAGACGCGGGTCGAAGGGCGGCGGATAGCCCTCGATGTGGACCGGCGTCTTGAGCGCGGCTGCGCTCGCCTCGGTGGCGGCGAGGAGTTCGAGATAGTCGGCGAGCTTTTCGACCGGCGGCATGAATACGCAGAGAATGCCGTCGCGCGGCTCAACCGAGAGAGCGGTGCGCACCGCGCCCTCTACAATGTGCTGCTCGACGCGTTCCTGCTGCCCGCCGCTTTCGGCGACGCGCTCGAATTGCTGGCCGAGTTCGACCGGATCGGGCAGCGAGTCACGATCCTCCAGCGGGTCCTGCGCGACGATGAACGGATAGGAGGCCGGCGGCACCCAGGGCAACGAGGACAAGGGCAACCGATAGCCGACGGGCGAGTCGCCGGGCACGAGGAACAGCCGTCCGCGCCGCAGCTTCCAACGCTCGCTCGCCCAGCGCGACTGCGTGGATGCCTGCGCGTTCCAGCGCTGCACCGGAAGCACGAAGCCCGTCGCCGTCGTCAGCCCGCGCGCGAACGTGCGGATCATCCGGTTGCGCTCCTCGGCATCTTCCATCTTCGGATCGAGCGGGTCGGTGTTCTCGGGCAGATTGCCTTCCTTCACGAGCCAGGTCGTCGGATCCTCATAGGCGGCAAGGACGCAATCCTTGTCGACGCCGAGCCGCTCGGCGATCCCCGCCGTGAGCTTCTCGGCCTTTCCGCGCAGCACCTCCTCCGCCGCTTCGTCGCGCGGGGACGTCTGAATCTCTTCCGCCGTGCGCGTTACCGGCACGGGGGCGATCAACGAAGGGTCTTTCCAGATCGGCCTGCCGTCCTTGCGCCAATAAAGGGCAAACGCCCAGCGCGGCAATGTCTCGCCGGGATACCATTTGCCCTGCCCGTAATGCAGCATGCCGCCCGGCGCGAAGCGCGCCCGCAGGCGGCGGATCAGGTCATCGGCGCGGCTGCGCTTCGTCGGTCCGACGGCGGCGGTGTTCCACTCGGCCGCCTCGAAATCATCGACCGATACGAACGTCGGCTCGCCGCCCATCGTCAGCCTCGCATCCTGCGCGACGAGATCGGCATCGATCTGCTTGCCGAGCGCATCGAGCCTGTCCCATGCCTCTTCCGAGAAGGGCAAGGTGATGCGCGGCGCCTCGGCGACACGGGTGACATTCATCTCGAAGGCAAAATCGACATGCGCCGGTTCGACGGCGCCGGAGATCGGCGCCGCGGAGCGATAATGCGGCGTGGCGCAGAGCGGAATGTGGCCCTCGCCGCAGAAAAGCCCGGAGGTCACGTCCATGCCGACCCAGCCCGCGCCGGGAATATAGACCTCGGCCCAGGCATGGAGATCGGTGAAATCGTGCTGGGTGCCCTTCGGCCCTTCGAGCGGATCGATATCGGCGCGCAACTGGATGAGATAGCCGGAGACGAAGCGCGCCGCGAGGCCGAGATTGCGCAAAATCTGCACGAGCAGCCAGGCCGAGTCGCGGCAGGACCCGGAGGCGAGCGCCAGCGTCTCCTCCGGCGGCTGCACGCCGGGCTCCATGCGGATCACATAGCGGGTCGCCTGCTGCAGATCGGCATTGAGATCGACGAGAAAGGGGATCGTCCGGACCGGACCCTTCGGCAGCCCCGCAACATATTCGGCAAGGCGCGGCCCAACGGGCTCAGCTTCGAGGTAGGGCGTCAGCTCCTTTTTCAGGTCCGGCTCGTAAGCGAAGGGAAATTGCTCGGCATAAGGTTCGATGAAAAAGTCGAACGGGTTGATGATGGCAAGCTCAGCCGTCAGATCGACCTCGATCTTCAATTCCTCGGTCTTTTCGGGAAAGACGAGCCGCGCCAGCCAATTGCCATGCGGATCCTGCTGCCAGTTGATGAAGTGATCCGGCGGCGAAACCTTCAGCGAATAGCTCGTGATCTTGGTGCGGCAATGTGGAGCCGGACGCAGCCGGATCGTCTGCGGCCCGAGGCCGATCGGACGGTCATAGCGGTAATGCGTGACGTGATGAATTGCAGCGGAGATGGTCAACAGCGGGTTCCGGTGATGGGCGCGTGGTTCGCGCGGAGTGGCGCTCTCTAGCTTAGGAATGTGGCAGACACCAAGCAATCGCCGCGCCGCACAAAACTCGCTCTTACTGCTCGCATCCTGCCCTTATGCTAGGCGACGTGCCCTGACGCGGGCTCCCCCCACAACGGCACGGCCTGCTTCTTCCCCCAACGGTCAAGCCCGTGGCGACCGCCTGCGCAAACCTTGACACATCGTTTGCTAATTATTAGCTTGCTAACTAATTTAATGCCTGTTGGAGGAGCGCTGGTGGCGGCCTCGAAGGAATTGTGCCGGTTACGCCTGGCGTTCACCCATGAAATGCTTTTGAAGAGCCGGCTCTGGCGGCGCCTCGCCGATGGCGTTTCCAAGGTGCATGGCCTCTCGGATGCCGTGGCTATTCCCCTCATCCTTATTGGTCGCCTCGGGACGCTCACGCAGACAGCACTGGCCGACGCCATCGGTGTCGAGGGGCCGACGCTCGTGCGCCATCTCGACCATCTCAGTGCGATGGGATTGATCGAGCGCCGCGAAGATCCGAGCGACCGCCGCGCCAAACTCCTGAATCTCACGGCCTCCGGCAAACTTCTGCTCGCCAGGATCGAAGGCGATCTCGGACATCTGCGCGACGAAGCCTTTGCTCATATCACCGCCGAGGATTTTGAAGCCTGCCTCCGCGTCTTCCGCGCCATCGAGGATCATGCCAAAAATGGCGCCGAGACGGAGCGCGCTGCGCCTCCGCGCAGGGCCCGAGCCGGATGACGAGTCCCTTCCCCATCTTCGCTGCGCGCGACTGGCTCTTCGCGCTCAGAACTTTCGCCGCCGGGCTGCTCGCGCTTTATATTGCGATGTGGATCGATCTGCCGCGTCCCTATTGGGCACTAACCACGGTCTACATCACCAGCCAGATCTTCGCCGGTGCGACCCGCTCCAAGGCGATCTTCCGTGTCGGCGGCACAGCGCTAGGCGCAGTTGGTGCCGTTGCTCTGGTGCCGAACTTCGTCAACGCGCCGGTGCTTCTGACCTTGGTCATGGCGCTCTGGATCGCTACCTGCCTTTACGTTTCCCTCCTCGACCGGACGCCTGCCTCCTACATGCCGATGCTGGCCGGCTATACCGCCGCCATTATCGGTTTTCCCGTGGTCGATGATCCCGGAACCGTCTTCGATACGGCCGTCTCGCGCGTGGAAGAAATCACGCTCGGCATCCTTTGCGCGACCCTCGCCTCGTCTCTTGTCTTTCCGCAATCCGTCCGGCCTGTCCTCGTTAATCGCTTCAATAGCTGGGCCACGGATGCCCGCGCCTGGATCGTCGGCGCATTGGGCGGCGAGGTCGACGAAACGCAGGCCCATGAAGATCGCGTTCATCTCGCCGCCGAAACGATCGCGCTCGATGCGCTCGCCATTCCGCTGAGCCACGAGTCTGAAGCCCAAAGCGACACAAGCCGGACGCTCAGTTTGCTGCGCCAGCATATGTTGATGTATCTGCCGATTGTCGCATCTCTTGTGGACCGCATCACGCTTCTCGAACGCGTCAAGGCGATGCCGGAACCGATGCGCCGCGTGATCGACGATACGCGGAGATGGATTGCAAGCGGGCGGCATGACGCGGACGAAATTGCCGCTTTGCGCCGGGACATCGACGCCGCCGACCCGCCGCTCGGCAAAGCGCCCGGCGGACGCGAACTTGCGGTGACAACGCTTGCGGCACGGCTGCGCGATTTCGTCGATCTGCGTGAGGATTTCCGGCAGCTCCGCGACGCACTCGAAAACGCAGCTCCGGCGCCGGAACGGCTTGAATATCGCTATACTGCGCAGGTGCGCGAAATTCGCCATCGCGACTATCTGACGGCACTTCTTTCCGCGGCCGGCGTCTTCGTTACCGTCGTCGTCATCTGCGTCATCTGGATTGCGACAGCATGGCCGGACGGTGCAACCGCCGTGATGATGGCGGCGGTCGCCTTCAGCTTTTTCTCGAGCCTCGACGATCCGGCGCCGCAGATCATGAAATTCACCAATGCCGGCATCATCGGCGTCATGGGCGCGGCCATCTATCTTTTCGCTCTGCTTCCCCGGGCGACCAATTTTGAAATGCTGGCTCTGGCGCTCGCGCCGGGACTGATTGCCTGCGGTCTTGCGATGACGCAACCAAAATGGGCGCTCCAGGGCGTCAGCGCCGCCATTTTCGGTGCCTCGACGATCGCGATCCAGGATAATTATGCGGGCGATTTCGCCAGCTTTGCCAATGGCGCCTTTGCGATTATCGCCGGCATGTGGATCGCCGCAATCGTGACGCTGCTGATGCGTTCGGTCGAAGCCACGTTTACCGCCCGCCGGCTGCATCGCCTCAACCGCCGCGAACTCGCAAAGGCCGCGCTATCGGATCGCGCGCAGGACAGTCTTGAACTTGCCGCGCTGATGCTCGACCGCGTCGGCCTCATCGCGATGCGGATCACATCGCTGCCGCCGGAAGAAACCGAGTGGACGGTCTCGCTCATCGGCGAGGTGCGCGTCGGCATGAATCTCACCGAGTTGAGGCGCGTGGAACCGCGGCTTCCAGGCGTCATCCACGAAGCTGTCCTGCGCGTCCTGCGCGGGGTGGCTGCGCACTTTTCTACGGCCGATGAAAATCCGCCCGAAAAACTAAAGGTCGATATTGATTCTGCCCTCGAAATGACTGCTGCCTACAGCAATTCGGCCGACATTCATGCCGCATTGATTGGCCTCTACGGGCTACGGCGTGCTCTTTTCCCCGACGCCCTGCCCTATCATCCGCCTGTATCGACAGCCCAGCCGGAGATGGCGGCATGAGCGGCGAATTCGACATCATTGGCGTTTTCATTCCGACGCTCGGAATCTGGATGCTGATCGCTTTCGCGCTCACGGCGATGCTGCGCAGGATTCTCGCCGCCTGCCACTTCTACAATCTGGTCTGGCATCGCGCCCTGTTCGACCTGGCGCTCTATGTCGTGACCCTCGGTCTTGTCGTATTCATCGCTCAAGAGTTCACCACATGAGGAAATTTGCCTGGCCCTTGCGCGCACTGACGACGCTGGTTGCCGTCGTGGCGGCCATTTTCGTCGGCATCGGCCTTTGGGATTATTACATCGACGCGCCCTGGACGCGCGACGGCCGGATACGCACGGATGTCGCGATCATCGCACCAGATGTCTCCGGCCTCGTGTCCGAAGTGCTCGTGCGCGACAATCAGCATGTGAAGAAGGGAGATGTCCTTTTCCGCATAGACCCGGAGCGCTTCAAGATCGCGCTGCGCGAGGCCGAAGCGCAGGTCGCGGCGAAAGATGCCGCAAACATACAGGCCGCCTCCGATTATGCCCGCTACAGCAAGCTCACGGACCTCTCTGTGACCCAGCAACAGCTCGAACTCTCCAGGGCGAGCGCGGAATCCGCGAGAGCTGGATACGATCAGGCTGTCGCCGCGCGCGATCTCGCCAAGCTCAATCTCGCCCGCTCGGAGGTGCGCGCCTCCGTCAATGGAATGATCACTAATATGGGCCTGCGCCCTGGCACCTATATTTCCACCGGTCAAGGTGCGATGGCCCTGATCGACGAAGACACGCTGCGCGTCGAAGGCTATTTCGAGGAAACGAAATTGCCGCGTATCCATGTCGGCAGCCGCGCCACGATCCGGCTGATGGGCGATACGCGCGATCTCACCGGCCATGTTGAGAGTATCTCCGGCGGCATCGTCGATCGTGAGCGCAGCGAAGGCTCCAATCTTCTGGCCAACATCAATCCCACATTCTCCTGGGTGCGCTTGGCGCAGCGCGTCCCCGTGCGCATCAAGCTCGATGCCGTGCCAACCGGCGAGAGCCTCGTCTCCGGCCGCACAGCAACCGTCTCGATCACGCCGGACGGCGAGACGCCGAAACACGGGCTCGCACATCTCTGGCAGATGATCGCCGCGCGGTTTTGATTATCGCGCCGCCGCGTGCAGGCGCGTGAGCAGATCGGCGCGCGCCGCGCCGTCTGCGGGCGCGTCGCCTGCCTCGATCTGAAAGGCATGGATCGCGTCGCGTGAGGCCTGGCCGAATTTACCGTCGAACGTGCCGCGATAAAGATTGAGCTTCGCCAGCAGCTTCTGGATTTCGAGCTTTTCGGAACGGCTGAAGAGCGTCTGATTTTTCGGCCACGCTCTGTGCAGCCCGCTTCGCCCTTCGATGCGGTCGCCGAGACAGGCGAGAGACAGCGCGTAAGAGTCGGAATTGTTATAGGCCTTCAGAACCCAATAATTGTCGCTGAGCAAAAAGGCCGGGCCGCTGGCGCCGGCGGGGAGGAACAAAGTCGCCCTGCCCTGTGGCAGTGCCCGCCCGTTCGCCGCTTTGACTCCCGCCGCGGCGAAGTCGCGAAAATCAGCATGCAGGGTCTTGAAGGCGAAATTCTCCGGCAGGACAACTTCGACACCCCACGGCAAAGCCGGATTCCAGCCGGAGGCACGCAAAAAATGCCCGATCGAGGCAAGCGTATCGGCGGGATTGTTCCAGATATCCGGCGCGCCCGTTTCGCGATAGCTCACGGCATATTTGAGATAGGCCGAGGGCATGAATTGCGGATCGCCCATGGCGCCCGCCCAGGAACCGATAAGACGGCCGCGCGGCAGACGCCCCTGCTCCAGAATGACGAGCGCGCTGACGAACTCGTTGACGAAAATGTCGGTATCGCGGGGATGAAAGGCGAGTGTGGCCAGGGAGCGCACGACATCCTTGTTGCCGCGGTCGCGGCCGAAATCGCTCTCCATCCCCCACGCCGCAAGCAGAATGCCCGAAGGAACGCCATAGCGGCGCACGACAGTCTCAAGTTCGCTACGATAGGTACCAGCCAGGGCGCGGCCGCGCGCGATCCGCGTCGGCGAGACAGCCTCTTTGAAATAGGCGGACAGAAGCCGCTCGAATTCCGGCTGCTTGCCGACCGCCACCGGCACTGACGGATCCTCGGTGATGTCGGCAATTGTCTGCGTGAACGTCGCACGGCTGACGCCTCGCGCCGCCGCCCGCGGCCAGAGCGACTCAAGAAAAGCATGAAAAGCGCTTTCTGCCGCCCCTGCGGGCATTGGCGCCGCCGCAGGCATCAGCGCCGCGAGCACGACCAGGGCCATGAGAATCCCCCCCCTGCCCCTAAAACGCCCAGCACTGCAGTCCGACGTCGCCGAGATCATTGGCGCTCCTTTCCAAGAACCCATGCTTTATCCGATTGAGATAGCAACATAATTGCGGCAGCGCCTCAGCCATGCGGCAGCCGGTATAGGAGAATTCTTGCGCGTGTCGCGGCGCCCGCGCGCTCCAATTATTCGACGATCATCGGGCATTTGGCACCCAATTTGCTCCCCGCTCGACAGAATTCGGCCGCCGGCAATGCCCTTTACGCAAGTTGCCATTGAAAAAGCCGCCGAGCTGTCCTTTTCTCTTGGAATAAATTCCAATTCCAGGATTGGAGCCATGTCGCAAACGACAGGTATGACGGGAAACGCCGATAAGCCGCTGCTGCGTCTCAACGACAGGGAGTGGTTCAACAGGCTCGGACAGGTGGCGAAGTCGATCGGCTCGCGGGAATTCCATCACGAGCTCGTCGATCTCTTCGGCGCCAGCATCCGACATGAGTCGTGCTGGATCATTCGCTTCTCGCGCGCCACGACGCCGCAAGTGCTGTTCACGCACAATGTCGCCGAAGAAGTCGTCAGCACGTATAGCCACAGCTATTCGGAGATCGACCCCTTCTCGGATTTTTGGCAGGACCAGGGCCGCGCCGGCGTCATCATGCTCGCCGAAGCCAAAGCGTCCTCGATGCGGACGGAGGCTTACAGCCGTATCTTCCTGCCCAACGCCAATATTTCCGACGAGATGAGCGTTTTCCTGCCGACGGTGGGGAATGATTGCTACGGCCTTTTTCTCGAGCGCGAACAGGGACAATTCTCGCGCTCTGACGTTGAACGCGCTCGGCTGGTCTTCCCGGCCCTCGAAGGCTGCCACCGCGCGCATATGAGCTGGATGCTCGCCAATCTACACAATGGCAGCGATCTGGAATTGAGCGGACTGGCCAACAAGCCGCTGCTGATTCAGGATCGCTTCGGGATCGATGTCTATGCGAACGATGCCTGGGCCGACGCGGTCGCGGCGGATGGCGCCCTCACCAGCTTGCTCGGCGAATTCTCCGCTTGCGAACACGGCCAGACGCGGTCGCTGGATGGCTGCGTTCTGAAATTCGAGGCTTTGCGCGGTGATTTTCCGCTGGCGCCGCACGGGCGCCTGTTTGTGCTCGAACCGCACAATTCCTCGCTGCGGGTTGCCGCAGAGGATTTCGCCGCCCCGGTCGAACTCACGCCCCGCGAACGCGATATTTTCGGGCTTATCATGAACGGCCGCACGACCGGCCAGATCGCCCAGACGCTGAAAATCAGCAAAGGCGTAATCAAGAATTACAAGCAGCGCATCTATCGCAAGGTGAATGTCGATTCCGAGCGCGCCCTGGTGCGGAAGTTCGCGCCGTCGTTTCGCGGGGTCGAAGCCGGCGCCTGGTAAAAAGGGGCGACCATCGACTGGCCGCCCCTCTCATATCCTCCGAAAGAATATTGTCAGCGCGGGGAGCGTTCTTCCAGCGGATGAGTCCGTAGTCGCAGCGGATCGTAGAACGGCACTTTGACGACACGCGCTTTGAACACGCCCGCCTCGCTGTGAACGTCAAGCTCCGCGCCGAAGGGCGCGTAAGCGGGTTTGACATGTACGAGCGCGAGCGAGCGCATCAGATGCTGGCTGTAGGTCGTGCTGTTGACGACGCCGACTTCAACGCCATCCTTGAACAGCTTCGCGCCCGGCTCGATGGCATCGCCATGATCGACCTCGATGCCGACCTGCGCGACACGCTCCTGCCCGCGCCGGCGGATGAGCGCGTCCTTGCCGCGGAAAGATGGCTTGTCGAGATGCACAGTCCAGGGCACACCCGCCTCCCACGGCGTCGTGTCGCCCTCCGGCATATCGAAGGGGAAAAAAAGCAACGCCGACTCGACCCGCACGATATCGAGGCAGGCCCAGGAAACCGGGATCGCGCCGAAGGGTTTCCCCGCCTCGACGATGGAATCCCAGATGAAGCCCGCATCGGCGGCGGTGCAGAAGACTTCGTAGCCGCGCTCGCCTGAATAGCCGCCGCGCGCCAGCGTCACCGGGCGGCCGAACAGAATCGTCGGCGCATGTTCGAAATAGCGGAGACTGGCGAGATCGAACGGCGTGTGCGGCGCCAGAATGTCGAGCGCCTTCGGCCCTTGCAGCGACAGGATATGCGTGTCGTTGTCTTTGCGGAATTGCACGTCGCGCCCTTTCGCCACGAGCGGCAGAACATCTTCGAGCGTGCCGCCGCCATGTGACAGCCGGTAGGTGTCTGGCGCAATGGCGTAGACAAGAACGTCGTCGATAAGCGACCCATTCTCATCGACAATATTGCTGATGGCGGATTTGCCCGGCCCGAGCTTCGAAATGTTCGAAGTCAGCAGCTCCTCCAGCGCGGCAAGCGCGTCCTTGCCGGTGACATTGATCAGACGCAGGGATGTCACGTCGAAGAGCCCGGCACGACAGCGGACGGCCTCCGTCTCGAAATACGGGTCCGTCGCGTAGCGCTGCGGAATCGGCATATCGTTCCAGGAGGATTCGAACTGCGTTCCGAGCGCGCGGTGCCGATCGTTGAGGACCGACTGCCGGGAATAGACATGCGTGTTCATGCGGGACTCCGTTGTCTTTTCTTGTTTGTCAGAGCTTGAAGAACCAGTTGGCGACGAGCAGCGTCACCACACCGGCAGCCAGCGTGACATAGGGAAGAATCCCCGCCTTCTTCTGCGTCAGCGCGGCGGTGCCGCCGACTTGCAGATCCTCAAGCATCTCGTGCGGGAACTTGCCGCCGTCCTGAACGTAATGCCGGAAGGCGAAGACGGGGATGATGAGCGCCGCCGCGATCAGGCCCGCCCACAGTGCCGCCGGGTTCCAGACTTTGGCGCCCGCGCCCATGAAGATGACATTGACGAAGGACAGCGCCGCGCCGATGCCGATGATCCACGCCGGCGCCTTGTAGGGACGCGGCACATGGCCGGAATCGATCCGGTGCAGCCAGCCGGAGTTCAGGTTGAGGAAGTTGAAGATGATGTAGCCGCAGTTCGACACCGCGAGCACGAAGAAGAAGCTCGTCGCGTCGGCGCAGGCAATCGACAACAGGACGAGGTTGAACGTCAGATCGGTCCACATCGCGCGGGTGGGAGCGCCATGCGAATTGACGTGGTTCAGATAGCGCGGCAGCCAGCCATCGACCGAGCCTTGGTAAAGCGTGCGCGACGAGCCGGCCATCGCCGTCATGATCGACAGAATCAGGGCAAGGATCATCAGCATGACGAGCAGGCTCTCGATGATCTTGCCGCCGCCGACCATATGCGCCATGGCCTGCGCCACGCCGGAGCCGTCCACGACGGACGGATCGAGCATGCCCGTCAGGCCCAGCGCGCCCTGGAAGGTGAACGGCACCAGCACGAAGAGCGCGATGCAAAGCAGTCCGGAATAAAAGATCGCCTTGAACGTGTCTTTAGCGGGATCGCGGAATTCGCTCGTGTAGCAGATCGCCGTCTCGAACGCATAGGTCGACCAGGCGGCGATAAACATGCTGCCGAGTACCAGCGTCCAGCCGGTGATATTCCAGCTTCCGAGTTGCGGCGCGGAGGCCGCGGCGAGCGGCGTGAGCGGCGAGAAATTGTTCCAATGCACCGCGCCGTTGAACAGCGGCACGACGCCGACGATCGCCATCGGAATGATGACCGCCAGGCCGATCCATTTCTGCACGTTCGCCGTGCCGAGAATGCCGCGATGCTGAATCGCGAAGACGACCAGCATCAGCACAACGCCGACGAAGAAAGCGGCGTTCAACGAGAAACTGACCGGACCGATCGTGTGCGAGAAAGCGGTCCAATTGCGGATGCCCGGCGTCAGCGCCGCGACAGCCGCAGCCGTCTGGTCGGCGGCGCTGCCGTGCAAGGTGGCCGCATGCGCCGCGATCCATTGTGCGACCTCCGGGCTCTGTGCCGAAGGAACCGGCGCCAGCGCGTTCAGGACGTAGGCCGCTGCAATGGAACAGCCGAGCGAGAGCACGGGGCTCCAGGCGATCCAGTTACACCATACGGAGAGCGGTGCGACAAACTTGACGTAACGCACCCACGCCGCCGCGCCGTAGATCGAGGCGCCGCCCGATTTGTTGGGAAAGAGGCCGGCGATTTCCGCGTAGGTGAACGATTGAACGAAGCCCAGCGCGATCGATGCCGCCCAGATGAGAAAGGCGAGATTGCCCGCCGTGCCGGCGATGCCGCCGATAGAGAACAGCACGAGCGCCGGCACGCCGCTCGCAACCCAGAACGCGCCGACCCAGGAAATCGATCTATGCAGTTTGCCCTTTTCGGGAATGGCATCCAATTCGTTTGCAAGGCTGGTCATCGCGCGCTCCTTCGGCCGCAGGCGGCACCGGCACGCCTGGCTCAAAGGCGCTTCGTCCAGAGTCCCGCTTTGCGGCATTAATTGGTTTTGCGATGAACATTAATTTTCTCAGGAGGAAAACTGTCAATGATGCCAGTTGGCATCATGGACTTGCGCTGCCGGCCAGACTTAACTTCCGCTACCAAACGAAAACACTTGCTCACGCAAGGGGTTGTGCCGCGAGGACGCGGCGGAGAATGTCGAAATGCCGAGTCCGACTATCCCCAGCCGACCAACATACAAGCCTTTCGAACTCGTGCCGGTCGCGCGCGCCCACTTGATCATCGCCGAACATCTGGAGGCGCTGCCGAACTTGTCGCCCCCCGCATGGCCGGACGCGCCGATCGAATTCTGGGCCATCGTCCCCGACAGCCGCTCGCTTGGCCTGCAGCGGGTGAATCACGGCATCCCGACCTATCATTACCGCGCCGCGCCGCATCTTCTCGACCATCTCGCCTATCGGCTGGAGCGTGAATTTGTCGGACTGCACCTTTATGCGATCGGCAGGGAGTCCTTCATCTGGGATGTTGCCGGGTTGGCGCGCGGCAAAGGCATGGACCGCGACGAATACCATCTGACGCAGCAAGGATCGGAGCGCCGGCGCGTCTATTGCGTCCATTGCCGGACCTTCACCGAAAATGTGAGCACCAATATCGCGGTGTGCAGCGGCTGCGGGGCGCAATTGCAGGTCCGCGATCACTTCTCGCAGCGTCTCGCCGCTTTCATGGGCGTCCAGGTCGATGCCGAGCTTCCCGGCGCGCTTCCCCCGATTGAAGAGGCCTATCCATGAGCGGTACAGCCACGCTGACGTTGCGCGTGCGCGAAGCGGAGATGATTGCGCCGCTCCTGAAGCGCTTCGTCCTCGAATCGGCCGACCGTGCGCCGCTGCCCTCAATCGGCGCCGGCGCGCATCTGCGCCTGCTGCTGAAAGAGGGCCAGAAGAAATTCCGCAACGCCTATTCCATCGCCGCGACGGCACCGGACAACAGCGCCTACGAGATCATCGTGCGCCGCGTGGCGCATTCGCGCGGCGGCTCGGCCTTTCTCCACGATCACGTCGATGCCGGAGCGATCGTCGAGGCCGACTTCCCCGGCA
Source organism: Methylovirgula ligni (assembly GCF_004135935.1). NCBI lineage: Bacteria > Pseudomonadati > Pseudomonadota > Alphaproteobacteria > Hyphomicrobiales > Beijerinckiaceae > Methylovirgula > Methylovirgula ligni. Next base: position 2,327,898 of record NZ_CP025086.1, on the reverse strand, counting down.
ATCTGTTTCCGATTTCGCACGTCGCGCGCAAACATCTGCTGATCAGCGGCGGCATCGGAATCACGCCATTTCTCGGCTATCTCGCCTATTTGAAAACGACGCCCGCGCCTTTCGAACTGCACCATTTCTGCCGGGTTGAAGAAACCGAGACGTTCGAACGGGCGCTGCGTGGATACGATGCCGGGAAAATCCATCTTCACCCCGAGCTCGCGCAGTTCGATCTCATCGATATGCTGCGGAAGCAGCCGCTGGGCACGCATCTTTACGTCTGCGGTCCGGAAGGGCTCATGAATATGGTGCTGGCGGCCGCGCGCTCGCACGGCTGGCCGGGCTCAAAGCTCCATTCCGAGTCCTTTGGCGGCGCCCATGCGGGCGGCGCGCCCTTTGTCGCGATCCTCGAGCGCAGTGGCCTTGAAATCCATGTGCCCGAAGATCAGACCCTGCTCGAAGCAATCGAGGCCGCGGGTCTTGAGCCGCCCTGCCTTTGCCGTGGGGGCGCCTGCGGCCAATGCCAGACGGACGTTATCGAAGGCGAGCCGGAACACCGCGACCATTATCTCAATGCCGCCGAGCATGCGGAAAACCGCTCCATGATCATCTGCGTCTCGCGCGCGAAGGGAGATCGCATCGTCCTCGATCTCTGACCCGGCCTCATCGGCAGGCCGCCAAACCCGATGCACGAGGAATCAATGACGATAGTCTTCAAACCCACCGAAACGTTCCACGACGACTTCACCTATCGCAACAGCGACGCGGCCATTCTGCGCTTCCCGTTTCCCTTCGGCGAAGACGCCTACATGTATTCGGTCAATATCGAGCCGCATGTTCCCGTCGGCCCCTCGCCGGTCTATCTGCATGCGTTCGACGTCGACGAACATTATGTCGCGGAATGCCGCGAGCGGGCGCGCGTGCTGGCGCTCGATCCCGGCCGCTGCAAAGTGCTGCCGCATATGATGACGGCGCAATGGGACACGCTCGAACTCATCATGGAGAGCTTCGCGCGGGATTACCCGGAGCATTTTTCGCTCTCCAAGAACGGTTCCACCTGGACATGGCAAAACCGGCTGCTCGGCATCGAGGACAAGTTCACGTTCGGCGACGCCGCGACGCTTCCCTACCCGCCGTTTGAATATATCACCCGCCAGGCGCAAGGCGATTTCACGCTCCAGGACCAGCGCAACGATAACCTCTTCGTAGATGGCGGCATGGTGACGACGCAGGCTGACTGGTCGCTCGAATTCGATGTCGGCATGAGCTTCCACGAGTGGCACGGTCCGGTGCCGCTGGCGCATCAGATCGGCGTCTTCGACAGGGCGCTCAAGTTCCTTCTGCGTCTGCAGCAGGCGCAGCCGGTCCGCCGGCTGAACTGGACGATGACGATCAATCCACGGCTCGACACGAGCCCCGAGAACTATCCCGTCTGGGGGCCGGATCGTCTCACCGTCACCCCCGAGAATGTCGCGCAGAAGGTGCATTTGCGCGTCGAATTGCAGACGCTGTTCCGTCTGCCGCGCTCCAATGCGATCCTGTTCGGGATTCGTTGCTACCTCGCGAGCGTAGACGAACTCGCACGGGTTGAGAAATGGCGCAAGCGCCTGCATCGCGTGCTGCGCGACCTGCCGCCGGAACTCGAAACCTACAAGGGCCTGACCCGCTTCCGGCAGATGGTTATCGATTATCTCGCGCCCTTCGACGACGGCGCTCCACTCGCAAAAGGCTGCCAGCCGGATCAGACATCCCTGTAAGTCTGCGCCTCGGCCGTCTTGCCGTTTGGCGGCCATTTTGCGCCTTGCCAATATCGCCAATGACTCGGATGCACGGGAACGGATTCGTGCGTCAGCACATTCGCCCATCCGCTCCCGGCGCGGCGGCACGGGAAAGCCAGGGCATAAGCCTCCCCGGCCTCGATCACGCCGACCTCGAGGTCCTGATCGAAAGGCGCTTTATCGATAGGTTGCCAATCCATTGGATCGAAACTTCCCCTGCGTGGCGCAGATGCCTGCCCAAACGGCAGGCTGCAATCCACCTATTGTTCTTGGCGTGAGGCGAAACGCTTTTGTGCGCCGGCCTTCGACGCCACTCAATGAAGGTAAATTTGGCGGGATCGCCGCAACCGGGCGTTGATCGAAGTCAATTTTTGAGGATTTCCAACGCCAAACCGGCAGGCGGGCTGGAGACGCTCAGGACTTATCTGCGGGGATACTCGGACCTTCAGCCGCCGGATGTTTCGGGTCGGGGAGGCCCGCCAGCCTGGCTTTTTCTTCCGCGAGAAGTCTTTCCACGGTTTGCCGAGTCTGGTCGTCGAGCGGTGTCTGTAGAAGACGGCTGAAATGCTCGATGTTGAGTTCAGCGATCTCGCGCGGCGTTGTGAACTCGTCTCCCATATCCATCTCTTCGCCACTGGGGCACGGTTATGGTCGCTTGCGCGCAGCCGCCCAAGGACGGCCTAGGAATTCGATCGCTGTCAAATTCCCATTCGACTACCGGGCGAGCATCCTAGCCGAGAAACAAATATGAGTCACGGCAGATGCCCGGGATCATTTCTTGACCACCTCAAATCCCCGCGCCGGATTGAGCAGTGCCCAGAGAACCCCCAGCCCTTCCATGGCTGCGAAGACTGGCAACAGGAGAAGCACCTTTGCCGTCAGGAAGACGCGCCGCGACCAGCTTGTGATGCCGTGCTCGTCCATGTTGGCGGCGAGGCCGGTAATGTAAAGCGTTGCGAAGGTGGCGAAGGAATAACTCGCGAGAACCCGCACCACGGGGCTGATCGAGACGTGATGCGCGAGATTGCCAAGCGTATAGAACATGGCGAAAGGCGCGAGGCCCCAAAGCACGGTGTTGAGCGCCAGGCATAAGCGCCAGCGGATTGCGACCGGCGCATGGAGCGCCACCTGCACCAGCCCCTGGAACCATCGGCGCCGCTGACGCAGAAAGTCCGAAAAGGACATGCAGGACTGCTCTTCCAGATAGCCCTCGACCCAGGCGCAGCGGACGCCGAGTTGCATCGCCTTCATCGCCCAGAAGGCATCCTCGGTAATATCCCCGCGCGGGCCGAAATCGAAACCGCCGGTCGCCTTTTCGATGTCGTTGCGCACGACGATATAGGAGCCATGCAGGCCGAACAGCGTGATGCCCAGCCGGTTCTGGAAGTGAAAGCGCGCGAAATCATCACCCGTGCGTCCGATATCGGCGAGGGTAAGGAATGGATGGCGTTCCCATTCGCGATGATAAAGCAGACTCCCCTGCCCGATTTTCAGCCGGCCCGTCGATTCCGCCTCGCCGATGAATTTGCAGATGCCCTTGATGCCCGAGGAAGTCGGCTGGGTCTCCTCGTCGAGATGCACGATCCAGGTTTGGTCGGAGATCGGCGAGTTCAGCAGAGCGTAATGCAGTGCGCGCGCCTTGAAGCGCGAGCCGCTCGGCGTGCGATAATCGTCCGGAACGGTAATGACGCGCACATCGGGATCGCGCTGCGGCAGAAGCGCGACATTGGGGCATGTGTCGATGACGACTTCGATGACATAAGGCGCGAGCGGCGTGCGCTTCATCTCCGCCTGGCAACGGCGGATCGTCCGCAGGACGATCTCGATGTTTTTCCCCGAGGTGATGATGCGCCAGCAGATTTGCTGCCTGATCGGCTGCGCATCATCCAATGAGGTCGGATGGCGATAGGCGAAGGCGCCCAGCAGACCCACCGTGCCGGGGATCATCCCGCTTAGCCAGATCAGGCTCGCCCAGGCCCAGGCCTTCTGGGCCGAGGTCGCCGGCAGTTCGCCTACTGGATAGAGGATGTACCAAACCGAGGAACAGAAAACGATGAGGAAAAGACTTGTCAGGAGCCTTAGCCGATGCCCGGTGACCACGCCCCAGGCCCAATCTCTCACAGGTTCTTTCGGAATTGAGACAGGTTCATCAAATTCGACGGGCTTCAAAAGCGGGCGCAAGGACATTCCCCAAAAAGTCGCCTCGGCGGGCCGAAGCCGACGCAAAACACTGAAATCATATGCTTGGTAACAAACCCCGCGCGTTTAGGAAACGGCGGCATGCGGACGCGGCGAAGGCGAATTACGGCAGGAAAAGACGGGCGGAACACAGCCGTCGGTCAGCACCGATGGAAATGGGCGAAAATGTCCGGGGCGTGCATCCAGATGAATTGCGGCGTCAGACCGCCGTGCCGGGTGATCCAGGCGCGGATATCGGGCGGGTAAGCATTCCAGAGGATCGCCGTCGCGCTCGGCAGATGCGCCTGATGAAAGCCGAAGGAGGCGCGCGGTGTGACGCAGATCCGCTCGCGCGGGATATGGCCGAGGAGCACGGTGCAGGCCGATTGGCACGGGCCGACTATCCGCACATTGACGCCCTGCGCCGCCAGTGCCGCCCAGTGCGCGTCATAAGCAACGACGCTGCCGCCGTGGTTGTCGAAGACATCGATCGTTTCCGCCGATGCCGCGCCGCCAAGCGCACAAAGAATTGCCAGCGCCAATAATCGTGGGATTCGCATAGCCGTTCTCCGGAGATGAGAAGCAGGGTACGCAGTGGACCGTCCGCCGCTTTAAGCGGGCGGGAGATGTCTCGCCACCATGAGACTAGACCAATTCGGCCCGGGCCGTACAGACGGCCTACCCATTGAGCCCCGACGCAGCCGCGCCAGAGCCCCGGCGTCTCTCACACCAGGTTGGTCTCGACGGCGATGTTGCCGTGCGTGGCCTTGGAATACGGGCAGATTCCGTGCGCCGCGTGGATCAGTTCCTCCGCGACCCGGCGGTCGAGGCCCGGCAGGCTGACATCGAGGCGCGCGGTCAGAAAGAAGCCGCTGCTGGCATCATGGTTCAGGTTGATCTCGGCGTCGATCGCCACTTCGGGCGGGAGCTTGACCTTCTTTTGCGTGGCTGCCAGTTCGAGCGCGCCCATATAGCAAGCGGACCAGGCCGCGCCGAAGAGGTTCTCAGCCTCCGGGTGGGGCGCCGGCAGCTTGAGATCCAGAAAGCCGTCGCTGCTATGCGCCGCGGCATTTTTGCCATTGGTATTGTGGGTCTTGCCGGTGAAGAGAACCTTGGCGGTCATGGGATGTCCTTTCAGTTGGGGGCTAATTTACATCGCTTTAATCGGATGACGGCGGCACGCCCTTCTACGAAAGACGCGCGGCGATACCTTCGTCGACATCGCAGTTTCTATTGCAACGGCCTGTTGGCCTTCTTCCAGGCGTCGAAACCACCCTCGATGTGGGAGGCGGATTCGATGCCCGCATCCCGCGCGGCCTGGACTGCCATTGCCGAGCGCTCGCCAAATGCTATTGAAGAACTGTCGGAAAATCATCGCAAGATCCTCGTGCGCGGGTTCGCGATGTCTGCCAGCCTAGAATGGACCTCGCTTGGCCAGCGCGTCGAACTGCTTTGTGAGGTCCCCGATGCGCGCTTTGTATGATTGGGCCAGGCATTGGACATCAGTTCCACAGGCATTTCGGCTGGCAATCCAATGCTGCTGCGCATCCATGACGTCGCCGCGTTGTCCCATCGCGACGAGCGAGGTCAGAAGACCGTAAAGCGTCGCGAGGCGTGATTCATCCTGCCCCAGAGCGTAATTTCCGCAGATCGTCTTCTCGGCCGGCGCTGACGCCTTCGCACATTCGATTGGCGCATAGGCCGCCGTCTGGCCCAGACAAGATGCGGATGCGAAGACAGATGCGAGAACAACGCTAGGCACAATGAGGTGTCGGCGCATCATGAAAGGCTCCGCGGTTCGCAATCGTCCGGCAATGTTCGCCGAAGGCTTGCCGTATGATGTCCCTGAAAGCGACCATCGCCATGTCGCCTAATTACTTGTAGCAAACTATTGTCTCGCTGAAAAAAATAGACCCCGATTAATTGGCCCGCAGGCCGGCCTCTTCGTCTCTCCGGGTGATCCAAAGGTGATCCGCCATGAAAATTGTCTTAAGGCGAGCAACGCACATGACGGGCGCGCTCCTCGTCGTGCTGTCGTCACCCTCTCATCTGAGGGCGGCCGATAAGCCCCCGGCCGTCGTCGTGACACCCCTCCTCACAACCGTCACGACGGCCAGTGGCCAACCAATCATTCTGCCTCGAGGGCGCGCCCGCCTGATAGTCTCGACATACGTTATCGCACCGGGCGCCAGATTGCCGGTTCACCGCCATCTCTATCCAAGATACGCTTATGTCCTGGATGGCCAGCTTCGCGTAACCGAGATCAAAACGCATCGGAAATTCGATTACAAGAAGGGTGATTTCGTCGCCGAGATGATCGGCGCGGAGCATTTCGGCGAGAACACCGGCGACATACCTCTTCGTCTTCTCGTCATTGACCTCGTTCCGAAGAATGTCAGCAACAACAGTCGGCCTTGAGCGTAACGGCTGCCATCGGTCTTGCGTGGCTATTGTCCAGCGCACCAGTCTCGGCCGCGATACTTCAGCGACAGGCCAAGGGGCTGCTGCGGTGCACATTTAGCCCGCGGATATATTGCTTGGCGACGCTCATCGCGTGAGCCTAGGATCACCGCCGATTGCTGGTCGTCATGATACTTTTCAAATTTGGTGCGATCATCTTGGTTGCGCATCAACGGGCCGATGTCTTTGCGGAGGAACACGTGATGCTTACCACTCGCCGCTCTATAATTGCATCTTCCGGCTTGCTTGCGTTGACGGCGTTAGACCGGAGCTTGCCTGCAATTGCGCAAAGCGGCTCGGCCGCGACAAACTCGGGAATTGCGCCCACTGCGGAAGAAGCGCGCGCCATCGCAGCCAATGCGTATCTATATTTCTATCCGCTCCTTTCGATGGACGTGACGCGCAAGCAATCGACCAACATCGAGCCCGGAAAGGAAATCGGCAAGGGCCCGATGAACATGTTCGTCAATGTGCCGGCGTATCCCCCCGCTGACCTCAAGACTGTGGTGCGGCCCAACTTCGACACGCTTTATTCGCTTGCGTGGCTCGACCTGACTAAAGAGCCGATGATCGTCTCGGCGCCCGACACTGGCGGCCGCTATTATCTCTTGCCGATGCTCGACATGTGGTCCGATGTGTTTGCCTCGCCCGGCTGGCGCACCACCGGCACTCAGGCCGCAAACTTTCTCATCGCTACCCCGGGGTGGAATGGAGCTGTGCCCTCAGGTGTGACACGAATCGACGCGCCAACACCAATCGTTTGGATCATCGGCCGCACCAAAACCGACGGCCCGGCGGATTATGCTGCCGTTCACAAAATCCAGGCGGGATACCAGATTACGCCGCTCTCGCGATGGGGCAAACCGCCGGTGCTGCCCGAGGCGACAATTGACCCATCTGTGGACTTGAAGACGCCGCCGAAGGTTCAAGTCGACTCCATGTCCGGCGACAAATTCTTCGCCTACGCAGCCGAGCTTCTCAAAGTCATCCCGCCGCATGTCACCGATCAGCCGATGATCGCGCAACTGAAGAAGATCGGCATCGAGCCCGGCAAGAGCTATGACGTTCAAAGACTAAGTCCCACCATTCGCGACGCCTTGGCGAACGCGCCGCATGATGCGCAGCAGCTGATGGCGTGGAAAGTTGCGTCTCTCGCGCAGGTAGTGAACGGGTGGTCGATGAATACCGACACGATGGGAGTTTACGGCAATTACTACTTGAAGCGCGCTATCGTTGCCCAGCTCGGCCTTGGCGCCAACCTGCCGGAAGATGCGATTTATCCGCTCAACCTAAGCGACCAGACGGGCAAGCCCCTCGATGGCAGCAACAAGTATACGATTCATTTCGACAAAGGCGCCACGCCGCCTGTAAACGCCTTCTGGTCGATCACGCTTTATGACAACGACGGTTTTCAGGTCGCGAATGCGCTCAATCGGTTTGCGGTCAGCAGTTGGATGCCGTTTAAGCGCAACGCCGACGGATCGCTCGATCTGTATTTTCAGAATGACAATCCTGGCTCGGACAAGGAACCTAATTGGCTTCCGGCGCCAAAAGGGCCATTCAATCTAACCATGCGCCTTTACGCGCCAACACCAGACGCGTTGACGGGGAAGTGGAGTCCGCCGCCGGTGACACGCACCTAATCCAGCAATGGCAACCCCGGAGAGTCTCATAGCGCCGTGAGGGCGTGGCGCAGCGGTTCGCTTGATATTTTTATGAGACCGGCAACGCAAACGCAGGCGAAGACCAAGGCGGTCGTGACCAAAGCGCCCATGCTTCCATCCTTGAGGCCAAGCGAAGGCAGCTAATCTATTGAAATGAAATCATTGGCGCGCCCAAGGGGAATCGAACCCCTGTTTTCGCCGTGAAAGGGCGACGTCCTGGACCGCTAGACGATGGGCGCACGCGGGTCGCTTCGGGACGGGCGAGGTATAGAGAGCAGAGTCCGCGCTGGCAAGCCGGGTCGGCCCGCCTTCCCGGCTTTATGCCGTCCCAGTCCCCGTTTCAGCCAGCGCGAGGTCGAGAAGCCGCAGTTGGATACGCTCGCGCCCGTTCCAGCGGTCGAGGACGAGGCTGCCCGCGAGATGCACCGCCTGCCCCCGCGCCGATACCAAGGCCCGGCCCAGCGGCTCCTCTGCGGCCCGGAAGAGAATGCCCTCCAGGCTCGCGCCATCGGCCGATTGGGCGCGCCAGCGCAAATGCCCCTGCCCGACCGGCATCACGTCAACAAGCCGGTGCGCGGGAAAGACGAAAACGGGCTCCGGATTGCCGGAGCCGAAAGGCCCCGCCTTTTCCAATATCGCATGGAGCGCAAGATTGGCCCCGGCGGCGGTGAGCATCGCATCGACCAGCAGGGCCTCGGCGGCCCGCGCTGCGGCGACGTTTTCCGCGATCGCCGATTCGAGAAACGCCGCGAATTCGGCGAGCCGTTCGCGGCGAAGCGTCACGCCGGCCGCCATTGCGTGACCGCCGCCTTTGACGAGCAGTCCGGCCTCCACCGCCTGACGCACGACCTTGCCGATATCGACACCGGCAATGGATCGCCCCGAGCCGGTGCCGATATCGCCCTCGAACGTAATGGCGAAGGCCGGGCGGCGAAACTTCTCCTTCAGGCGCGCGGCAACGAGACCGACGACGCCCGAATGCCAGCCCTCGCCGGCAACGAGAACGGCTGCACCCTCGCCGGCGCGATCGGCCGCCGCCAAAGCCTCTGCCGTGGCGATTTCGAGCGTCGCGATCTCCACCGTCTGGCGCTCGCGATTGAGCCGGTTCAATTCCTCCGCGATCTGCCGCGCCGCCAGCGGATCGCGATGGCCCAGCAGTTTGGCGCCGAGCGCCGCATCGCCGATTCGCCCCCCGGCATTGATGCGCGGGCCGATCAGGAAGCCGAGATGCTGCGCGGTCGGCGGGCCGCCCGCCCCGGCGACATCGAAGAGCGCGGCGAGGCCGGGGCGGCCACGTGCGCGCATCAGCGCGAGGCCCTTGACGACCAGAGCGCGGTTGAGCCCGGTCAGCGGCGCGACATCGGCGACGGTGGCGAGCGCGACGAGATCGAGCCCCAGCAAAAGATCCGGCTCGGGCCGCGCATCGTCCCAGAAGTTTTGCGCGCGCAGAAGGCGGTTGACCGCGATGAGCGTGAGGAACACGACGCCCGCCGCGCACAATTGGCCGAGGCCGGAAAGATCGTCCTGCCGGTTGGGATTGACGACGATGGCGGGCGGAAGCTGCTCCGGCGCCTGATGATGATCGAGCACGATCACATCGAGGCCGCGCCGGCGCGCCTCTTCGAGCGGCGCATGGCTTGTCGTGCCGCAATCGACGCAGACGAGCAGCTTGGCGCCAGCGTCCGCCAGCATGGCGATGGCCTGGACGTTGGGCCCGTAGCCCTCGAAAATCCGGTCAGGAATATGGATCTGATACGGCGTCCCGGCGGCCTTGAGGAAATCGCCGAGCAGTGCCGCCGAGGCCGCGCCATCGACATCGTAATCGCCGAAAATGGCGATCTTCTCCCCGGCCCGGACAGCGGCGGCGAGACGCGCGGCTGCAGCGTCCATATCGGCGAGGCGCGAAGGGTCTGGCAGCAGGCGGCGCAGCGTCGGATCGAGATAGAGCGCCGCCTCGTCCATCGGGACGCCGCGCCCGGCGAGAACTCGCGCCAACAGCTCCGGATGGCCGTGGACCTGCGTCATCGCCAGCGCCCGCGCCATCCCGCCGGCATCGAGCCGCTCGCGCCACGGACGGTCAAGAGCCGAGCGCATGACCCCAAGCAAAGGCCGTCCCGGTGCAGGCGTGAGATTTTGGGTCGAAAGCAGGGGCTGGTTCACGCCCCTTCTTATCATAAGGCCAGGCCGCAAATCAGCGTGGTACGGCAACCGTCAACAGACAGTGCGGGGGCCATGGAGCCGGCTGGTTCGATGACGGCTCCATGGCACCTTAATTTCAGGCGTGCGAATGGGCTTCGGTATGATGCTTGGCGGCTTCACCAGCATGATGATCGGCCTGCAGACCGTGGCCATGCGCGACATGGGCATGGTGTCCGGAGAGATGATGCTCGCCCTCGTCGTGGTGCTTGGCGGCCTCGCGATGGTGCTGGGCGGCCTTCTCGTGATGTTCGGCAGCGGCTTGATGGTGCTCGGCTTTGTTCAAAGTGGTCATTATCATTCTCCCCAGAAATGCGGCTTTGCCGCAGGGTGAGTGTGCCGGGTCCAGGTGCAGGCGCGGTGACATACACGCGACAGATCGATGAACTTCGCGAGCAGTTTCAAAACACAGACGCGCCACGTTCAATTTCCACGTGAACCGTAAGCTGCACGTTGGCTTTGCGCGGCTAAGCTGCACTTTGGCGTTGTGCCGGCGCAACAGCGCGCCGCGAATTCCGGCCGAGGGGCATGCCGATATGGCGCTGCGGGCGTGGACGCACTAGCGTCGCCAATCGCCCTTTGGACGATGGAATCGCGTCGGCGCGCAACTAGTCCCGCGAACGCAATCCTTTTGAAATCTTTTCGGATTTACGATTTTGCGAGACCTCCGCGCAACAGGCACTGGGAAAACCCTTTGATGAGTGACGCGGAAAACGGGCAGAAGGCGCCGCGCCCTGAAAAAGCCGCAGAGCGGGTGCGGCTTGCGGAGGCACTACGGGAAAATTTGCGCCGCCGGAAAACACAGAGCCGGGAGCGCGCCGCCGAGGCGAAGGCCAGTTCGGGACCTAAGCCGCCGCCGGCACATTCAAACGAGGGGGGCTGATGGATCGCATCCGGATCGTCGGCGGACATGCGCTCGAGGGGTCGATCGCCATTTCCGGCGCCAAGAATGCGGCGCTGCCGCTCATGATCGCGTCCCTGCTGACACCAGACACGCTGACGCTCGAGAACATCCCGCGCGTCGCCGATGTCGGCATGCTGCTACAGATTCTCAGCCACCACGGCGTCGATTACAGCGTCGATGGGCGCCGCCCCGGCGAAGAGCCGCATGCCAGCCGCACGCTGCATCTCTCCGCGCGCAATATCGTCGATACGAGCGCGCCTTATGACCTTGTCGCCAAGATGCGGGCGAGCTTCTGGGTCATCGCCCCGCTCGTCGCGCGCATGGGCGAAGCCCGCGTCTCCCTGCCCGGCGGCTGTGCCATCGGCACGCGGCCGGTCGATCTGCTCATCATGGTGCTGGAAAAGCTCGGCGCGAACGTCGAGATCGAATCGGGCTACGTCCGCGCCACGGCGAAGAACGGCCTTATTGGCGGCGAGATCCATTTCCCCAAGGTCACGGTCGGCGGCACGCATACGGCCCTGATGGCGGCCGCGCTCGCCAAGGGTCATACGCTCATCACCAATGCGGCCTGCGAGCCCGAGGTGGCCGATGTCGCCGACTGCCTCGTCAAGATGGGCGCCAGGATCAAGGGCATCGGCCAGCCGACCCTCGAAATCGAGGGCGTGGGCTCGCTACACGGCGCGTCGCATTCCGTCGTGCCGGACCGGATCGAGGCTGGAACTTACGCGATGGCCGTTGCCATGGCGGGCGGCGACGTGGTGCTGGAGCGCGCGGTGCCGGACCATCTCGAAAGCGCGCTTGATGCGATCAGCCAGGCGGGCGCGACGATCACCGTCACCAACCAGGGCATCCGCGTGCGCCGCAACGGCGCCGGTATTTCGCCGGTCGATATTTCGACGGCGCCCTACCCCGGCTTCCCGACCGATCTGCAAGCCCAGTTCATGGCGTTGATGACCAAGGCCAAGGGCAAATCGCGGATCACCGAGACGATTTTCGAGAACCGCTTCATGCACGTGCAGGAGCTGGCGCGGTTCGGGGCGCAGATCAAGCTCGACGGCGACATCGCCCATGTCAAAGGCGTTGCGGAATTGCAGGGCGCGCCGGTGATGGCGACCGATCTGCGTGCGTCCGTCTCCCTCGTCATCGCGGCGCTTGCGGCACGTGGCGAGACGATGGTGAACCGCGTCTATCATCTCGACCGTGGCTTCGAGCGGCTGGAGCAAAAGCTCAGCGGCTGCGGCGCGGTGGTCGAGCGGATCTCCGGCGCGAGTTGATCCTGCGCAATTCCAAAGCCTTGATCTTTGCGACCACGCCCCACACATGCCCTGATAACGGCTTTGTGAAGGAGATTGCGCCATGACGGCCCCGCTGCGCCTGATTGCGCTCGATACTGAAGACCTCGCGGTCCTATCCGCGCATTTGCAGGATTCGCTCGTTAAGGTCGGTGACATGACCTATTTGCCGCGCTCCAAACGCTTCGCGGCTGTCGGCGCGCGCTTCGATTGGATCGCCGAGGCAGAGGGCAAGAAGGAACGCTGCGAAACCGGCTTCCATTTCGAGCGCGTCCTCAAAGTAACCCGCAGCGGCTTTTCGCAGGACGATCCCGAGCAAAAGCTGATGCTGCTCAGCGTCACTTTCGCGGAGACGGACAGTCCGGCGGGGAAAGTCACTCTCATCTTTTCTGGCGGCGCCGCGATCCGCCTCGACGTCGAGTGCCTTGAGGCACAAGTGCAGGATCTCGGCCCGCGGTGGGCGTGCACGGCCTGCCCGGCGCATGACCTTGAAGAGGTCGCGCAAAAGCAGGCGAGCTGAAAGGCTGTCGCGCGGCGGTTTGCCGAAAACCGCTTCGCACTTTGCGGCGCGATGCTTTAGGCTGACGGCGCATGTTCGAAAGCCTCTACCAATCCTTCACTGATCAGGCTGATCGCGCGCAATCGGCGGCACGCTTCAAGGCTTTGCGCGAAGAACTCGCGCGGCAGGGTCTTGATGGCTTCATCGTGCCGCGCGCCGACCGCCACCAGAACGAATATGTGCCGCCGTCGGATGAACGGCTCGCTTGGCTGACCGGGTTCACCGGCTCGGCCGGCCTTGCCATCGTGCTGAAGGACCGCGCCGTGCTCTTCGTCGATGCGCGCTATACGATCCAGGCGCGCGATCAGGTCGATCTCGCCGTCGTCGAGCCGGTGCCGCTGGCGACGACAAGCCCGGAAAAATGGCTGGAAGCCAATCTGCCAGCCGGCGCCAAACTTGGCTATGACCCCTGGCTGCATACGCCAGGGCAGATCGAGCGCTACGAAAAGGCAGCGGCCAACGCGGAGGCAACGCTCGTCGCTGTCGACCTCAATCCGATCGATGCTATCTGGACGGACAGGCCGCCGCCGCCGCAAGGCGCAGTCAAACGGCATCCACCGCGGCTCGCGGGCGAGTCGGCGAAAAAGAAGCTGGCGCGGATCATCAAGGCGCTCGGCAAGGCTGATGCTCTCGTCGTCAGCGATCCGCATGCCGTCGCCTGGGCGTTCAATATCCGCGGCGCCGATGTCTCGCACACGCCGCTGCCGCTGGCCTTCGCCTTGATCCCGCGCGAGGGCAAACCGCGGCTTTATATCGAGGCTGCCAAGCTCAACGCGGCGACGCGCGCCTATCTCGAAGATTATGCCAAGGTCGAAGAGCCTGCGGGCCTCGAAGATGACCTTAAGCGTCTCGGGCAGAAGCATAGGCGCGTGCTCTTCGATACCGCGACCGTGCCGGTGAAATTGACGCGCCTGCTCAAAGAGGCGGGCGGCACCCCGGAGATCGGACAAGACCCGACCGCGCTGATGAAGGCGCGCAAGAACGAGGCGGAGTTGGAAGGTTCCCGCGCGGCGCACCTGCGCGACGGCGCCGCGATCGTACGCTTCCTGCACTGGTTCGACACCGAGGCGCCGAAGGGCAAGCTCACCGAGATCGACGCAGCGCGTGCGCTCGAAACCTTCCGCCGCGAGACGGGCAAGCTCAAGGATCTCTCCTTCCCGACGATCTCCGCCGCCGGGCCGCATTCGGCGATTCCGCATTACCGCGTGACCGAGGCCTCCAATCGCAAGATTTCGCGCGGCATCTATCTCGTCGATTCCGGCGGCCAATATGAGGACGGCACGACTGACATCACACGGACGCTGGCGGTCGGCGCGCCGACGCAGGAAATGCGCGATCGCTTCACGCGCGTGCTGAAGGGGCATATCGCCATCGCCCGCGCCTTGTTCCCGAAGGGGACCTCAGGCGGCCAGATTGACGCGCTGGCGCGTCTCGCGCTCTGGCAGGCCGGGGTCGATTTCGATCACGGCACGGGCCACGGCGTTGGCTCCTATCTCTCGGTACATGAGGGGCCGCAGCGCATCTCGAAAATCGGCGGCGTCGCGCTTGAGCCGGGCATGATCCTCTCCAACGAACCGGGCTATTACAAAGCCGACCATTTCGGCATCCGCATCGAAAATCTCATCGTCGTCACGCCTCGCAAGATCAAGGGCGCCGAACGCGAGACACTTGGTTTCGAGACGATCACCTTCGCGCCGATCGACCTAACCCTTGTCGAACCCAAACTGCTCGATCCGGAGGAAATCGCCTGGCTCGACGCCTATCATGCCGAGGTGCGCAAGCGCCTCTCGCCCTATCTCGACCGCGGCGACCGGCAATGGCTTGCACAGGCAACACAGCCGCTCGGCGGCGCGAACGCCAAGACGCGTCACAAGGCACGCCATAAGGTAAAACATGGCCGCCGTTGAAAACGTCTCCGATACGGCCTTCTGGGTCGCGCATTACCGCGCCCGCGAAAGCGCGCGGCCGGATGCGCTGTTTCACGACCCGCTCGCCGAACGCCTCTCGGGCACGCATGGCGATGCAATAGCTCGCGCCATCCCCGGCGGCGTAATGACCGGTTGGATCGTCTCGCTCCGCACCATCATCATCGACGATTTTCTGCGCTATGCGATTGGCCAAGGCGTCGATCTCATTCTGAATCTCGGCGCCGGGCTCGACACCCGTCCCTATCGGCTCGATGCCCTCGACCAGAAGGTGACCTGGGTCGAAGTCGATTATCCCGCCATGATCGCCTACAAGGAAAAGCAGCTCGCGAGCGAGACGCCGCGCTGCCGCCTCGAGCGCGTCAAGCTCGATCTCGCCGATCCTGTTGCGCGGCGCAGCTTTCTGGCCGGGATGAATGCGCGCAGCAAGAATATTCTCGTGCTGACCGAAGGCGTGCTGCCCTATCTCAGCAACGAGGCTGTCGGCGCGCTGGCGGACGATCTGCACCGTCAATCCAACGTCCGCTTCTGGATCGCCGACTACATGTCATCGCAGGCTTTGCGCTTCCGGCGCCGGTTTTCGCGGCGGCATTTGCGCAACGCCGCGTTCAAATTCGCGCCGGACGATTGGTTCGCCTTCTTCGACAGTCGCGGCTGGCAATGCAGCGACATGCATTATTATCTCGAGGAAGCGACAAAGGTGCACCGGCCGCTGCATCTGCCGCTGCCGTTTCGGATCATGATGTTCCTGCGCTGGCTGGCCTCGACGCCCGCGCAAAGAAAGCAAGCCGGCAAGTTCGCGGGCTTTGCCCTGCTCGTCCCGAAGGTGGCCTAGCTTCACTCCCGTGCCTCGGCCGCGAGCTTCAGCCAATCCTCCTCATCGATCGTCTCGATGCCCAGCTCCTTGGCTTTCGCGAGCTTCGTGCCCGCGCCGGGGCCGGCGACGATGAGATCGGTGTTTTTCGAGACGGACGAAGCGACCTTGGCGCCCAGCCGTTCGGCCTGCGCCTTCGCTTCATCGCGCGTCATACGTTCGAGCGCGCCGGTGAAGACCACTGTCTTGCCCGCCACAGGGCTTGACGAAGCGACCGCCTCCATCGGCACGACGGTGACATATTTCAGCAGCGCGTCGAGTTCATCCTCATTGTGCTTTTCGGCGAAGAAATCCGCGACCGCTTCCGCCACGACCCCGCCGAGCCCTTCGATATTGTCGATCTCGGCGCGCGCTTCCGAGCCCTCGTCCGCCACCCGCGCGGTCGTGCGCAAAGCCTCGAATGTGCCGAAGTGGCGCGCCAGCCGGCGCGCATTGGTCTCGCCGACATGGCGGATACCCAAAGCGAAAATGAAGCGATTGAGCGGGATCTCGCGCCGCGCCTCGATCGCGGCGAACAGGTTGCGCACCGACGTCTCGCCATAGCCTTCGCGCTCGACAAGCCTTGTTTTGGCGTGAGCGTCGCGCGCGGCGAGCGTGAAAATATCGTCCGGCTTGGTGATCAGGCCATCGGCATAGAATTGCGCGATCTGCTTCTCCCCGAGCCCTTCGATGTCGAAGGCGAGACGCGAGACGAAGTGCCTCAGCCGCTCCTGCGCCTGCGCCTTGCAGATAAGGCCGCCCGTGCAGCGGCGCACAACATCGGCGCTGCCATCATCTTTCTTCTCACGGATCGCAGCCGAGCCGCAGACCGGACAGACATGCGGAAATTTGTAGGGCTCGGCATTCTTGGGCCGTTGTTCCAGCACGACGCCGAGGATTTGCGGAATGACATCGCCCGCGCGTTGCAGCCGCACCGTATCGCCGATGCGGATGTCCTTGCGGGCGATCTCGTCTTCGTTATGCAGCGTCGCATTGGAGACGACGACGCCGCCGACGGTAACGGGTTCAAGCCGCGCCACCGGCGTCAGCGCACCGGTGCGGCCAACCTGGATCTCGATGTCCCGCAGCACCGTCGTTGCCTGATGGGCCGGGAACTTGTGCGCCACCGCCCAGCGCGGGGCGCGCGAAACGAAACCAAGCCTCTGCTGGAGGGCGAGATCATCGACCTTGTAGACGACGCCATCGATATCGTAGTCGAGCGCAGCGCGGCGGCTTTCGATGTCATGATAGCGCCGCAGCAATTCCTCCGCCGAATGGCAGAGCGCGGTGAGCTTGTTGACCGGCAGACCATAGCTCTTGAACTTTTCGAGCATGCCCATCTGCGTCGCGGCCGGCATCTGACTCACCTCGCCCCAGGCATAAGCGAAAAAATGCAACGGCCGCGACGCGGTGATCGCCGGATCAAGCTGGCGCAAAGAGCCCGCGGCGGAGTTGCGCGGATTGGCGAACAACGGCTTGCCTGCCTCCGCCTGCCGCACATTGAGCGCGGCGAAATCCGCGCGAGTCATGTAGACTTCACCCCGAACTTCGAGAACCGCCGGCGGCGCGTGTTTCAGCACATGCGGGATTTCCCCGATGGTCTTTACGTTCGCGGTGACGTCTTCACCCTCGTAGCCGTCGCCGCGGGTCGCCGCCTGCACAAGCTCTCCATGCTCATAGCGCAATGAACAGGAGAGTCCGTCGATCTTCGGCTCCGCCGTCATCGCCACGGGCGCATCGGCCGAGAGACCGAGGAAACGGCGCACGCGGGCAACGAAATCCTCCACCTCCGCATCGGCGAAGACGTTGCCGAGCGAGAGCATCGGGACCTTGTGCCGGACCTTGGCAAACTTCTCCGAGGGCGCGGCGCCGACACGCTTGCTGAGCGATTTCTCAGTGGCGAATTCGGGATGCGCCTTTTCGAGCGCCTCGTAGCGGCGGCGTAAATCATCATATTCCGCGTCCGAGACGACCGGCGCATCTTCGCGGTAATAGAGCTCGTCATGGTGCGCGATCTCAGCGCCGAGGCGGCCATATTCCGCCCGCGCCGCAGCCAGATCGCCGGCTGTCATCTTTGGCTTTTTCACAGCGCAAATTTAGCGCGGAACTGCGCCCGGGAGAAGCCCGTCGCGGCGTCTTCGCGCGGCGCTCGGGTTGCGCCGCGATGGCTCAGTATTTTGCGACCACCGGGGTCGGCGAGCCGAAAAGATCGAAGTGATAATCGATCCCGACCCGCGCCGAGTGGAACGAGGTACGCGATAAATATCCGAAGCTGACGCCCGGCGCTGGATCGAATTCCACCCATTTGGCGGCAACGTAACTGTAAAGATAGTCGAATCGCACGGACCAATTATCGGCAAAGGCATATTCGACACCGGCGCCGACAATATTCTGCTTGCCGATCTGGAAGCGCGCGACCGTGCTCGAACCGTTGTACGACCCGACGCTGTAGTAGGATTTCGTTACGCCGTAGGGGATGCCGCCTTCGAGATAGATCAGCAACCGGTCAAAGGCATAGCCTACGCGGCTGATAATGCCGCCGTAGCTCTCGATACGTGTGCCGAAAGTCGCCGGCCCAAGGACGCTCGGAGCCGTCCCTGAGCCGTTGATCCCCGACCACTCGCCGAAAATTTCCGTGCCGACGACGATATGATCGCCGACGAACGGCAGGCCGCTCAATTGATAATTGTAACCGGCCTGCGCGCCGAGGACGGGGCCGGATTGGGTTAGGCCGTCGCGGTCCTGAACGAAGGTATCTCCCTCGAGGAGGGTATAGGGATAGGACGCATGATCGATGCCATAGCCGGCATTGCCGCCGACATAAAAACCGGTCCAGCTAAATGCCGGCGGCGCGGGTGGCGCATACACCGGCGCCGATCTGGTATCCGGCAGGTCGGCAGCAAAGGCGGACGCAACGCCCGCCATGCAGCCCAAGACAAGTACAGCAATGGCAGCCGGATATTTGGTTGCAGCCTTATGGAAGACAGCAGTCTGGGACGATTTTTCTTCAGAACCCGGCGCCGCCGGGCCGCCGAAGGACCCGAAGCCCGAAGAAGAGAAAATTGACATGAAGGCCCCCTCGCCAACCTTCCTATAAGGAAGATTGTTCTGATTGATTCCACAAGCACCCGGCGCGCAAAAGGTGCAAAATAGCGAAGCTGTTGCATTGCCGCAGCAGTCGTCGACTTTGCTTTATAACCCTCTGATTACGCCCTGAAAATTTCCGGCCAGACCCCGCTGATTGCCGGAAAGTCAGTATTTCGCGACGACCGGAGCGCCGCCGAAGGAGTCGAACTTATAATTCAGGCCGACACGGGCGATGTGGTACATGGAGCGCGTACCGAAGCCGATCGTGCTCGTCGGTGTTTGATACAAATCCGCGTAATGCGCACCGGTGAAATTGTAAAAATACTCGGCTCTCACCGTGAAATGATCTGTCAGCGCATATTCCGCGCCGATGCCGATAATGCCGACAGAGGGAAAGAGGCCGGAGCGAAATTGCGTCCGCGAGCCGCTCAACGCGCCGGCAGTGTAATAATTCTTGGTCACGGAATAGGCGAAGCCGCCGGTGAAATAAAACAGCAGCCGGTCGAAGTTGTAGCCCACGCGGCTGCGCAAGGAGCCGTAATTCTCAAGTTGCGTCCCGATGTGGAATATCCCGTTGGAAACGGGAATATCAACAGCGCCGTGGAAATCCGTCCACTGCTCGTCCGCTTCGATGCCGATGATGGCATGGTCGATGATCGGCAAATTCGTGAGCTCGTAATTATAGCCGATCTGGCCGCCGATGAGCGGCCCGCTTGACGTGATGCCGCTCTTCGCGCCCTGGCCCGCAACGCCCGGCGGGAAATAGCTGTAGGTGAACGCATAATGATCGAGGCCGAAGCCGCCGTTGACGCCAGCGTAAAAGCCAGTCCAGCTAAACGGTGCGGGCGGTAGCGGCGCGGGTGCGAGGGCCGGTTCCTTGTCGCTCGGCAGATCGGCCGCCTGCGCCGGCGCGCAAAAGCC
Organism: Methylovirgula ligni; assembly: GCF_004135935.1. Classification (NCBI taxonomy): domain Bacteria; kingdom Pseudomonadati; phylum Pseudomonadota; class Alphaproteobacteria; order Hyphomicrobiales; family Beijerinckiaceae; genus Methylovirgula; species Methylovirgula ligni. Next base: position 2,308,093 of record NZ_CP025086.1, on the reverse strand, counting down.
GAACGCTCCGATCTGCAAAAGAACGCAGGAGAAAAGCCAAATCTTCGAAAGAGATTTTTGCAAAAAAGACACCAATTCATCAAAATAAGTGTCAGCATGCTCAATTGCCGCGTTCACACAAGCTCGGGCGCACAAGTTTGACGGGAATTTCGTGCCGCGTTGCGCAAACGCCGCACAATGCTGGCGTCAGCCACGGCTGTTCATCAAGCGCCCCGCGGCGGCGCGCGCTTCGGCGGTGATCGTCGCGCCGGCGAGCATACGGGCGATCTCCTCGCGGCGGGCCGCCTTCGTCAAAGTCAAAACCCGGGTCGCGACCCGTGCATCCGGCGCACTTGAGTGTTTGACGATGCGCAAATGTCCGGCTGCCTGCGCCGCCACCTGCGGCGCATGGGTGACGGCGAGCACTTGAACGCCGCCGGCGAGGCGCGCGAGTCTCTGGCCGATGGCATCGGCCACCGCGCCGCCGGCCCCGGTATCGATCTCATCGAAAACCAATGTCGGTGCGGAACCGCGATCCGCCAGAACGACTTTGAGCGCCAGCATGAAACGCGCCAGCTCGCCGCCGGAGGCAACCTTCATCAACGGACCCGGCCGCGTCCCCGGATTGGTCTTCACCCAGAATTCGATTTGATCGATGCCCTCAGGGCTGATCGTCGCGGGATCGGACTGATGTTTGACGATGAATTGCGCCGCTTCCAATTTCAGCGGCGGCAGTTCGACATTGACGGCGCGCTCAAGATCGGCGGCGGCGCGCTGCCGCGCTGCCGACAGGCGCTTTGCCGTCTTGTCGTAATCGGCCGCAGCAGCCGTCGCCGCTTTGCGAAGCTGCGCCAGGCGCGTTTCGCCGGCTTCGAGTTGCGCGAGATCGTCGCCGAATTTTTCGCAAAGCGTCGGCAAGGCATCGACCGCGACGCCATATTTGCGGCTCGCGGCGCGCAAGGCGAACAGACGCTCCTCGACGCGCTCCAACTCGCCCGGATCATCGCCGGCGGCGCGTAGAGCCTCCTCAAGCGCATCGCGCGCGGCATCGAAGGCGACCAGGGCCGCATCGAGCGCCGTGACGACCGACGCCAGCAGCTCCGGCGCCTGCGCCTGACGCCGCCCCAACCGCCGCAAGGCGGACGACAGCGCCGCGGCCGAACTGCCCTCCCCGGTGAGCACGGCGGCCGCATCGCGCAATTCGCCGCCGACCTTCTCGTTCTGCATCAAGGTCTGGCGCCGTTGCGCGAGGAGCGCTTCCTCACCGGGCTGAGCCGCCAGCTTCGTCAGCTCGGCGTGCGCATGGGTCAGATAATCGGCCTCGCGCCGCGCCTGTTCGATCCGCCCCTCTTCAGCGGCAAGCTCGGCTTCGACGGCGCGCCGCGCCCGGTAAGCCGCGCGCACGGCCTCCTGCTCCTCCCCAAGCCCGGCAAAGACGTCGAGCAATTGGCGATGCGCCTCCGCCTGGACCAGGGCCCGATCGTCGTGCTGACCGTGGATTTCAACGAGTTCGCGGGCGATCGTCCGCAAAGCCTGCGCGCTAACCGGTTGATCGTTGACGAAGGCGCGGGTGCGCCCGTCTTCCATCTGGATGCGGCGCAGGATCAAGGCCCCGTCGAGGTCAATGCCCTGGCTCTCCGCCGCAGCCAGCGCCGGATGGCCGGGCGGCAGTTCGAACACCGCCGTCACCTGGCCTTGCGCCGCCCCCTGACGCACCAGGGCGCCGTCGCCGCGCCCGCCAAGGCTGAGCGAAAAGGCATCAAGCAGAATGGATTTTCCGGCGCCGGTCTCGCCCGTCAACACGGTCAGCCCGCGATCGAATTCGAGATCGAGCCGTTCGATCAGCACGATGTCACGAATAGCGAGCTGAACGAGCATACAAAGACCCTTCGCTGCCGGAAGCCTGCGAAAGCCAGAAGTGAGAGTCAACGCGCCTGGGCCGAAGGCGCACAGGAATAAAGCATGAACAGCGTGAGTCGGGCAAGATGGCGTCAGCCGCCAATTGGTTCAGGCTAGCGGCCGAATATGGCCGCCAGTTTCAACCAACGCTATGAAAGATCTTGGAAATCCAGGAATTCGTATCTTCCTGCGGATGATAGCCGCCCTGCTGCAATTTCGCATAGGCGTCCTTGTACCAGGGTGAATCCGGGAAGTTGTGGCCAAGCACCGCCGCCGCGGTCTGCGCTTCGCTGACGATGCCAAGGGCGAGATAGGCTTCCTCGAGCCGCAGCAGCGCCTCCTCGGCGTGACGGGTATTCTGATATTTCGCCAGAACGTCGCGGAAGCGATTGATCGCACCAGTATAATTATGCTGCTGCAGATAATACCGGCCGACCATCATGTCCTGCCCGGCCAATTGATCGCGCGTCACCTGCAATTTGTAGCGCGCATCGTCGGCATATTGCGACTTCGGGAACTTGTCGAGGATCTGCTGGAAGACGACAGAGGCTTTCTGCGCCCGGTCCTGATCCCGCGTCACGTCCGGAATCTGATTATAATAAGACATCGCTTCGAGGTAATAGACGTAATCGAGATCCGATGCCTGCGCGTAGCGGCCGATGTAGCGCTGTGCCGAGCCGATCGCGTCGTCGTAATTGCCTGCCTGATATTGCGAAAACGTCTCCATCAGCAGCGCTTTGCGCTCCCATTGCGAGAACGTGTATTGCTTCTCCAAGGCCGAATATTTCTTCGTCGCCTTGTCGTAGTCTTTGCTGCTGAGGTCGACGAGGCCTTGATTGTAGAGCGTCTCCGGCGGCGTGTCCGGGATCACCTTGGTCTGATATTTCTCGCCGCTGAACATATTCATCGGGTTGAGAGAGCCGAGTGAATCGAGCGAGTTCGAGCAGGCCGCGATTGGCAGCGTCACCGCCAACAGTCCGAAAACCTGCCCGCTGCGGAGCAGACGGCTGCGGCGGGCGGCGACACGGCGCTTAAGAACCAAGGCAAATGGCATAAGGGACTACTCAACCTTTGGTTCGACAATCGACAGCAGTTCAGGATGCGCGACCTTGAGCACAGGAGCGTGATCGCAGCTAAGTCCTCGGACCGATAAGAGGCATTTCTGTGGCAAGACCCCCGTCCGGCTTCCGACTTCCACCAGCGGCGGCGCAATATCCGTCCCGCGTGGGCGAATGGTAACGCCCCGCGACGAAGATAAAGCTACGACCCGAAAGAAGTCCAGCGCCCAGCCCGGATCAGGCGTGCACGCAAAAAATTAGGGCGTACCGGCACGCCGATACGCCCTATATTTCACGATATTCCGCGATGACGTCAGTTAGACTGGCGGCGCAAGAACGCGGGAATTTCCAACTGCTCTTCCTCGATTGAACGCGCCGGCGCGGTGGCGCGCGCCTGATGCGCATCGATCGCTGCCTGCACCTGGCGGGGCGAAGGCTGCGGCACGCGCTTGCCATATTCGGCATGAACCGGGCTCGGCTGTGCCAGCCGGGGCGCCGGCGCGGCAATGCGGGGCGCCGGCTCGCGCGCGGGCGGCGCAACATGGCGCTGCGGCTCCTCGTGCCGGCTGACGCCGAAAGCGGCGAGGCGCTCCAGCAAGCTCTTGCGGCGATCATGCGCCGGGATTGGCTCGGCGGGCTCGCCGCGCTGGGCCCGGATCTGCTTCTGCGCGGGAACCGGCAAGTCCTCGATCTGGGGCAGGCGCTGCGGCCGGACGATCGGCGACTCCGCTGCCGGCGGAATGAACGGGCCGGCGTCGAAATGGTCAGGCTCCGGCTCTGGAGCCGGTTCGGCATATTGCTGCTGCACCGGCGGGCGCGCCGGCTGAAGATGAACGCCGCGCACCGATGCGGGCGCGAAGGTCTGCGGCTGCGCCACCGGCTCGGCATAGCTGATCTGCGACTCGACGATCGCGATCGGCTCCATGACAGGCTCCGGAGCGACAGCGCGTTGTTCCTTCATCGTTTCGGCGGCGCGGGCCTCCGCGCGGGCGCGCAGCCGCCCGGCTGCTTCGGCGATCCGCGCCTCGCCACCCTCGAAGGCGCGCATTTCGGCGCCGTCGATGCCGGTCGCGACGACCGATACGCGCACCATGCCGTCGAGGTTCTGGTCGAAGGTCGCGCCGAGGATGATGTTGGCGTCTTCGTCGACTTCCTGGCGGATGCGGCTCGCCGCCTCGTCGACCTCGTACAGCGTCAGATCGTTGCCACCGGTGATCGAGATGAGCAGGCCCTTGGCGCCCCTCATCGAAACTTCATCGAGCAGCGGATTGGCGATCGCAGCTTCAGCGGCGAGGATGGCGCGCTTCTCGCCCGTCGCCTCGCCGGTGCCCATCATCGCCTTGCCCATTTCGCGCATCACGGCGCGCACGTCAGCGAAGTCGAGATTGATGAGGCCCTCTTTGACCATCAGGTCGGTGATGCAGGCAACGCCCGAATAGAGAACCTGATCGGCCATCGCGAAGGCGTCGGCGAAGGTGGTCTTCTCGTTCGCGATGCGGAACAGGTTCTGGTTGGGAATGACGATCAGCGTATCGACCGACTTCTGCAATTCGAGAATGCCGCTGTCGGCGACGCGCATCCGGCGCACGCCCTCGAACTGGAACGGCTTGGTCACGACGCCGACGGTAAGAATGCCGAGTTCGCGCGCCACCCGGGCAATGACCGGCGCCGCGCCGGTGCCGGTGCCGCCGCCCATGCCGGCAGTGACGAACACCATATGCGCGCCCGAGAGATGATCGCGGATTTCCTCGATGACCTCTTCGGCCGCCGCGCGGCCCACCTCGGGCTGCGAGCCAGCGCCCAGACCCTCGGTCACCTGGAGGCCCATCTGGATGATGCGTTCGGCACGGGATGAGGTGAGCGCCTGAGCATCGGTATTCGCGACGATGAAATCAACGCCGATAAGACCGGAGACGATCATATTGTTGACGGCGTTGCCGCCGGCTCCGCCGATGCCGCACACCATAATGCGTGGCTTTAGTTCCCGCAGTTCGGGTGCTTTGAGATCGATCGACATGTCTGGCCTCTTGACGTTGGAGCGCTTTGAGGGCGCCCGCTTTTGTTGTCCCTTTACGCCGAAGAACGAATCAGCCGCCGCGCTTATCCCTTCTTCTATTACCAACTAAAAACTTTCTCTCAACCACTGTCCGACACGCGCGAAATAACCGTGAGTGCCGTTTGCATCGCCCGCCACGCGCCGCCGCGGGCGGAAATACTCGATCTTCGCCGCCTGCGGATAAATCAGAAGCCCGACCGACGCAGAGAAGCTCGGACTCTTGGCCGATTCGGGAAGTCCTTGAATTCCCAAGGGGCGGCCGAGTCGCACCTGCCCCGACAGGATGCGCTTGGCAGACTCGGCCATGCCAGTCATCTGACTCGCACCCCCGGTCAGGATGATTCGCGACGAAGAGTTGGAAGCAAAGCCCGCGGTCTTCAGGCGATCGCGAACAAGTTCCAAAATTTCTTCGACGCGCGGGCGGATTATTCGCACCAGTTGCGATTTTGGCACATGGGTCGGATGGTCTCCGTCCTCGCCGGCCAACGTCACCGCGACGGTTTCGCGCTCGTCGGAGACAGAGGTGATACAGGCGCCGTAAAGTGTCTTCAGACGCTCGGCATCGGCAAGCCGCGTATTGAAGCCGCGGGCGATATCCATCGTGACATGATTGCCGCCGACCGCGACCGCATCGACATGGACGAGGCTGCCGCCGGCAAAGACCGCGAATGATGTTGTGCCGCCGCCCATATCGACGACTGTCGTACCAAGTTCGACCTCGTCATCGACCAAAGCCGCAAGGCCGGCCGCGTAAGGCGTTGCGACAACTCCCTCGACCGCCAGATGGCAGCGCTCGACCGCCAGCATCAGATTGCGCACTGCGGTCGCGTCGCCGCTGACCACATGCATGTCGGCCCCGAGTTCGTCGCACATCATGCCTTTCGGGTCGCGGACATTGCGCATGTCGCCAATTGAAAAGCCGGTGGGCAGCGAATGCAGAACTGCCTTGCCCTGCCCCTGCGTGCGCGCGGCACAGGCTTCGAGCACGCGATGCACATCGGATTCCGCGACGGCCCGCTCGCCGCCGATCCGCACCGCCGCGTTATAATGCTGGGAACCGATCCGACCGCCGGTGATATTGACGATGACGCTCTCGACCTGCACACCGGCCATGCGCTCGGCCGCATCGACAGCTCGGCGGATCGCTCCTTCCGCGGCTTCGAGATCGACGATCACGCCGCCCTTCAGACCGGCCGAGCGCTGATGGCCGATGCCGAGAATGCGGCAGCGATGGGTGCGCCCGCGCAAGGCTTCCGGCGTCTCGACCGGATCGAGTTTGGCGATTAGGCAGACAATTTTCGACGTCCCGACATCAAGCGCCGACAGGACAGCCGTCTTACGCGCCGGCAGAGCACGCATACGCGGCGGTTGGCTCATGTGCGGGCGCCTTTCGTTTTCGATTTTGGCGCCAGTGCCGCCGCGCGCGCCGCGGCAGCATTTTCAGTCAGACGGACGAACATGCGACCGGGAACCCGCAGATCGATCGATAAAATGTCCTTGTCGATGACATGATCTTCGCGCTGGAACTGCGCCAGCCGCGCGAGCGCCGCCGCAGCGTCAACCTCCGGCAAGGCGACTTCGACCTGATTGTCCATCTGCAAGGTCCAGCGGCGCTGGGCGACGAGAATGCCCGCTTTTATCCGCGGGCGCAGATCGCCGGCCGCATCGAGCAGCGCTGTATATTCACCGAGTTGCGCATTGGCGCCGGTCCCGACGACGAGCGGCAAGGCGGCAAAGCGCTGATCGGCATAAGTGTCGATCGGGGTGCCATCCACGGCAACGATCTTTACGACGCCGTCCCGCTGCCACAGGGCGAAGGGCTTGCGCTCCTCGATATCGATCACGACACGGCCGGGATAGAGCTTGCTGATGCTCGCGTCCTTGACCAGCGGCAGCGCCTTCAACCGCGCGCGCACCTTCTGCACGTCGAGAAAGGGCAGCGAATTCTTCGGGCCGATTCCAGTGACCGCGATGATCTCCTGCTGGGTCAGCGCATGGGCACCGGAGATCGTTACCGTGCGGATGCCGACGCCCGCCACGCGCGCGAAATAATCCGGCACGCTGCCTTCGACGGCAACGAAGGCTGAATATTCACCCCCAAGCCAGGAGCCATAGAGGCCGACGCCAGCGAAAAGCGCCGCGGCCGCAAAAAGGCCGACCCCCTGCGCCGCGAAAATACGCGAGAGACGGTCGCCCGGCGTGGTGGCGCGCCGCACGGAACCGCGGCGGCCGTAATCGGCGAGGAACGCCGGCGCAGGCGCGATTTGGGCAATCCCCGCATAAACCGGCGCCTGGTTCTGGAAGCCGTCAAAGGCCTCCTTTACCGGTCGCAGGAGGCGTCTTCCACCATCCATTTGACTAGCTCACCGAACGTCAGGCCGGCATGTGCGGCGATTTCGGGCACAAGTGAAGTGGCGGTCATGCCGGGCTGCGTGTTGACCTCCAAAATCACGAGGTCGCCCGTACCTCCGGGGCGATCGTCGTAACGGAAGTCAGCACGGCTGACGCCGCGGCATCCGAGCGCCTTGTGCGCCTTGAGGGTCAACTCTTGGACAAAGTGGTAAATATTTTGTTTAAGATTCGCCGGAAGTTCATGTGACGACCCGCCTGCGGCATATTTGGCGTTGTAATCGTACCAACCGCCGTCCGCGGCTTTAATTTCAATAACATCGTAGGCCTTGTCGCCAATGACGGCGCAGGTCAATTCGCGACCTGCGACATAGCGCTCGACGAGCACCTCATCGCCATAGGCCCAATCCTCCCGCGTTAACTCCTGGGGCGGATGGACGTGGTCTTGATGGACGATGAGAACCCCGAAGGATGAGCCTTCGGCGAGCGGCTTGACGACATAGGGCGGCGGCAGGACATGCGCCCTGGCGGCGGTGAGCCGATCGACCGACACGCCCTCCGCGACCGGAACGCCAGCCGCCTTCAGAACGTCCCGAGCGCGATCCTTACGCATCGCCAGCGCCGAGGCGAGCACGCCGGAATGCGTGTAGGGAATCCGCAGCATTTCGAGAACGCCCTGGATGACCCCGTCTTCGCCATAGGGCCCATGCAGGGCGTTGAAGGCGACGTCGGGCTTGAGTTCGGCGAGAACCTGCCCGACGTTGCGATCGACATCGACCGGCGTAACCCGAAACCCCTGCTCGGCCAGCGCCTTGGCGCAGGCCGCCCCCGACCGCAACGACACGTCTCTCTCGGCGGAAAACCCGCCCAGCAAGACGGCAACGTGCTTTTTCATTTTTATATCCGCAACTTACCGAGTGATCTTTCGTTGCAGATCGAGCCGCCAACTTTCCCCGTATAAAGCGAAGAAAATATACCTTTTACCAGAGCCTTACTCGCCCTTCTTCAACAAGAATTCGAAGCCTTGGTCGGTCAGGATTTTCGTCGCCGCCTGAGAGGTCAGAAAAGCTTCGAAGACCGCCGCATTGGCATTCTTCGAACTCGCTACAACCACCACAGGATAGACGATCGGGCTATGACTGTCGGCGGGAAAAATCGCGACAACCCGAACTTTCGGTTCGGCCTTTGCGTCGGTCCCGTAGACGACGCCGTATTTGGCCTCTCCCCGGGCGACCAGCGCCAGGGCATCGCGCACGTTGTTCGCCTGCGCCAGCTTGGGTTCGACCGCACTCCAGACGCCGAGCTTGGTGAAAGCCTCCTTCGCATAGATGCCAGCCGGGCATGAAGCGACGGTGCAGACGGCAATCTTGCCGTCGCCGGTGAGCTTGGCGAGATCGAAGCCCGGCTTGATGTCGAGCTTCGTCTTGCCGTCCGCGGGCTCGACCAGCACGAGATCGTTGCCCAGGAGATTGCGGCGGGTATGCGGGGCGAGAAGATTCTTCTTCTGCAGATAATCGACCCATTTGGTATCAGCGGAGATGAAGACATCCGCCGGCGCGCCCTGCTCGATCTGCTTGGCGAGCACGCCCGAGGAGCCGTAGGAAATCACCGTCGCCTGGCCTTTTTCCTTCACGAAGATCGGCTGGATCGCATTGAGCGCGGTCGCCAGGCTCGCGGCGGCAAAAACCACCAGCTTGCCGGACGTCTGTGCGCCTGCCCCATCCGCGGGCGTCAGGGCCAAAAATGTCAAAGCAGAAATTGCGGCAAGCCGCCGAACGGAAATGAACATCATAACTCCCAAAATCGCTTGAGATTGCATTGGATCACGGCCCGAGATCCGAAGGCTTTATGCAATGATTAACGAGAGATGCGCAATAATAATCCGTACACAAATTTATACAGCTTTGTGCTAACCGCCGGCATTGAGCACGCCGGCTACAGCCGCTCCGGAACCCCGATGCCTTCGCCCGATCCGCCTCATTCCGCAGCCCCGCTCATCGACGCGATCAAAGTCGGCAGCGCGGAGACGAAACCCGGCGAAGTGACCTATCGCGTTCTCGATCCGGTGCGGGAGAATGGCGACAAGCGCACTGAACCCCGCAAGCGCACCCGGCTGCGTTCGGGCAAAATCCTCGACGGGACCAACAAATTCCTGATCGACTGCCAGATCAACAATCGCTCCGAGCGCGGTGCCCGGCTGATCCTGTTTGCGAGGATCAAGTTACCTCGCCGGATTCGACTCTTCAGTGATCTGGACGGCGAACTTTTGGAAGGCGCCATCGCCTGGCAGCGCGGACAAAATGTCGGCGTGACCTTTCCCCCGCAGACCAGGGTGAATCTGACACCGGCGCAAATCACGGCGCTGCGCAAAAATATCTACGTGGTTTAGGCGCCGGCTTCAGCGCGCGACGATCAGGCCGCGGGTGGTGACGACCACCCATTGGCCGTGGCGCTCCTCGATGGCAAGGACGCGCCCGCCTCCCGGCACTTCGGTCCCCAGCACGACGCGATAGACCGCATCGTCCTTGCCGACGATCAGAGCCTCGCCGTCCTGCACATAATGCAACACATAGGCTGTAATGATCGGCTCACTGAAACGGGTTTGCGCCGGTGCATCCGGCGGCTCGGTGTTGGGATGGATCGTGCCCGTCGCCGAATAGTCGATCGCGCGATGATCTCCCGACGGATCGGCCTGTGCGACCGGCGGATCGTCGCGATAGCTCGGCTGCGCGAAGATCATCAGATGTTCGAGACCGTTGAACGCGGGCCGCGGATGCGCACTCATATAGATCGCGAAACCCGCGCAGGCGATGGCTGCGGCCGTGCCGGTTCCCGCCAGCGCCCCGTCGGCGAGAGATGTCTGGCTCAGGCGCTCTTGCAACCGCCGCCAGATCGGCACGTTGCCGGACGCGCGCAGGAGCTCGCGCACCTGCGTGTCCGTCGGCTCCCATTCCCGTTTCGCTTTCCCGCTCATCTTCAGCCGCCCTCAGTCCTTTGCCAGCTCTCTCAGCCGACGAATTCGCGCGCCTCCTTGAACGAGGTGAAGCGCCGCAATCCGAGCAGAGTCTCGACCTCGATCGTCCCGTCGCCGAAGAGCACATAGGGCCGGTCTTTCAGCCGGCCGCGCTGGACGACATTGGCGGCCGGTTTTTTCCGCACGGCGGGAGCGGGCGTCTCGCTGGGACGTGCGGTGCGCTCCAATACTCGGTCGAAGAAAGAGTTCAGAGCGCCGAAACCAGTCTGCAAGGCGCCGAGAACCGCCAGCCCGAAGCCGGTGAAGATGGTCGCCTGCGAAATCGCCGTCATGTCGAATGGCAGTTTATGCCCAAACGCCGTGGCATAGAGCGCGAGCGCCGGCGCGCCCGACAACAGAAGCGCCCATCCCAGCGCCACGACCATGAAGCCGATCCAGGTCAGTCGATCAAAGACCATTGCATTACCCCTATTTCAAAACCAAACCGTGGCGGCCCCGCGCATTGCCACGCGCACTCATCGCAAAATGTCGCTTTTCGGAAAGAAATTAAGCTCCTGAACGAGGACATCCTTGACGACCTCGGCCTGAAGCCGCTGGTTGACCTTCTGCGCCAGCTCCTTGGTCAGCGCGTTGACGTCGTATTTTTCGAGATGGCGGAAATCGAGGGTTGTGTCGGAATAGATTTTCCGGAACGTTTCATCGAGCAGATAGACGTCCGGCAGCAGCGCCTCTTTCACCAAACTCTGGTTGTAGGTGTAGCCGAGCTCCGCGACGACATAACCCTGCACGGCTCCGTCGGCGATCATCGGAACATTAATCACCGGGAGCTTCTTGTATTCGAGCGTTTGGCCGGAAGAATCCGTCGCCGGCGGCGCCGTCTGATGGTCGAACTTCATCGAAACCATGGCGAAGCTCGCCCCGGCGGTAAGCAGGCAAATCCAGGCACAGCTCGCGATCAGCTTGATCATGATTGCTCGTATCTGCGGTAGATCGAAGACGAGTAGGTGCCGTCCGATTCCTCTGTCTCGATCGCGCGCGTAATGAGCGAGCAGACCTGCCGCACGGCTTTGAGGTGAATCTCCAGCGTCGCAAGGTTACGCTGGAGTTTGGCGCGCAAGCGATCAAGCTCGCCGCGCATACGCGCATCGCGCGCCTGCGCTCCCAGCGCGCGCATGGCGCGATCGAGTTCAAGCAGCGCGTGGGTCTTGCGATGATTGAATTCGGAAAAATCGACGGGCCGGTATTGCTCGAGCGTCGCCGTTTCGAGATCGACGAGGCGCTCGATACGCTCGACGGTCTGGGAAAAGGTTTCGCGCAGAGCGGCCTGGCGCGCCTCGTCAGCCCCGTGCGCCTCGCCGATCCGTCTCGGCACTTTATTCGTTGAGGAATCCGGCATTGCCATGGGTCGTCACGAATGTTTGGCCGCAGACAGGGGAATGAACGCCGTGTGCAGCTCCCCGACCGGATGCGTTGCGTGGTGCGCGTGCTTGCCGTGCTTCGGTCCGATGCCAAGGTCGAGATTCTTCGACAGACTCGTGCCGAGCTCCTGCGCCAGCATTGAACGCCACATGCCGGCGCCGGCCTCCTGGCCGAAAAATTCGTCGCTCTCCGGCAACATGTTTTCGACAAGGCTTCCCAGCAGGAGAGCGCCAATGCCCTGATAGGCTTTGGTCTCCGCGATATCCTTGGCCTTTTCCGGTGCCTCGTTTGCAAAACGCGGGCTGGCAATGGCCGCCAACGGCGCCTGACCTGGCGCTTTGGTGTCGCTGAAAACATCAGCGAACTGCGTATCGGCGGCACCACGATCGGCGCTAAGGCGCGAGAGCCTCTCCGTCGCCGTCGCGGATTTCGCCGGATCGGCCGCGCGGGCGACGTCAAGCAGAATGTCTGAAGGCGGATTGATCGACACGCAACCACTCCCTCTGCGCGTAATGCGACAGATCGCATGCTGAAGATGGGCCACCTGGCTTACGGGAGGCTTGCGCCTTTGCGGTTCATCTCCGCTTCGATAACGGCGTCGAGATCGCGGCGCTCCTCGGCGCGGCGCTGCTGTTCCGCCGCCGTCTCAAGCGCGCGCTCCACCTGCCCCGCCCTGCGGCGGTATTCCAGCAGAACCTTCGCCTGCTCTTCGGCCTGCTCGGCAAAGCGCCGCTTGGCGCGCCCAACCGCCTGCAGTTTGTCGGCGAGCGTCTTCATATAGCCCGGCGTGTAGATATGATTCTCGTCGAGATAAGAGACGAGCCGCGTTTCGGTCGCCTCGGCGCTCGCCCGCTGGCGCTGGAGGGCGGCGAGTTTCAGCTCGCCGATTCGGCGAATGTCGTTCTGCACATTCAGCATCCGGCGCAGCGTAGCCACTCGCTTCTGCATCCTAGCCGCCCGCCAGCCAATTCGAGAACCCTGCCATGAATATCTCGATGATCTGCTTGAAGGTGAAATAGAAAAGCACGATGCCGCCGGCGATCGCGAAAGGCGTCGTGATAAAATAAACTTGGATCTGCGGCGTCAGCTTGTTGGCGAGCCCGACGGCAAGGTTGAAGACGAGGCCGAACAGAATGAAGGGGCTGGCGACCCGCAGCCCCAGGAAAAACGCCTTCGACAGCGTGTCAGCGACCTGGATGAGCCCGAATTGCGGGCCGAATCCCGATGCGACCGGCAAGGTGCGATAGGACGCCACGATACCGCGTATGACTTCGAGGTGCAGATCGGTGACGAAAAGCAATGTCGTCGCCAGGAAGGTCAGAAACTCGGTGACGGCAGGCAATGGTTCGGCTTCGTCCATCGGCACGCCAAGCGCGTTGGTAAGGCCGATCTGCATGGCGACCGCCGTCCCCAGCGTCTCCAGCGCCGCGAAGAAAATGCGCCCCATCAGCCCGATGAGGCCGCCGATAAGCAACTCCGAAACGACGAGCCGCAAGAGAGACACCGCGGAGACGTCGCCGATGAGTTTTTCGATCTCGCCGCCGAGAAACGGCACAAGCGCGAGCGTGATGGCGAAGCAAAGGAACAGCCGCACCACCATCGGAACCCGCGGGCTGGAAAAGCCGGGCATCAGCATCAGACAGCCGCCGATCCGGCAGAACAGGATGAACGCGGTCAAAACCGCGTTCGCCCCGATCCCGTTCACGAGATCGTACCCAGCGACTTGATCTCGACGCCGCGGGCAATTTCGAGATGCGAGAGGACCGGCAGCGTCGCGAACAGACGCTCGATCACCATGCGCACATAGGGCCGCGCCTCTGGCGTCGTGACCAGCACGAAAGCATGGCCCTTGTCCATGCGCTCGCGAATCGCCACCGAGGCCTCGTTGCCGAACTGCTCGACCATGCCGGGATCGAGGTCGAACTCGATGACATCGCCCTTGGCGTCGCGTTTCAAGCTTTGATGGAATGCGAGATCCCACTTGTTGCCGAGCCGCAGCACCTTCAGGACGCCGTGATCGAGCAGGTCGCCGCAGATCTGCTGGGCGATCCGCATGCGCACGTGTTCGGTCACCTGCTCCGCCCGGCGCACATGCGGCGCGATTTCCGCAACGGCTTCGAGGATCAATTGCAGATTGCGGATCGAAACACGTTCGGCAAGCAGCAGCTTCAAGACCGCCTGCAGGCCGGAATAGGAAATGTGCGAGGGACAGATGTCGTCGAGCAGCCGCTTGTATTCGGGGCCAAGCCGGTCGAACAAGGCGCGCATGTCCTTGTAGGACAGCAGTTGCGAGAGATTGTTACGGATGACTTCGCTCAGATGGGTGAGCACCACCGACATATTGTCGATCGCCTCGAACCCCTGCCGCTTCAGCTCACCGGCATAGGCCTCGGACACCCACATCGCCTTCATGCCGAAGGCCGGCTCGCGCACCTCCTCGCCGGGCAGATCGGGCTTACGGCCATCGCCGACGACGACCAGAAGATAGCCGATCATCATCGTGAAAGACGCGACGACCGTACCGTGAATCTTGATCTGATACGTCTTTGCCGGGATAGTCAGGCTGTCAGAAACTTTGATCTCCGGGACGACGAAGCCATATTGCTGGGCGAACTTGCGTCGCGTCTTGGTGACGCGGTGCACAAGCTCGCTTTGCGCCACCAGCAGACGGGTCGCGAGTTGCTTGCCGAGGCAGAGCTCGATTTCCACCGATTTCAGCGATTCCTTGACGGATTCGCGGATCTCCTTCTGCGCCCTTTGCTCGGCCGCAGCAGCCGAAGCGCTGTCTGCCGCTTGCCGGCGCGCGAGCTGCGCCGGAATCGCATAGCCAGCGAAAGCCATCAGGCCACCCAGCAGAGCGAAGGGAAAGAACGGCAATCCGGGGATTATGCCCAGAACGAACATCAGACCGGCGGCGACGAACAGCGCCTTCGGATATTTCACCAACTGGCCGAGGACCGCCTGCTCCGCCGAGCCGCGCGTGCCACCCTTGGAGACCAGCAGACCGGCCGCCATTGAAACGATCAGCGCTGGAATTTGCGTGACGAGGCCGTCGCCAACCGACAATTTGGTGAAGACGTCCGCAGCCTCCGAAAGCGGCATGTCGTGGCGCGTCGCGCCGATGATGATACCGCCGAAAATGTTGACGGCCAGGATGATGAGGCCTGCGATCGCGTCGCCACGGACGAATTTCGAGGCGCCGTCCATCGAGCCGAAGAAGGCGCTCTCTTCCTCAAGCTCGCGGCGGCGGAGTTGCGCTTCCTTCTCGTCGATCGTGCCGGAGGAAAGATCGGCGTCGATCGCCATCTGCTTGCCGGGGATGGCA
This sequence comes from Methylovirgula ligni, assembly GCF_004135935.1. Classification (NCBI taxonomy): domain Bacteria; kingdom Pseudomonadati; phylum Pseudomonadota; class Alphaproteobacteria; order Hyphomicrobiales; family Beijerinckiaceae; genus Methylovirgula; species Methylovirgula ligni. The sequence continues at coordinate 2,293,034 of NZ_CP025086.1, read as the reverse complement.
TCGAGCGTAAAACGCGCCCCGACTTCCGCGATACGCGTCGCACCCTTGGTGATGACGATGAAGTTGACCGTGATGATGATGGCGAAGACGATCAGGCCGATGACGAAATCGCCGCTCATGACGAGGCGCGAGAATCCGCCGATCACATAGCCCGCCGCGGCCGTACCTTCCGCGCCGTTGGAGAGAATCAGCCGCGTCGTCGCGATATTCAGCGACAGCCGCAGCAGGGTCGCGACGAGCAGAATGGTCGGGAAGGACGAGAAATCGAGCGGCCGCTGAATCCACAGAGCGACCATGAGGATGAGGACCGCGAGCGCGATGGAGAACGCAAGCCCTATATCGATCATGAACGGCGGAATCGGCAGGAAGAAGACCGACAGGATGGCGAGAATGCCGGTCGCAAAGCCAATATCCCGCGAGTTGCCTCTTTGCTCAGGCGCCAAATGCGCTTCGGCCGCTACCCCCGCCATAATTCACCTGTCGCTCGAACGCCGCTCAATAGCCTTTTTCGATGCGCGAATACACGTGCTCGGTGAACACATATATCTGGCCACCGATGAAAGAGGCCGTCACCGTCAACGCCGCGAGAACGACGATGATCTTCGGCACGAAGGTCAGCGTCGCCTCCTGAATTTGTGTCAATGCCTGAAAGAGCGCGATGCCGATGCCGACGATCATCGCCGCGCCGACCGCGGGGCCGGACACGAGCATGATTGTCCAGATCGCCTGACGGGCCAGTTCGAGCGCATCCGCCTCGTTCATCGTCAGTTGACCGTCAGGTCGGACGGCAGCGTGAATGACGTGCCATCGCTCAACGTCGTCGACGTCGCGGCGCTGCTGCCAGTCGTCAGCGGAACGGTGCTGCCATCGGCGAGTGTCGCTGTCGTGCCGCCGTTCGATCCCAGATTGACCGATTCAACGACGCCGGTCGCCCCGCTCGACGAGGTCACGGTTTGGCCGATCATCTGTTCGGCTTGCGTCAACGCGTTCGACGTCAGCATCGTGTCGAGCTTGGAGTTCGTTTGGATCTGCTGCTCGACTTGCGAAAACGACGCCAGCTGACTCATATATTGCGTCGGGTCGGTCGGGTTGGTCGGGTCCTGGTTCTGCAACTCCGCCACCAGCAATTGCAGAAATTGATTATAGTTGACGGTGGCTGCCGCCGCCGCGCTTTGCGAGTTGGAAGAATTCGACGTGTTTTGCGACGTCGCGGAGCTCGTCGGGTTGGTTGCATCGACAGTCATGAGAATCTCCCTTAGGCAGCAGCGCCCGCAACCGGCTCTTTGATTTCGCAAAGAACCTCAGCTTCGATCGGCAATAAAGTGCGGATGGTCTTCAACGCATCGAACTTCCGGTTTTCCGTGACGAGTTGCTCGGCCGTTTTGAGCCCGGCCAATATGCGGGGATCGAGGAATATCCTTCGGCTATTCTCGAGCGCTTTATCGAACGTCTCCGCCGCAGCCGGCGTGTCCGCAGGGTTCATGAGCATGATCTGCACGATGAAATAGAGCTGGCGCAGCGGCGTCGTGACGTCGCCGACGTTCATCACATGCGCTTCAAGCAGGAAGGTCGCATCGTTGAGCAACTCGAAGGAGACCTTTCGATCCACCCGCAGAACCGCGCCGTTAATGTAGAACTTCTCCCCGGCGCGCAGCGAAATCCGCATCTGATCGCCTCACTTCAATCCGCTGTGGATGATCGCGCAGATTTCGATCAAGCCGCCAAAGTTATCGCTCTTGCCGAGCCTCATGCGATTGATCTCGTTGGTGATCCAGATGCCAATCGAAATCAGCTCGGCGCGCAGGGCGTCGGGCAGATCGTTTTCCGGCCTGGCGAGATCATCGATGAAAAGATGCCAGAGTTTGTTGAGGTAGTTGAGAGCCTCGGCCGCCTCCATCGACTTGACGCCGCGCTGCTGCGCAAGCTCAAGCAATTCGATCGCGCGCTGCATGGCGAGCCGCTCGCGCGCACGCGCGTCCTGTGCGCAGTCGTCCAGAATCTCTTTGTAAGAGAATTGGTACATATTCGTAGATCACCCTCAAAATGCACGCGGTTAGAGATATTTCACCAGGCTAAGCTGCGACAGCTGCGAGGTCAGCGAATAGGCCGTCTCGATCTGCGTCTGCAGATTTGTGACTTCCGTCGACGCCTCATATGGATTGACGTTTTCGAGATTCCCGACCTGCGTCGAAAGCACGCTCATCTCGACCGACATCTGGTTATTGGCGGACGTGATGTCGGTCTGAACGCTGCCGACGGACGTTTGGATGCCGGTGACACCAGCGATCCCGGCGTTGAGAAGATTCTCGGCATTGGTCTCAAGGGTCTGAAGCGCCGAGCTGCTCAGATTTTGCGTCCCGAGATCGGCCAGCATCGTATAGCCCTGCGCCAGATCCTGGAACGCCGACTGGTTCGCGCTGACCGATGTCGAGACCGTCAACGACGGCGAAATCTCGCTGCTCGTCGTTGTGTCGGAAGCCGAGGACCAGTTCGACGTCCAGTTCGTACCCTGGAACAGCGGCGCGAACTCTGTATCGAGGAAGCCCTGCATCTGACTGGCGGTTATATCCGCAACACTTGAGCTTGTTTGCGAAAAACCGAAGTAAGACGAAAATGCCGAATCAACGGCCGATTTATTTGCTGCCCCGGTGCTGTAGTAATCCGTAATCGGCGCGACGGACGTATTGGTTCCAGAAAAAAGGTAATTGCCGCCTTCGGTCGTGTTCAGCCCCGAGATCAGGGATTGCAACGCGCTCTGCGCCTGCTGCTGCAGAGACGTCGAGACGCCGTCCTGATTGGCCGAGCCGATCACCGATTGCAGCAAGTTCTGCGCGGTCGTTTGGAAACTGCTGAGCACGCCCTGCGTCGTGCTGAGACTTGTCGCGGTGAGATTGTTCGTCGTGGTCAGGGTCTGCAGCAAAGATTCCTGGGAGCGCAGGCTGATGTCCTGCGACGTCTGCGCACCGAGCGCCAAACCGACATCTGCGTATGTGCCGGTCGAGACCTCCTGCTGCGCCTGAGCAAGATTGCTCTGCGCCGTCAGAACGGACTGCCGCAGGGCGGTCGAAATCGAATAGGCAGAAATAAACGAGCTCATGCCGCCGTCGCCTGGTCTATCGCGGTCGCCAAATCGGAAAACATGTTGTTGATCGTCGTCAGCAGCTTCGCTGTCGCCGAGTAGGAGTTTTCAAGATCGAGCATCTGGGACATCTCGTCATCGAGATTGACCCCGGTCGAATTTGACAGCGCGGTCGTCGATGTCGACAGCAACGTGCTCTGATAGGCACTTTCCGACTGCACGTTCTGTTGCTCGGCATCGAGCCAACTGACTGATGCCGCGGCATAGCCCGAAAGCGTATTGCTGGTTCCAATACCACCGGCGCTGGAAAAACTCTGAGCCGCCGAAAGCTTTGTCAGATATTGCTGCAGCTGTGTGTCGTAGCTGGCCTGGTTCGATGTGTTGTAGTTGAAGTTGATCCCATCGGATAACAACGCGGCGGTGCCGCCCTGGCTCGGATCGACCGCGGCATTGACGGTGATGCTGCCGGCAAGACCCGTCACTTGCGCCGCTGTCGGCAGCGCCGTGCTCGAGCCATTGGTGAAAAGCCCCGCGAGGGATGAGCCCGAATTGCTCGGATCGGTCTCGGCGAAGGCGCTGATCAAGCCATTTGCGGTTTGGTCGAGCTGCGACTGGTAAGTGACGGTGACATTGTCGCGCAGATTTGCGAGCCCCGCGAGCGCGCCGGTCTGGATAGGCATTGTCGCGGAGCTTCCGGTAACCGGGACGCCGTCGATATAGACAGCATTCCCGGTTGTCCCTGCGGTGTAGGTCTGCGTCGGCTGAAAGTTCACCGTGCTGGCGGTGCCGTTTTGAAACAGCGTCACGCCGCTGTCGGTGTAGATCGACATGTCGTTATTGGCGCCCGCGCTCGTCGTGATGCCAATTTGTTGCGAGAGCTGGGTGAGGATCGAATTGCGCGTATCGAGCAAATCGGTGACGTCGGCGCCGGTCGCGGTACCGGTGACGATCTGCTGATTGACGCTCTTGAACTGCGTCAGAAGCGAGTTGATGCTTGAAACCGAGGAGGCCATCTGCGAGTCGGCGTCCTCGCGGACCTGCTGCACGGTCGCCGTCGCGTTGTTGAGCGTGCTCGCCAGATTCTGCCCCGCTGTGACGGCCGCACTGGCGAGGCTGCTGTCGGACGGCGACGCCTCATATTGCTGAAGCGCGTTGGTCAGATCACTGAGCTTTTCCGCCGGAGACGTATCCGACCCCGGCTCGCCGACGATTGTCGCCAGCGTCGTAAGCCCATCGGAAAGGGCCGATTGCGTCGCAGATGCCGCCGTTGCGCTCAGCACGTTCGCAAAGACCGCCTGACTCTGCGCATTGGTGACCGAGGCGACCTCGACGCCGCCATCGGCCGTTGTGACGACATTGGCGGTTTTTTCCGAGAACCCGGGACTATTGACCCCGCCGATATTGCGCGACACCAGCGCCGATTCCGCCGAAACCGTGGCGAGAGCGGACTGGGTAACGTGCGTGGCGGTCGTGAGATTCATGACACGGACTCAGGAGATGAGAAATGCCCGCAATTACTTCAGCAGGTTGACGAGCTCGCTGAGCATATCCGAGCCGACCTGGAAGGCTTTTGAATTGGCTTGATAGGCGTTCTGCGTCACGACCATATTGGTGAGCTGCGTCGCAAGATCGACGGTCGAGGATTCGAGTTCCGAACCATTGATTGAGCCGAACCCTTCCGAATTGCCGGCCCCCAGCGTGATCGCACCCGAATTCGAATTGGGCGCGAACACATCACCGGCCAGAGACGTCATGCTGTTGACGCTTGGGACGGTGCCGAGCGGAATCTGATAGATTGGCGTGGTCACTCCGTTGGAATAGTTCTCGGAGAGCACGCCGCTCGCCGACACCGAAACGCTCTCGAACGTCCCGGGCGGATTGCCGTTCACCGTCGATTGGACCGAAGTCGAGGAAGAAACTTGCGTCAGGCCGGAAACGTCGAGACTCAGTGACGACCCGCCCGGCACCGCGACCGAGAGGGATGTCGGCGTGCTGCTCAGAGCGCCCGACGTCGGATCGAACGTCAAGGCCTGCGTCGCAAGCGGGCCGGCGCTGTAAGGGAAGCCACCGCCGGAGGCCGCATCCGCGGCGTTATAGACGTCCACCTCCCAGGTATTGGCGCCCGTCTTCGTCGCATAAACGTTGAGCGTCACCGAATTACCGAGGTCGTCATAAGCGGTCACCGGCGTCATCGACGTATAGGTGGAGCTGGCGCTATTGGCCGCCGGCAGCGTTCCGGAATCTACCGACGCGCCCGAATCGAGATTGCCCGTCAGCGTTGCGGAGGTCGAGGCCACAGGCGGCGAAAGGCCGGAAATCGGCACCTGCACGGGCTGAAGCTGATCCAGCGAATAGCTCACCGGCTGCGACGAACCGGAACTGATCGGATAGCCCATCAGCGTGTAGCCGGAAGCGTTGACGAGATTGCCATTCGCATCGGGCGCGAACGAGCCGGCGCGGGTCAGGTAGGTCTCGCCGCTGGCATTTTCGACGACGAAGAAGCCATTGCCCTCGATCGCCATATTAGTGCTCGTCGTGGTCGAGGTCGGATCGCCCTGCTGCGCGATATTGTAGTTGACGACCGTCCCGACGCCGCCGGCGTCATATTCGCTCGTGCTGAATTCGTTCAGCATGTCCTCGAATTGCGTCGAGGCCTGCTTGTAGCCCGTCGTATCCGCGTTGGCGATGTTATCGGAGATCGTTGAGAGCGCATTTGCTTGCGCCGACATGCCCGACACGCTGGCCATCAATGCACTATAGAGACTCATCGCCGATTCTCCTGATTTCTCTGACAGGATTTAACGGCAACCAACTTGTGCGGAGCTTGCGCTCGCCGCAGTACGGCGCGAGTCGAAAATCGCGCACGCCTCCACCGCGCGGAGCCGACCCAAGGCCCCTCGCACACCGTTCATGCCATACTGGAAAAACATCGCGTCGGACGACGCGGAACATGCAGCGCCGCGCATGGGCGGCGCGAAACTAGTGAGCTTCCGCCAGGCGATAACCCAGATAGCGCACTGAATTTATCGGATCGTAGCCGAGATGACGCCGCAGCTTCTTGCGCAACTTGCTGATGTGGCTCTCGACGACGTTCTCCTCGACGTTATCGTCGAAGATTCCATAGATCGAGTTGAAGATTTGCGACTTGCTGACCCGCCGCCCGCGATTGGCAACGAGATATTCGAGAATGCGCCGCTCGCGTCGCGGCAACGGCAGAACATTGCCCCTTATTTCGGGATCGCGGCCGTCGAAGAAGACCCGCATCTCGCCGACGACCGCGTGATCCTGCTCAACCTCGAGCCGGCGGCGGATGGCCCCCACGCGCGCAAGAATCTCGCGGACATGAATCGGCTTGCGCACCACATCATCGACACCTGCCGCGAAAAGACTCAGGGTCTGTTCCAGAGACGGCGCCTCGTTCATCGCGATCACGGGAGCGCGCGAACGCTCCCGAATCATTCTCGGCAAGATCTCGCGATCACGGCAATCGCCAAGCAGAAAAGCCTCGACCGCGTAAAGATCGGCATCCGCGACTGTCTTGACCCATTCGCGAAATTCGTCGCTACAGAAACGAGCGGCAGATACACCCTCACTGCCGAAGCGACATGCGTAACCAGCGGTCACTATATCCCGCTCATCCACAATCACCAGCACGGAATAGCCCCCCCGAATCAGTTGTTTAGCCCCTTTCAACTGTTAGCTAAGTCTTAACTGCCGTCAAACGGTACTGTTGCGTTTCAGGACAAATGACAGGGCCAGATTCACTTTGGATGTATATGTGGTTGAAATGACTCAACGCCGTTGCGTGCAAGGCGTCGTCACAACTCGCCATCACATCAGCGGCAGAAGGCGCGCGCCGAATCTGTCCATTGACCGAAACCGCTGGCGACCATGTTGCTGATGACTTCGCAGACATATTGCTTCTGCGCCGGGTTATTGTCCGGGCCGGCGTGATAGCGCGCCGCCGCGAGAGTCCAGCTTCCCTCCTGCGCTTTCAGATCGCGCAAAAATCGCGCGGCGTAATCGACATTGGCGTGTGGATCGAACATTTCTGCAACCGAGCTGAAATGGCTGCCGTGGTAATAATGGTTGATCTGCATACAGCCGATGTCGATGAGCCTGGCGCCGCGCTGCTGCGCTTCGTAGAATCGCTGAAGTGCTTCCTCCGACGTCTGCGGGAATACGGACGGCCCCTCGATGTTGAGCGCATAGGGACTAAGCGTCCCGCGACGGCCGGTCTCTGTCAGGCCGACAGCATAAAGCACGCCGAGCGGCACCCCATATTTGGCCGCGGCGCGGGTCATTTCGCGCTCACACACGAGCGGCTGGGGTGCGCCTTGGGCGCCGCTATATATAAAGGCCAGCGCCAGCAGGGCGCCGAGGTGCAGACCGTGCCGTCTCATAGGTTTCATTGCCGCTCTGCCGTTGCGACTGACGTTGGGGAGAATTGTTGGCGCCGCCGTCTTGAGCCTGCGACCCGCCATAACCTTGGCTACCGCCTTCGGAGGTCTGGCCGGATAAATTCTGGCCGGCGGCGCCCTGATCGGCAAAACTGTTGGCCGTGCTTGACGATGCCGCGAGGCTGATGTCGACGCTGGTAACGGTGTAGCCGGTATCGGCCAGCCGATCGGTGAGTTCCTGCTTGTCTTTTTCAAGGAGATCGCGGGTCGTGCTCTGGCTCGCCTGAACTTCGACCTGAAGGCCGCCGTCGGACAGACTGATCTTCACATTCACCGTGCCAAGATCCGGCGGCTCGATTTGCAAATCCAGGGTTTTGACCGCCGACAAGGATGGCTGCGCTGCCGCAAGCATCGCGCCGATGTCCGTGACCGGCGTGGCGGCTCGGACTGACGACGTGGTGGATGAATCCTGCGTGGCCGCGTCCGACGATGTCACAAGCGGCGCCACCGCATTGGCGATTTGCTGCGCCGGCGAGAGCGACGCTACCGGCGCAAAATATGTCGCTTGCGAAACGACATCGACCTTGATGGGCGTGCTGTCCTCGGTCGAATCCGATTTGCTTGTCGCGCCGTGCGAGGTGAGCGCGATCTTGGTGACGGCCGTTTCGTCCGTGAGCGAAGATGCGCCGCCGCCAGGAACGTCATTGTCGCCTGTGTCCGAAAGCGATCCCGAATCGGCTGTTACGGCCTGTTGCACGCTGGCGGGCGGGACATTCGCCGTCGCAGCGAGGAGAGCGCCGGCGGTCACATTCGTCGCCGGTTGCGGCTGAGTCTGCGACGAAGCGTGCTCCGCGCTGTGCCGGCGCTCCCGCGTGCTGGAGGATTGCCCGCTCTCCGGAGATTTTTGCGACACCGATGTCGCGGCTGCGGACGACGCAACTTCAACGGATGCAGTACTCGCAGCATCGTTCGCCGCAGATATTGGTTGCGACGCGCTTACGTTGATCGAAGCGGTATTCGACGGCTGCCTTTGGGCGCTGGTGGATTGCGTTTGTGCAGTGGAGGATTGCGACCTGGATGCCGGCGTCACGTCGCGTGTAATACTCGCGGCCTTCTGCTCCGGCGCACGGTCGCTCGTCGGCGTTGACGCGGTGGTGTCCCGCGACGGCGCACCGCGCCCCGCCGTACCTGGAACCGTCGTAGCAGCAGCGACCGGGGACTCCGCGGACATATTCGTGCTGAGGACTGCGGCCTGGTTTTGCCCCGTGGCCTTCCCCGAGGCTTGCGCGCCAGCCGTCGTCCGCGATGTCGGGGGTGTAACGGCCTGCGTCAGGAGTGTGAGCGCATTCGAATGAAGCGAGGGACTGCGTGCCCCACCCTGCCCGGTGAGCGCATCCACGCTCGAAGGCGAATTCGCCGGCGTTTCGCTCTGCTGGCTCAGCCCTGTCAGCAATGTCTCGAAGGACTGTCCCTTCGGCTTGGCCGATGAATCGCCGCCCGTCTTCGGCTCGGAGGCAGCAAGAGGATTGGAAGTGACGAGAGCGCCGGAGAACCCGCTGACGTTGTTCATGGCGTCTCCGTTTTGTCGATATCGTCGGCGTCGGCGAGCGCCTTCTGCGCCGCATCGATCGTCGAGGCGCCTTCGCTTATCGCCGTCTCGAGCGCCTGCGGCGCGGATTCCGCCGCAAGGCTCGGCACGGACGGGGCAGCGGCCCGCGGCCATTCATGAATCTGGCGGGAAACAGACAGCGCAGCGTCGCGCAGCGTGCCCTCCTCGCGCGAGAGGTGGCTGGCATCCACGGAATTGAGCAAGCTTTCGCCACGCCTATAATCGGGCGTGAAGACTTCGGCAGCGCCTTCGTAGAGCTTCGCGCGACAAATTTCCGCCGAATCGGACGCCGCGAAACTTTCGGCTCTGGTTGCTGCGAACTGCGCCACCGCAATTCTCCCGGCAAGAACCGAGGCCCGCGCGATCATCAGATAGATACCCAATTGATCGGCGGAATCGAGGCCGCTCAGAACATCGTCGATCTGCTGCAATTGCACCGAGTCGCCCGATATATTGATCCGTGCCACG